>JAYUUO010000232.1:0-27287 GCA_043754515.1 Armatimonadota bacterium
ATGTCGCTAGCGAGAATGACAAAAAGGTCTCGAAGGGTGTTCTCGCGGCGGACGGCAAGTCGTACGTGTGGACTGATATTTCCGGGGCACTAGCAACCGACAGTTTCTGGGGGCAGGGGTTCTATGACTTTTACCTCACAACCGTGCCGCTTGTCGTGGGCGGCACTCCAGGTGAGATGCTCTATTTCGGTCGGCTCGGGATCAACTCCTCTGTGAACGGTGGTTCCACTTGGACGGATGTCACCAATACTTACTCGGGCAAAGATGAGGTGCATACCGATCAACATAGCCTGACATTCTATCCGGGTGACCCCACCCGAATGCTCTCTGGGAATGACGGTGGGATCTACGGAATGAACTACGACTCCGCTAAGGGTACCCACACGTTTGTCACCGACCTGAACAAGACGCTGGGTAACACCCAGCTCTACACGGCGGACTGGTCGCCGACGAACTCGCGTTTGATGATCACGGCGGCTCAGGATAACTCCAACCCGGCCGCCTTAAACTACTTGGATACCTGGCTCCAAACCGGTGCTGGTGACGGGATGAACGCCCTGATCAACCCAACTCGCCAGGACATCATGTATGTTTCGTCCCAATTCCAGGGTATCACTCGCTCCACGGTGGGACTCCGCGGCAACGTGCGTGACTATATTGTCCCGGCTGTTTACCCGGATCTCAAGCCGCTATGGGATCAAGAAGTTCATCCCTTCGTTGGCAAGACCGCGATGGACTCAACGTATCCGCACCCTTTGTATCTGGGGACGAACTACATGTGGCGTTGGAACGAGCCGAGCCAATCCTGGGACGCGCGTGTCGGCGGCGTTGAGTTCGCGGACGGCACCAAAGGTGGCTACGTGCTCGCGATGGCGGTCGCGCCCTCCGATCCGAAGCGCATCTACGTCGGTACCAGTGATGCCCGCTTCTGGATGAGCAAGGACAAGGGCGCGACCTGGACTAAACTCTCCGATGGGAAGGCCGACTCGTCCAAGCTACCGAACCGTGCGATCACGGGGTTCAGTATCAACCCGACGAAGCCGGATGACGTGCTCGTGACCCTGAGTGGAACCGGCGTGGCGCAGGTCTTCCGCGTGACTGCCGCCGGAACCTCGCCCGTGTTCACCGCGCTCGCCGGTAGCGGCACCACCGGGAAGCTACCCGACATAAGCGCGAACTGCATTGAGCGTAACCCGGTCCGGCCCGACACTGACTTCTTCGTCGGCACCGACCTCGGTCTGTTTTACACGTCGGACGGCGGCACCAACTGGCAGAACGCGACGGCACCGCTCGGCTTGCCGAATACCGAGGTGACCGCGATCAAGGCGACGCCGCGCACGGGGTTCCTGAACCTCTCGACGTTCGGGCGTGGACTGTGGCGGCTGTCCATCGGGAAACTGCTTGCACAGCAGACCGCGAACTGATAGGCGGGTAACGGAAAAGCGGCGGGGGCTACCCCGCCGCTTTTTTTTGCGCCGCGCGTAAGTGGCTCATTACCGCGCCGATCTCGCCCGCGAGGTTCGTGAATCGCGCCTCGACCGAGACGCGCCCCGCATAACCGATGCGCCGGAGCAGATCGAACAATGTCGCGTGGTCATACTCGCCCTGACCGGGCGGTACCCGGTTCGTGTCCGCCGTGTGGACGTGCGCGAGGAAAGTCGCGTACGTCGCGATTGCCGTGATAGGCTCGTTTTCCCGTTCCATGTGGTACGTGTCGGCGAGGACGCGGATGCCGGGATGATTCAGAACGGCCACGTACTCCCGAACTGCCTCCGAGACCGTGTTAATGATGTTGCACTCGGCGGTATTGAGTGGCTCGATGGCGATCACGACGCCAGTCTCGTCGCTCGCCTCGGCGCAGACCGAGAGGAATGACCGGATCTGATCCGCCGCCGTATCGCGTGGGAAACTGGCCGGTACCCGCCGCGCCCCGCCGCTCCCGAACACGATGAGCGACCCGCTTACATCACGCGCCCGGCGCAGTGCCGTAAAAACATATCGCCGGATGACTGTCGGATCGGTGACTTCGGACGGCTCCCCGACGAGCCGGAAGTCACCTGGCAGAAATAAGTTGAACGTTTCGAGTGGGAGCGGCGACGTGAGCAACGCGCTCCGCATCTTTAGCCACGCCGAGTCATCGGCAAGTGGCATTAAAGTACCTACCACGCCGCATTCGATATAATCCGCGCCCGCTTCCGCTAACATGCGTGCGTCGTCCGGCCCCGCGCATACCCCTATTTTCATTGTTTCGCTTCCCCCGTTCGACTGTAGCATAATCAACTGGGAGTTACACGGCTTGTCGAGGAACGCTGGTTGAAACCCAGTCCGACCACGCACCGTCGGTCACGCGGGTTGAAATCCACGTCTATAGGCACTGCGTGCCGGACGTCCTTCGGACGAGGAAGGCTGAGAACCTGAGACCTCGAACCGCATGAATATAATGGGTATAGGTTGTCGAAGCATAGTGCGCTTTGATACACTGTTTTCATGTTCGCCCCGTACATAAAACGCTACCTGATCTCCTCGCTGGAGGGCACGCCGTCGGTGCTGTCTGCTCTGGTCGCCGACATCGCCGCCGACTCAACCGTTTGGGACGCCCGCCCGGATCCCGACCGTTTCACGCTCCGCGAGATGATCGCGCATCTCGCCGATTGGGAGCCGGTCTGCCGCGCCCGCATCGAGCGTACCCGCGCCGAGGAGAGACCGTTCTTGCCGAACTGGGATGAGGAGCAAGCCTCGGTTATCGGCGACTACGCGCACACGAACCCGCACGAAGCCCTGCTCTGGTTTATGGAGCGTCGCGCCGCGACCGCCGTGCTACTCTCCTCCCTGAGCGACGAAGAGTGGCACCGGGTCGCCGAGCGCGAGAATGTCGGCGAGCTTTCTATCGTGGAGCAGGCGAATAACATCCTCGCGCATGACGGCTACCACTTGCGGCAATGTGTCGAGTGGAAGTCGGCCCGGTAAATCCGCCCGAAAGTTACGACTATGAACATCGTTTTAGCCGCCGTGGGGGAGCCGCTCGCGGCGGTGTGGGACCATTACTGCGGCGACCTGCCGTTCGTGACGGTGCATCGCGGCTCGATCTTCGACGTCGCGTGCGACGCCGTGGTCTCGCCCGCCAACTCCTTCGGCTTCATGGACGGCGGCATTGACCTGCTGTACTCCCGGTTCTTCGGCTGGAGTATCGAGGCGAGCGTGCAAACGGCGGTTCGTGAGCGGCATCACGGCGAGTTGCTCGTCGGTTCGGCGGATATCGTTGAGACGGGGCATGAGGCGATTCCTTATCTAATCGCGGCACCGACAATGCGAGTCCCGATGATTCTGCGTGACTCGGTGAACCCCTTCCTAGCCACCCGCGCGGTGCTACTACTCATAAAACACGGTGTTTTCGCGGATGGCAAACGCGCGGGGCAACCGATCTCGGAGGCGGTAAATACCGTGGCGATTCCTGGTTTAGGAACCGGGGTGGGTCAGATAGGACCGAACCTCTGTGCCTTCCAAGTTCGCGAAGCCATTGAGGTGGTGCTACTCGACAACGTACCATTCCCGGCTACCTGGCCTCAGTCTCAGAACCGGCACCTCGCTCTCCAGAATCTGCCGCCCCGCGATCTTCAACACCCGAAACCGTCCGCCCAATAAACACTTTGCTTGACAAAGCGAACGGTCCATCGTACCATAGCCGTCGTATGGCTACCGTTAACCCGCGTCTCACCTCTCCGTCCGTCCCTGCTGACCCGCCCGCGCTCCGTAACACGAGTGGCGCGGTCGCCCGCGCCGCTGGACTGACTATCGCGCTCGTGCTCCTGTCGCGCGTGACCGGCGTCCTGCGCGACATGGCTCTGGCGCGGCAGTTCGGGCAGGGCACCGATGTTAGCATGTTCCGCGCCGCCTTCGGCGTCCCCGACCTGATCGCCCTGGTAATCGCCGGGGGCGCGGTGTCTTCTGTATTCATTCCCATCTTCAGTCAGTATTGGAATGAGAAGCGCGAGGACGAGGCGTGGAAGGTGTTCGGCTCCGTTCTGTCGCTGGTCGCTGTTATTGTCGCCGTGCTTGTTGTCGGCATGGAGATAGGTGTGGTGCCGCTGATGCACCTACTCAATCCGAAGTTTACGCCCCCCGCAGTCACGTTCACCGCGAGCCTCACGCGCATCCTACTCCCTGTGCAATGGTGCCTGATGGTCGGTAGTCTCCTGATGGGGACGCTGTACGCGCGGAAGCAGTTTCTGATTCCCGGCGTCGGCCCGATCCTGTACAACGTCGGGCAGGTTGTCGGCTGTGTGTTCTTCGGCAAGGCGTTCGGCATCCAGTCCGTCGCCTGGGGCGCGCTGGCGGGGGCGTTCGTCGGTAGCGTGCTGTTGCCGCTTTGGGAGATGGCGCGGGTGGGGGTGCGCTGGCGGCTGGGCTGGGAACTGTCCCATCCAGGCGTCCAGAAGATGGGGCGGCTGATGGTGCCGATTATTTTAGGTCAGTCGCTCTCGCAACTCAACTTATGGCTCACGATGCGGTTCCTGCCAGCCGATGCCCGTATCGCCGCGCTGACGAACGCCTACTACCTGACGCAGGCCCCTATCGGCATATTCGCGCAGGCGTTTGCGATCGTGCTTCTGCCGACCATCTCGCTCCTCGCCGCGCAAAAGGAGTGGGGGGCGTACCGCGAGGCGGTCGGGGACGGCTTGCGTCGCGTCTTCTTCCTGACGATCCCGGCGTCCGCGATCATGGTCGCGCTGGCGTACCCACTGATCCGTTTGCTTTACGTGCGCGGCGCGTTCACGGAGGCCGATGTCGCGATGCCCGCGACCGCGTTGGCCTGTTACTCCCTCGCGACGTTCGCCTGGTCCGGCACTTCCATTCTGGCGCGCGGGTTCCACGCGATGCAGGAGACGCGCACGCCGGTCTATGTCACGACGCCGATGGTCGCGCTGTTTATTCTGATCGCCTGGGTTTACCTGCGCGTTGTGCCGAACGGCTACATCGGTCTGGCACTGGGCACCTCATTCTGCGGCATCGTGTCCATGTTGCTCCTCCTCATTCTTCTGCACAAAAGGGTCGGCGGTTTGAACCTGCGTGGTATCGCCGTCTCGACCGCGAAGATCACTGTCGCGTCGCTGGTCGCGGCTGGTGTGGCGTGGCTCGCTGACCAACGGCTCGGCGGATTCTTGCCGCGTGGCACGGTCGGCGCGGGACTCGCGGTGGTGCTGTTCGGCGGTCTCGCCTGCGTGGTGTACGTCCTGATCTGCTACCTGCTCCGCGTTCCGGAACTGCGTACGTTCAAGGAGATGTTCCGCAAGCCGAGGAACGCGCCCGCCGCCGAAGAATAACGGCGTCATGACACGCGGTATACTCGAAGGGAGTGATATTCGACAATCCCCGCCTTCCGCTTCCGATGCTCGCCGATAACTTCGGGCGGCGCGTCGAGTACCTGCGCATTTCACTGACGGATCGGTGCAATCTGCGGTGCATCTATTGTATGCCCGAGGAAGGGGTTCCGTACGAGGACCTGGACAACGTTCTGTCGTTTGACGAGATCGAGCGGGTCGTCCGCGTGCTAGCGGGCGTGGGCTTGAAGAAGATTCGCCTGACGGGGGGCGAACCGCTCGTCCGCAAAAACGTCCCCGAACTCGCCGCGCATCTGAACCGCATCCCCGGAATCGGCGAGGTGACCCTGACCACAAACGGCATTCTTCTCCCCCGCGACGCCGCCGCGCTGAAAAACGCCGGGGTGCGGCGCGTGAATATTAGTATGGACACGCTGAAGCCGGAGCGGTTTGCCGAGATCGCGCGGCGGCCTGAGTATGCCCGTGCCCACGCCGGAATCGAGGCGGCCCTCGCAAATGGCTTCGACCCGATCAAACTTAACTGCGTCGTGATGCGCGGCGTCAACGACGACGAGATGAACGACTTCGCGCGCCTGACGGTCGAGACGCCTTTGCACGTCCGCTTCCTGGAGTACATGCCCATCGGAATGGTCACGCCCCCCGCGTGGCGGGCGCGGTATGTCTCGAACGAGGAGGTACTGACTCGATTGCGCGAGCAGTGGGGCGAACTCGAACCGGTGTCGAGCGACGCCGCTTCCACGTCGCGCACGTTCCGCGTTCCGGGCGGGCGCGGCACCGTCGGCGTCATCAACCCGATTTCGCACCGCTTCTGCGAGAATTGCAACCGCTTGCGTTTATCCGCGAACGGCAGACTGATTCCGTGTCTCGCGGACAACTACGAGTACGACCTGATGACGCCGCTACGGAGCGGCTGCTCCGACGCCGGGATCATCGGTCATGTCCAGAATGCGCTGACGCACAAGCCGGAGCAGTCCGACTTCGAA
This sequence comes from Armatimonadota bacterium, assembly GCA_043754515.1. Lineage (GTDB taxonomy): Bacteria > Armatimonadota > Armatimonadia > Armatimonadales > Armatimonadaceae > JACMIU01. The sequence continues at coordinate 6,323 of JAYUUO010000232.1, forward strand.
GGGCGGGTAGCGAAAGGCGGTAGTCTGCGCATCATGGCACAGATCGGCGGGTGAGGAGGAAGGTGAAGCGTTGGCGAGCGGGTTTCGGCCCGCGTAACCACGTGCGCGGGCCGACGCGGGGGGCATGGGGTGCCCCCGCCCATGTGCCAACTCGGGCCGAAACCCGCTGGATAATCCAGGTGAAATCGCTTCAGGTAAAGCGATGCCGTCATAATACGCCCGGTGGTATCATAGTCTCGAAATGAACAGCCTATCACCGGTTTTTACCGCGGAGTTAAAATCCCTCCTGGGCGAGGATGGTTTGCGCCATTCGCCCGCGCAGAAGGCGGTATACGCTTCCGACGCGTATACGCTCGAAAAGTCGCTCCCCGGCGTGGTCGCGTTGCCGCGCTCCACGGAGGAGGTTTCCGCCATCCTACGGCTCTGTGCGCGTCATGGCGTGCCGGTCGTGCCGCGCGGGGCGGGTACGGGACTCGCGGGCGGCTCGACCACGGGGGGGGACGCGCTACTCCTCTGCGTCTCGCGTATGAACCGCATTCTGTCGGTGGATCTCCCGAACCGGCGGCTACGGGCACAGGCGGGCGCGATCAATATCGCGCTCACGAAGGCGGTCGCGGCGGACGGTTACCAGTTCGCGCCCGACCCGTCCTCCCAGGGCGCGTCTACTATCGGGGGCAATATCGCGAACAACGCGGGCGGCCCACACACGCTCAAATACGGCGTGACGGTGAACCACATCCTCGCGCTTCAGATCGTCCTCCCAGGCGGTGAGATCATGGAACTCTCCACCGACGATCCAGGCTACGACCTAGTCGGCCTGGTGACCGGGTCGGAGGGCACGCTCGCTGTCGTCACGGAAGCCACGGTGAAACTGGTGAAAACTCCCGAGGCCGTGCGCACGATGCTCGTGGTTTGCCGGACGATTGACGACGCGACGGCGATGATCTCGGCGATCATCGCCGCCGGGATTCTGCCCGCCGCGCTGGAGATGATTGACCGCACGATCTTGCAGGCGGTCGAGGCGGCGTACAATCTCGGACTGCCGACCGACGCCGAGGCGGTGCTCCTGATCGAGGTGGATGGGGCGGAGGCGGGTATTGATCGGCAGGCGACCCGTATTACTGGCATCTGCGAGGGTCTGGGCGCGGTGCGCGTCGAGATGGCGCAGGACGACGCCGAACGCGCGCGGCTCTGGATGGCACGTAAAAAGTCGGTCGGCACGCTGGGGCGGCTCGCGCCTTCCCACGCGACGCAGGATGGCGTGGTACCGCGTACCAAATTGCCGCACATCCTGCGCGAGATCGCCGCCATAGGCGCGAAGTACAACCTGCGAATCGCGAACGTTTTCCACGCGGGGGACGGCAACCTGCATCCGATCGTTCTGTTCGACGAGCGCGACCCCGAAGAAGTGAAACGCGTCCTCGCGGCGGGGGGCGAGATCCTGAAAGCCTGTGTGGACGCGGGCGGCGCGCTCACCGGCGAACACGGCATCGGGATCGAGAAGCGCGACTTTTTGGACCTGATGTTCTCGCCCGACGATCTGGACATGATGGCGAAGGTGCGCGGCGCGTTCAACCCGGAAGGGCTATTGAATCCCGGCAAGTTACTACCGTTCGGCGGCAACTGTTGCCCTCATTTACATCGCCCTGACACCGAAGCACTGCTGAACTTAACCCGCTCTCGGGCGGCGGCGGTGTGACTCTTAATCCAGGGAACAAAATATGGCAGACAAACGTAGTCTTAGTAGGTATATTGGACAAGGGAGGTCAGGAGAGTGATACACGCGGAGTACGAGAAGTTGAGACACCGACTGCTTACGGGTCTTCGGGCGGTCGGGTTGTTCGGAATCGTGGATATCGAAGGGCCAAATCGGCTAGGGGGTTCGCTTGTGCGATAGCGAACACTGCGTCGCGCTTTCTCTCATGCCTCAGCGCAAAAAATCGGATCAGGACGGGCGTCAGTGGTGGGTTTCCGCCTGGATACCAGCTTTAGACGGCTACGACCTGATTCTTTCGCCGGAACTCATCTCGGTTCCGAATCGGCGCGAAGTGGTTCTCAAAAAGCCGTTGCCGGGCGATGACGCCGTTGTGACTGCCGTACAACTACTCACCGAACTTCGGATACGAAGTGCGTTCGCGCGCGCGGGGGAGACGTTGCGGAGCGAGATCCTCAGATGCGGCCCACGCGCGTGGATGCGGCTACGACGTCGCTGAACGTGTTCCGCACCGCGCCCAACCGGGCTACTCCCGAACGCGTCCCCACTGACTCCTCGGTCGGTTAGTGTTCGTAGAGGGGCGAATATTTCGCCCCTCTACCCCGATTTTCTTCATCTGACTTGACAACAACCCGGTATATACGGTACAACGAATCGCGTAACCAAATGTTTAGTTAATCTGTTCTAGCGATCAAAGCCTTGAAAAAAGCAGCAACCCTCAAAGATGTCGCGTTGATAGCGGGTGTGAGTCCCTACACGGTATCCGCCGTGGTGAACGGGTCACGCTCCAACACGCTCGTCTCCGAGGCGACGCGGCGGCGAATAATGGAGTCGGCGGCCAAGGTTGACTACCATCCGAACGCGGTCGCTCGTAGCCTCGCTTCGCGCAAGACGTTCTCGATAGGTGTGCTATTCGGTGTGCTGAACCCGACCGCCGCTATCGGCAACGCTTACGCGATCGCGCTTTTGCAGGGCATCATGGACGAGGCGGCGGCGCACCGCTACAACATCCTGCTTTTCACTCAGGAGTGGGAAGACGCCGTCCGCTCCGCTCCCGGCTTCCGGGACAGACGCACCGATGGCGTGATCCTCGTCGCCCCGCTCACCGATACCGACATGCTCGCCGCTCTGTCCGCCCTGCCGATCCCGCTCGTCGCCATATCGCCGGACCCCGCCCTTTGCCCGGCCCATGTGCCGTCCGTTGACGTGGACAATGCGGCGGGGATTCGTCAGGCGGTGCGGCACCTCGCGGATCTGGGCCACACCCGCATCGCGCATATCACCGGGAATCCGAATGTGGCGAGTGTTGACCAGCGCCGGAAGGCTTTCATCCTGTCGCTCGCGGAGCGCGGTTTGCCCCCCGCATTGCCGGGGCATATCGTCACTGCGTCATACGATGCGAAGACGGTTCCTGACCTAGTACCGAGGTTGCTCGATTCGGGCACGCGCCCGACCGCGATTGTGGCGGGAAACGACAACATCGCCGCCGCCGTCATCATGGCCTGTCGCTCACTCGGTGTCAGCGTACCCGGTCAGCTATCTGTGATCGGGTTTGACGGGTTGCTCTCCGAGAGCGAGGTCACCCCAGCGTTGTCTACTATCCGGCAGCCGATTCGCGAGATCGGCGCGGAGGCAGTACGTCTCTTACTCGCGGAAATAGAGTCATCGAAAGAGTCGGATGTGGTCGGTGGGCGTGTCCACCATCCCATATATCTTGCGCCGGAGCTGGTACTCCGGGGGTCGGTGGGTCGTGTAGCGACTAACAATTAGCATAAATGAGTCATCGAGAATGAGTGCCGTGATCCTCAATACAGATTTATGCGTGATGTGCCAACAATGAATCTCATAAACTCCAGGCTCAGCCATTGAGTTCTTATGGAAGGGGGTGAAGAATGCGAATTATTTTGAAACCTGTCGGCACCGTCTGCGTTCTACTTGCGTTCGTGAGTCTCGTGTGGCTTGCGATATTCAAGTCGGGCATGGGACAACCGCGAAAGGACCAGGTGGCATATGAGTCACCGAAAAACCGGGATGCCATGGCTTTATCCACGGTGCCGACGGATAAGATTCTCAACGGTGGTTTCGAGGATAACTACCTCCCCGTCCAACCCTACTCGACGGTTGGAAAGTCGTCTGGCGTGATCGCCGCGTCATGGCTAGACGATTCTAGTTGGGCACCGGTTACCGTCGAGTATTCGCGCGATGAGCAGGATCCCCATGGCGGGAAATCATGCCAGAAGATAGCTGTTATGGAAGTGGCGCAAGGGAAAGAGGCGCGGCTACAGTTCGTACAGGAACTGAATTTGCGGATTAAAACGTCATACAAGGCATCGTGCTGGATCCGTGCCGATCGCCCGACGACGGTTGATTTCGCGCTAAGACAAAAGATGTTCCCATATCGCTACTATGGAGTCTGCAAAGTCAGCGTAGGGAGAACCTGGCAACCGATCTCGGTGTCTGGAACGCCCACTGTGGCAGGTAGTAGCTGGGTAATGGTGAAGGTGAGCAAGCCGGTGACGCTCTGGGTTGACGATGCAACAATCGCCGTTGCTTCCACCCCACCCGGATGATCATCAGACACCGAGTAGGCGTGTGTAGACGTCGTAGCGCAGAGGGAATCACAATTCTTCGTTCGATGATAGAAAGATAAGTCAAGATGAAAAACAACGCAGTCGCCGTTCGCTCCCTGGGGAGATCGGCATTTACCCTGATCGAGTTACTCGTGGTAATAGCAATTATCGCCATACTAGCCGCGATCCTGTTCCCCGTGTTTGCCCAAGCTCGGGAGAAAGCAAGACAGACCACGTGTCTGTCGAACGAGAAGCAGATAGGCCTCGCCGTCCTTCAGTATGTGCAGGACTTCGACGAGACATATCCGCAGTCCGAAGACGGCACGATGAGCGGGGGCAACCCCGACTCGCGCCCCTGGCACAATCAGGTACAACCATACATCAAAAATGGCGATACCTACAATGGCGTCGCATACGGAAAAGGGGGCGTATGGAGTTGCCCGTCTTGGCCTGAGAGTGGGACATCAATGGACGACCAGGGGCAACGATATGGGTGCAATGACATGTTCATCGGCAACTACGGCGCGGCCCCAGCCTCGGTCAGAGCTACTGTGCCTGTCGCACAGATTGACGCGCCCGCAAGCAAGGTGATGATTGTCGAGAAGGGGCGGAACGGGGCGGGTTGGGCGTGGCCCGACTTTATCTCTTTGCAGGGTTTCTGGACGGGAAGCGTACTTACCGGCGGCGTCTATGACGCCTCGAAGGACGGGTCGCAGTTCTCCGCAGACAAAAGCCGGGACAAAGACAGCGAGTTAGGCAACACGAACTGGGAGGGGGGGCGTACCATCCGGTATCGGCACGGAGGCGTAGCGAATGTCGGGTTCGCGGACGGCCACGTCAAGGGGTACCCGAAGGGTAAGTTGCGCTGGTATGAAAACATCTACCTGCCCAAGATCTACGAGCGTCGCCGCGAGGAGATGGGCTGGTGGCCCGACGTCCAGTAACAGGTGACCGTGAGGGGTGCCGTCGCCGTGGACTTCGACGGCGGTGCCCGTGTTTGTGCGAAAGGAAATTCGATGAAGATCGTGAAGGCTTGTTCGTCCCTCGTTGCTCTGTGCATCGTGGCACTTTTGGGTGCGGGATGTGGGGAGAAGACCATGGACAACGCGGGCACCGAGACCCCGTCGGGCGCGAAGGGTGCCACAACTTCCGCCGGGACTATGTCATCCGGGCAGGCCGCGCAGATGCAGGAGTCGCAACGCGCGGACGCGGCGACGAGATCCGCCAACGCGCCGAAGTCGCCCAAATGAGTGCCACGCGCGGCAAGATAGGATCGCATTCATGAGAGCCATAACAGCGTTCGTGACCACGCCGGACCGGAGACGGCTCCACGCGCCGGTCGTCGTCGGCCCGGCACCGGCGAACCACGACGTAGCTATTCAGGTTGACGAATCGCGGCGGATGCAGACGATGCGCGGGTTCGGCGCGGCACTTACCGACTCGTCGGCGTTCCTGCTGTCGCGTCTGCCTTCGGCCAAACGCGAATCGGCACTCCATGATCTGTTCGGCACGCGCGCGGGTGGCATTGGCCTTTCCGTGATCCGCGTACCGATGGGTGCGAGCGACTTCTCGTCGCATGGCAGTTACACCTACAATGACCTGCCACCCGGCGAGACCGACCTCACGCAGGCGCGGTTTTCGATCAAGCGCGACGAGGCCTATATCCTGCCGCTCTTGCGCCGCATCCGCGAGATCAATCCGGCCCTGACCGTGATCGCATCGCCCTGGAGCGCGCCCGCGTGGATGAAGACGAGTCATCATTTGAACGGCGGCTGGCTGGATTGGCCCGCCTACCCCGCGTACGCGCGGTACTTCGTGCGCTTCATCCAGTCATACGAGGCGGCTGGTGTTCCGGTGGACTATGTTACGTTGCAAAACGAGCCGCGCATGGAGCGGGATTCGTATCCGACGATGCGTATGGAACCGGGCGATCAAGCCAAGTTTGTCCGCGAAAACCTCGGCCCCGCGCTTCAGCAGGCACGGCTGACGACGAAGATACTGGTTTGGGACCACAATTGGGACATGCCGGAATACCCACTCGCCGTGCTGTCCGACGCGGGGGCGCGGCCATATATAGCGGGCGTCGCCTGGCACGGCTATGCCGGAACCCCCGACGCGCAGGAGGCGGTGCGCCGCGCTTATCCGGGGATCGAGACTCATTTCACGGAAAGCACCGGTGGCGATTTCGCCCCCGATTTCGGCGCGAACGTCCGTTGGGACATAACCAACCTTGTCGTCGGAGCAACAAGGTACGGGGCGTCCACAGTCTTGAAATGGAACCTCGCGCTTGATCCGGCACATGGGCCGCGCAATGGCGGCTGTCCGGACTGTCGCGGCGTGGTAACCATTGATCCGACCACAGGACGGGTCGTCAAAAACGAGGAATTTTATGCGCTCGGGCACGCTAGTCGCTGGGTGCGACCGGGTGCCATTCGCCTCGGGATGGTTAACACCAAAGCGTTCCCTGGCGCGGCATTCTTGAATCGTGATCGCTCGTTAGTCTTCGTCGGCGCAAACAGCGACACGTCGTCCGCCCAGATTCTGCTTATAGGGAGTGGGGCGCGGGGGGCGGGCACTATCTCCGTGCCGTCTGGCGCGTCTGTCACGGTGGTCTTTGCCACATCGTAATCTGCCACCGGGCGTGTAATTAACTGTCTGTGTCCGCCGTTCTCCGGACGGAAAGGTCGCCCCGCGACATGAGTCGCGGGGCGATCTTATGCTCCTCAACCAACTAAATGGTGTTGGTGGTCGCCCCCGCCTCGGGACCCGCCGCGTTCACGGTGCGGGTCAGAATGCCTATGGCGCGTCGCGCCTTTTTCTCGTTAGTAGTCAGGTTCTGGTTCGCGGCGAGTTTCGCCATGCGCTTATTGATTTGGGTTAGCGAGTCATAAGTGCTATCCAGTTTCGTGGAAAGCGTTTCGCCGTTCACGGCGGCCGTGGTGACGTACTTAGTCAACTCCTGCTCTAGCGCATCGCCTACCTGCTTCATCGCCTGCGGGTCCTTACCATCTTTAAGCATTTGCCCTATGCTGTCCTTGTGCGCCGAAAGTAGATCGTCGAATGAGTCGCCGAGTTCCTTAGAGGACGAGGTGAAATACTTCGTCATGTCGTTCTCGACTTGCGATTCGAGCGCGGCGCGGTACTGCGGGATCTGCTTGATCGCATAATCCGGCAACTGCTCTATTAGTTTCGGAACCCGCGTTCTAATCTCCATGGCTATTTGCGGTGCTTGCGTATCCACCTGGTCTTTGATAAGACCGGTCGCCACTTCCGCGGCGGCGGCGGGTTGTAGGGTTTGGTTCAGATGGTTCGCAATGTACCCGGTGTACAGCATGATGCCGAGCGTGCCGACGCACGCCAATATCTGCGTCAGTCGCAGTGACTTGCGGGCTTCGCCCAGTTCTTTGTGTATGAATCGCTCTGCCACCGGCTCACCGCTGGTTGTCGAGGCGGTTGTGCTGGCTCCCGGTTCGTCATAAACGCGCACGTTAGGTGTGTTGTTTGAGTTGTTAGATGTTGCCATGGTGTCCCCCTTATTTCGTGCTCACTTTGTTGTTCGGTAGTTCGGCGGAGGCTACCGCTTTGGTGCCCGACTTCTGCCTCTGGTTGGCCACTGTCTGGATGTCTTTCATGTCGTCATGTACGACGTCCATGAACGCGAGTGCCATGTCCCAGTTGTCTCCCATCGCCGATGCGGGCGTCTTCGCTTCATCGAGACGAATTTTTTCCATGTTCGACACGATGTCGTTGAGAGCGGTCTGGTGCTTGCCGATCAGCTTGTTGTTTACGGAGACCGCGCGCTCCTGACCCATCGCGGTCAGGTTCTGCGTTAACGCCTTGACGTTCTCCTCGGTCGCGTCGGGGAACATCTGGCGGATCTTCTGGTCCTTCGAGGTAATCATTTCGCCGAACGTGGAGCCGAGTAATTTCTGGCCTTTGGCGGGGAGTGAAGTCTGCAACGACTGCAACTCTTTGACCGACGCCGAGGCGAGTTCGGGAACGCGGCCATTCAGTTTTGTGAAAGACGCCTCTACCTCGGGGCGGGCCTGGGCGATAGTTTGCGCGGCTAGGGTCTGCACGCCTGGGGCGATATCCTTCTGAATGTTGCTGGACAGAATAGAAACGAACTTCTCTTGGCGGGGTCCGGTATTGAAAAGCCCCCGCACTGAGTCATTAACGATGATCATGCATCCGGCTACCCAGGCGATACTGAGTATCCCTGCTCCCAAACGCCAAAAGCTAGTCTGCCTCCGTAGGTTTTCTAGTTCGACGATCTCTGATTGTGTATTCAACGCATCCATGGAACGCACTCCTTGCTTGTTGTATGTTGGGCATGGGTTAGGCAGGTTACCGCGCCCCGAGCCGCGAATTACCAACTAACAACTAACTTCATGATTAGGATAACCCGCTTCCTTTGTTCCCTTCCTAGGGCGTGTTTAATCCTGCCGACGCAAGTATGATAAAATGCGACATGCTTGTTGGTGTACCAAGGGAAGTAAAAGAGGACGAGAACCGTGTCGGTCTTCTCCCCTCCGGCGTCGAAGCACTGATTGCCGGTGGACACACCGTTTTTGTCGAGGCTGACGCCGGGGGCGGGATCGGCATCAAGGACTCCGACTACCGCGCGGCGGGCGCGGCCATCACTACGTCCGCCGAAGAGGTGTACGCCCGATCCGAAATGATCGTTAAAGTCAAGGAGCCGCTTCCCGTCGAGTATCCACTTCTACGTCCCGGTCAGATTCTATTTACCTACTTCCACTTCGCCGCCTCGAAGACGCTGACCGACGCCTGCCTGCGCTCCAGAGCGATCTGCATTGCGTACGAGACGGTGGAGCTCGCCGACGGCTCGCTCCCGCTACTCGCCCCGATGAGCGAGGTCGCCGGGCGGATGGCGGTTCAGGAAGGCGCGAAGTATCTGGAAAAGGCGATGGGTGGGCGGGGCATCCTGCTCGGCGGCGTGCCGGGCGTGGCCCCCGCGAACGTAGTCATCGTCGGCGGTGGCATGGTCGGCGCGGAGGCGGCAAAAATCGCGGCGGGCATGGGCGCGCGGGTCACCATCTTCGACGTGTCACTCCCGCGGTTGCGCTACCTGGATGACGTGATGCCCGCGAACGTCGTTACGCTCTACTCGACGCGGGCGGCGATCCGCGAGAAGGCGCTTGAAGCAGATCTGCTTATCGGTGCCGTCCTTTTGCGCGGCGCGAAGGCACCGACTCTTGTCCCCCGCTCCACGGTCGCGCAGATGAAGCCCGGCGCGGTGATCGTGGACGTCGCTGTCGATCAGGGCGGGTGCATCGAGACCACGCGGCCGACGACACATAAGGAACCGACCTACTTCGTGGACGGCGTGCTTCATTACGGGGTGGCCAACATGCCCGGCGCGGTCCCGTACACCTCGACGTTCGCCCTGACTAATGCGACCCTTCCGTATGCGCTCGCCATCGCGGGGAAGGGCTGGAAGAAAGCACTCGCGAGCGACGCCGCGCTACGCGGCGGACTTAATATCGCGGATGGCAAGATCACCCTGCTCACGCTCGCCGAGCAGTTCGGTCTTGCATTGACCACGCCGGAGTCGCTTCTTTAGACGGCCAATGCCCCGGCGGGCGGCGCGTGTCGTTGCTCGCACGTAAGCAGTAAAGATCACTCTACATGTCCACCCTGTCCCCGAAAGCACAGCTACACGACACTCTGGAATCAAGCAACCGATGGCTGGCCGACGACTTCGCAGCGATCCCCGCCGATAAAATGGTCGTCTCGCCAGGCGGCGCGGGGCGCACCCCGATCTCTATCGTGGCGGAGTGTGCCGACCTGAACCGCATCATGGCGACGCGCCTCGAAACCGGCGCGTTCCCCGAACGCCGCTCACCGGAGGATCGTGAGGCGTTTCTGGACACGTTTGACACGCCGGAAAAGGCACTCGCTTTTCTGGATGAGGAGACGCGGCACCTGCTCCGCGTTGTTGACGGTCTGGACGACGCGACGTTCGCCAACACGCTGATGCACCCGCTCGGCATGGAAACCACGGTGTTCGGCCTCGCGGAGTTCGCCGCGCTCCACATGATGTACCACGACGGGCAACTAAACTACATCCATTCGCTGTACGGCGATAGCGCGATGCACTGGCGGTGAAAGTCGTGGCCCGGTCAGCACTACTTCGTGATGATGGTAAAATCCGACAGCCGCGGGGCACGGGAAATACGTAACATTCGCCGCCTCGCGAACGTTATTAGAAGCGACAGACGACGCCGGATAGAAGAGACACCGAATGAACAACACGTACCGCGCCCGCATCATCCACGGTAGGCCCGCCCGAAGTGGTTTCACCCTTATAGAACTGCTGACCGTTATCGCGATCATCGCCCTGCTCGCCGCGATTATTTTCCCGGTTTTCGCCGCCGTTCGCGGCAAGGCGCGGGCGACGACCTGCCAATCCAACCTGCGCCAGATAGGCACGGCGGCGCAGATGTACGAGCAGGATTACGACGGCATTGTGCCCTATGGCAAGGATGCGTCGGACGCCTACGTGCCCGCCATCTGGTCGAGCAAGCCCGCCTGTGCCGCTCAACTCAAAGATATGCCGTTCCTGCATTATGACAACCCGGTCGTCGCGACAAAGGGCAAAGACATATCGCTTGCGCAGGAAGGCGTACTCAACCCGTACACCAAGAACCGCGAGATATGGCGGTGCGCGGGCGACATCGGCTTCGACTCTTTGGACAACAACGACAACTGCGGCGGGCCGTGCCCGCTGGATGCGCGCCCTTCCATGTACGAGGCGTTTGGGGCGTCTTACCTGACCCGGACCGAACTTGCGTTCCGAGAGGTCAACGTTGACTCGGTGAAAGGCATAACGTTCGACGGTAAGGAGGTCGGCACATCGCAGATCCAGTTCCTGTTTGATGGCAACGGCTCCTGGCACGGAAGCCCGATTTCGTTCGGGCGGAGCGGACGCCGGTACATCATGCTGTTTCTGGATGGGCACGCTAAAAACCTGACCTACGACCAGTACCAGGAGGCGTGGGCAACTATGATCGAGAGCGGCTCCTCTACGGCGGCGAGTGCCCCATGTCTGTAGCCGACCGGATCCGGCACACCGAAGGCCCGGTACGACTCCGGGCGAAGTGGGTGCTCCCGGTCGAGATGCCACCGATTGAGGACGGCGAAGTCATCTTTGAAGACGGGCGGATCACGCATATCGGGAAGGCGGCCTCACCCCGCGAGCCGCATATTGATCTCGGGCTGTCTGCGATAATGCCGGGCTTCGTGAATGTCCACGCCCACCTGGAATATACCGTGATGCGCGGCCTGATTGAGGACCTCGCCTTCTTCCCCTGGATCCGCACCCTCACCGCGCTCAAAACTCGCCTGTCTCTCGACGACTGGATCGCCTCGGCCACCATGGGCGCGGCGGAAATGCTAGCGGGAGGGATCACTACCGTCGCGGACGCGTGCGACGCGGGGGCCTCGCTCGCCGCCCTGCTCGTGTCCGGGCAACGTGGGATCGTGTTCCGCGAGGTTTTCGGGATCGAGCGGGAGCCGACTCCCGAAAACATACTCATCGCCCTCAAACGTAAAATGGTCGCGATGGAGGAGCAGATCGAGCGGCATCACGCCGAGGATCGGGTCGCGCTCGGTATCTCGCCCCACGCCCCGTACACCGTGTCCGGCGACCTGTTCCGCGAATTGGCGACTTACGCGAACCGCAAGGGGTACCTCCAGTGCATCCATGTCGCCGAATCACCGGCGGAAAACGAGCTGATTCGCCGGGGAACCGGGCCTTTCGCGGAGATGTTTTCGGCGCGGGGGATCCCGTGGAAGATTCCGGGCGTTTCTCCGGTGCGCTATATCGCCGATCACGGCGGGTTCGACGCCCCGACACTCGCGGTTCACGCGGTGCATGTGGATAAAACGGACGCCGACCTTCTCGCGGATAAAGGGGTGTCTGTGGCGCACTGCCCGAAGTCCAACGGCAAGTTGGGTGCGGGGTTCGCGCCGGTGAAAAGCCTCTTGAAAGCGGGAATACGGGTCGGGCTGGGCACTGATTCCGTGGTCTCGAATAACACGACCGATATGTTCGAGGAGATGCGCCACGCCGTGTTCACCGCGCGCTCGCGCGAGCAGAAGCCGGACGCGCTGTCCGCCCGCGACGCGCTCCATATGGCGACGTTGGGCGGTGCCAGGGCACTCGGCATGGATCGTGAGATCGGTTCGCTGATGCGAGGGAAACGCGCGGACCTGTGTGTGGTGCGCCTCGACGGTCTGCACCTGACACCGACTGCCGACGACAACCCGCTCGCCGCGCTGGTCTACGCCGCGCGCTCCTCCGACGTCGCGCTGACCCTGGTGGACGGGCGAGTGCTGTACGAAACCGGCGTTTACACGATGCTGGACATCGCCCGTTTGCGTCCCACCGTGGCGCAGATCCGTAGCCACCTTTCTGCGGAAGTGCAAAAGGAGATGGCGCGCTTTGGCTCGTAGGTCGGCGAAGCCGTCAGTGCGCTCGGCGGGAGCGGACGCGCCCGCATCCGGCGCGAACGACGTCACGACGGGCTGGGTGACTGTGTTGTTGGGTCTTGCCATCTCCGGCTTTCTGTTCTGGAAGAATCACGACCGGGGCGTTATTCTCGGATTCTACGAGTACAACCTGCTCAACATAGCCTTCGTGTTGTGGGTGCCGCTGATCGTCGGGATGCTGTTTCTGCGCCGGGAGCCTGCCGACATCGGCTTCGCTACCGGCGACCTCGGTAAGGGGATGCTCGCCGCGCTCGCCTGTTTCGTGCTGTTTTGCCCCGTGCTCTACTTCTTCGGTCAGAACCGGGATGCCCAGAGCTACTACATTGGCCACTGGATGAACTCGCTTGGCGGGAGCGGCGCGGTGATCAGCGTGTTCGGGGACGGCAGGGGGGGCATTATCGGCGGGCGGATCGTGTGGGAGAAGCTCGTCTACCATGAGGTTATCATGGGCTTCTACATGTTTGCGTGGGAATACTATCACCGGGGGTTTCTACTGAATGGGTTCCTCAAGATCATGCCCGACTGGGGCGCGGTGCTCCTGCAAGCCGCGCTGTTCACCGCATTACACTACGGCAAGCCGCTCGCCGAAACGATCTCGTCGTTCCCCGGCGCGATCCTGATGGCACTACTCGCGATACGCTTCCGCTCGTTTCTGCCCTGCTTTCTGCTCCACTGGCTGGTATCGGCGGGGTTTGATTTCTCCGTCCTGTACCACCACTTCAAGTAGCTCTGTACCACCACTTTGAGGAGCAGTTAGGGGCGTTCGCGCGGCCTATGTCGGTGCGAACGCCCCCGATCCGTGCTACGCGGCTCTGCGGCGTCGCGCTATCATCGCCACTGCGGGTAGAACGGCGAGCGCGAGCAGCGGTAGCGACCCCGCCTCGGGAACCGCGACGCCGAACGGCTTTTGCGCCAGGGTCGCAACCTGCCCGTCGGTCAATACCGTGTTATAGGCGCGGATCAGAGCGACCGAGCCACTGGAGTACTCGCCCTGCCCGCCTCCCACTACATTGTCCAGGAAAAAGTTCATCCCCAGTCCCGCATTGTCGGAGTTACTGATGTTCATGATCGTCGTGGCGGCGGCGACCTCCAGCGACCCATCCAGGTAGCCCTTCGCGGTGGTGCCGTCGTTCGTGAGGACCACGTGGTGGAACAGGTTGTTCGTGTAAGCGGTTGTACTGCTCGCGACGGGGAAGACATATAAATGATTGCCGGGTTCAACGTAGAAGCCGTTATCGGACTGACGGTTTTGGACGTCAATGATCCGCCGCCACGCGCCGTCCCTGTCCGTGAACTTGAACACCATCTCGATGGAGTAGTTCTGCGTCAGCAAACCCGTCGTATTGAGTGACAAACCGGCTTGCTGCAGGGGCGTAGTGTTGCCGACGAAGTTGTACACGCCGTGATTCACGCCGAACACGGAAGCGGTGCCGAAGCCACTGGTGCCTTGCGGGTCAGTAGCCGTTAGCGCGGAGACGCCCGCCTGGGTTGCGGCGAGATTGCCGTTAAACTGGTAGGTGGCGACCGGCGTCTGCGCGTTGGCGGCGGTCACCGCGCCACAGGCCACGATCATAGCGAACACGGAGGTGAATCGGGAAACGAGAGTTTTCATAACATTTTCCTTTATGGGCGCGATCCTGCGTGGGTGGCACCCGGACAACACGGGTATTACCTACCCTGCCGTATTATAACCAGTACGCTTGCTGAAAAGCAACGGCTGGCAAGGAAGAATTTGTGTGAAATAGTTAACTCACGATACCCCAGCCGCGTAAATCGCGCAGGAAGGCGTGCGCGGTCAGGTCAAGGTGGATGGGGGTGACGGTAATGAAGCCGTCGCCGATGGCGTGTGTATCCGTTCCCTCGGCAGTCTCCGCTGAGTGTATCTTGCCGCCGAGCCACCAGTATGGGCGGCCGACCGGGTCGGTACGCTTGTCGAGCCGGTCCACGTACTGCCGGTCCCCTTGCGTACATAGGCGCACGCCGCGTATCTGGTCGGCTGGGAGGCTGGGGGCGTTCACATTCAGGAGCGTGACCGGCGGTAGCCCGCGCGACGTTACGGCGGGCACGAGCGTTTCGGCGACGTATCGCGCCCCCGGCGTCCAGTGAATCGTCTCGTCGTACGAGGCGGCCGAGACCGCGATCGCGGGGATCCCGGTGATGACCGCCTCCATCGCCGCCGAGACGGTGCCGGAGTAGGTGACGTCCCAGCCCAGGTTCGGGCCGTGGTTCATGCCCGATACCACGAGTTGCGCGGGGTCGCTCGAACACAGTTCGAGTAGCCCCAGGGTCACGCAGTCCGCCGGGGTCCCCGAACACGCCCAGGCAGGCGAACCGTCTTCGAGCGCGACCTGCTTCATCCGGAGCGGCTTGTGCAAGGTGATCGAGTGTCCCGAAGCGGACCGCTGTCGCTCCGGGGCGCACACTGTGACGCGGTGTCCGGCGCGTTCCAGTTCGGTCTTCAACGCGAACAGGCCGGGCGCGAAAACCCCGTCGTCGTTGGTCAATAAGATATGGGTCGGGTCGCTCATGCGTCGTTAGTATACCTGAACCGGTCGTGGAAGTCCGGCAAAATCTCGCGGAAGCGTATGGTGATAAACAAGCGCCTTTTTGCGTAGAACAACGAGACGAACGGCCTCCCCGCCTATCAGGACTCACAATGCGCGACTTGTTACCCCATAAAACGACTAAGACCGAGACGGCTCATTTATCGCGATTCGGCACTCCCGAAGTCACGCTCATGTATAACCCGACATCCGGCGGTGCCCTGCAAAGTGGAGGGATTGTGCTCCCTGGCGGCCGGAACCAGCATCTGGTCTGGCTCGAAGACGCGACCACGTTCCTCAAAGCGGAGACCGGGGTCGCGCCGAACCTGATCGCTACCGAGACGCCGGAGGAGGCACTCGCGACGCTACGCGATCTCGTCCAGCGGAGCGCGCCTCTGGTGATCGCGGCGGGCGGTGACGGGACGCTACGTACGGCGGCGAACGTTCTCGCGGGCACTGACACCGCGCTCGGTATCCTGCCGCGCGGCACGGTGAACGTGTTCGCGCGCGAGCTTTCGATCCCGCTCGATGACTTGACGGCGGCCCTGCAACTCGCTCTCCATGGCCGGACTCGCCGGGTTGACGTCGGCTGTATCTGGGTGCCGAATCGGGAGGAAGGGCAACTGTTTTTGCTGATGGCGTCGCTCGGCGTGGACGCGCTCGCAGTGGATAACGTCAACCCGGACGTGAAGGAGTTTGTCGGCGCGTCGGCGTACGTACTCGCGGGGCTTTCGACGCTGGCGAACTTCGTTCCGCCCACCATCACCCTGCGCGTCCACGGCTCGGATGTCGCTCGCGGAGTTCCTATCGTCCGTTCCAGCGAGGCGTTCGCGGTGCTGATCGCCAACACGACGCTATACGGAGGCGACTTCCGCGCGGCCCCCGACGCGCTTCTAGACGACGGTTTGTTCGACGTGTTCGTGTTCGACGCGGTGCCCGGTTTGCCCGCGCCGTTACAGCGCGCCAACTTCGCCAAGCAGTTTGGTCTCGCCGCGCTCGGGCAGCACCTCGGCGACCCGCATGTTCACTACATCACGGCGTCGCGCCTCGAAGTCACCTGCGTCCCGGCGACCTCGCTCCAAGCGGACGGCGACTCGTTCGGCACGCAACCGTCCTTCTTCGTCGAGGTGATGCCCCAGTCGCTGGCGGTTCGTTGCTAGGGATTGTTGGCGGGCGGTTCATCCCCATCTCCGCGTAGTAATCCGTACTCGACCGCGTCCACGAGTGCCAGCCACGACGCCTCAATGATGTTGGTGGACACACCGACCGTCGTCCAGGTGTCGCCGCCGAGAGCGGTGGTTTCAACGATGGCGCGCACCTTCGCTGCGGTGCCCTCGTCGGTTGAGACGACGCGCACCTTGAAGTCGGTCAGCCGGATGTCGGCGAGTTGGGGGTAGGCGGTTTGCAGGGCGTTTCGCAGGGCACCGTCCAGCGCGTGAACGGGGCCGTCGCCTTCCGCGACGGTCAGCATCTCCTGCCCGCCGACCCGCAGACGCAGGGTGGCTTCGGTGATCGGCTCGGGGTCGTTCGTGCGGCGCTCGGTCAGCACGCGAAACCCGATCAGCTCGAACAGTTTCCGGTATCGCCCGGTCGCCTTTTTCAGGAGCAACTCGAACGAGCCTTCCGCGCCTTCGAACGAGTACCCGCCGCGCTCGCGTTCAGTGACTTCGGCGAGAACCGCCTTCGCCTCGGGCGACCGCTTGTCCAACTCGTAGCCGAGGTCGGCGGCTTTCTGAGCAATGGTCGCGCCCCCCGACTGCTCCGAAACTAGGAGACGGCGCGTGTTGCCCACGGTCTCCGGGACGAGATGGTCGTACGCGGTGGGAGCCTTGCTGATCGCGTCCGCATGGAGGCCCGCTTTGTGAGTGAACGCGTTGCGGCCGACGTACGCCGCCTTCGGGTTCGGGGAAACGTTCGCGATCTCGTCCACGAAGGCGGACAGTTTTGTCAGGTCGCGCATCGCCTGGTCGCTCAGACAGTCGTAGCCCATCTTCAGACGGAGCGCGGCGACTATCGGCACGATGTTGGCGTTGCCGACCCGCTCCCCGTATCCGTTCACGGTGCCCTGAACCTGCGTCGCGCCCGCCTGTACGCCCGCCAGCGCGTTCGCGGTGCCGCAGTCGCCGTCGTCGTGCGGGTGGATGGCGATCTTTACGCGGGGGAACGCCCTGCTGACATCGGCGACGATGGTGGCTACCTCGTGGGGCAGACAGCCGCCGTTCGTATCGCAGAGGCAGAGCCAGTCCGCGCCGTTGTCCGCCGCCGCGGCGAGGGCCGCCATCGTGTAGTCGCCGTTCTCCTTGTAGCCGTCGAAGAAATGCTCGGCGTCGTAGACGACCTCCTTGCCGTTGGCTTTCAGGTAAGCGACCGACTCGCCGATCATGCGCAGGTTTTCTTCGAGCGGGACGCGGAGCGTTTCGGTGACGTGCCACGCCGACGACTTACCAACAATAGTCACCACCGGCGTTCGCGCGTCGAGCAGGTGCCGGAGCAGGATGTCGTCCTCGACGTGGGTGTTAGCCTTGCGGGTAGAGCCGAACGCGGCGAGGCGGGCGTTCGCGAGGGGGGCCTCGCGCATCCGCACGAAGAACTCGGTGTCTTTGGGGACCGCGCCGGGCCAACCGCCCTCAATGTAGTCCGCGCCGAACTCGTCTAGGCGTCGCGCGATTTTGATTTTGTCGGTTACCGAGAACGAAACGCCCTCGCCCTGTGAGCCGTCGCGTAGTGTCGTGTCGTAAACGAAAACTTTCATAGCGAAATGATTGTATCGTGTCCGCGAGCGGGCACGGCGGGGTAGGGCGGCACTTTGTCCGCGACCGCGGACAAAGTGCCGTACAGACAATCAATTATGGTGCGATTTCCGTGGCGGGTGTGGAAACGAGCGCGGCCCGAGGGCGCGCGATATGACTGGTCGGAGGCTCCAGCGTCGGAACATGGCCGAGTAGCGTCGCTACTTCTCCTTTGGCGCGAAAGAGGGTATGCCGGGAATCTCCGGCGGTGGGACTTTGCTGTTGTAGTCGGGCGCGGGTTCCGCCTGCGCTGCTTTGGCGCGTGCCGCCGCGCCGGGGAGCATCTTCATGCCGGTTTGTACGGCACCGACGACGGCGAAGTAGGTGAACACACCGTGGAGCAACGTGCCGACGAGCGACGCGATGGTCGCGGTGCGGCCGACTTCGACTTTGCGCCGGTCGTCCCACATTAGGAACGCTAAGCCGACCGGGAGCATGGCGAACGGGATTACAAGCCCACCGATGACGCCGACCCAGTGCGCCACGGACGGGTCCACGGACGCCGCAGGGGAGTGACCGCTCGAGACAGGGGCGGCGTCATCTGGGCCGGGTGCCTTCCTCCCGGCGGCGAGCGGGGCGGCACATTTCCAGCACGCCGCCTGCGTCTCGAAGTTGTTCGCGCCGCAACGCGCACAGATTACCCGCCCGGAGGCCGCCGTCGCCATGCCAAGGTTTCTCCGCTCAGTCTACGTTAGTCTGCGGGGCTTGCAAGGTGCGGGTATCCCTCGGCTTCTCCCAGATCTTTTTGCCGGTCTGCTGGAAGCCGTTCCAGAGTAGCCCCGCAAGAGCCACCGCCGCTACGAGAGCGACCACGACGTTTCGCGTGCGCGTCGCCGGATCAATCCGGGCGCGTAGTACTTCGGTCGCCGCTTCCTCGCGCCCGACGTTGTTAAACTTAAAGTTGCCAAGTGAATTACCTGGTTTGTTTTCAATATCCATGGGTATCATTGCCTGTCTGGTAAGTGGTGTCTGCTTATGGCACCGTTCCCGTACCGCCGAAGATTTGATTGAAACTTGCGCCCCGATGTGGCACTCATAAAAAGAACGAATAAGCGCGTGTTTCCGTACACTGTACTGTACGTGCGTCGTACCTGCAAACGTTCGCGCAACGAGGAGAATGCATCGCCGTTATGTCGCCGCTTAAGCATAGTTCAGGTTTCGGTTCTGACCCCGCGCCGGTGTGCGCGGATGTACGCCTCGTGATGAACGCGGTTCGCGACGGGCGCGCAACGCCGTCGGAGCGCGCGTTCGCCGACGCGCACCGGGGGAACTGCGCCGGTTGCGCCTCCGAATGGGTATTCCTACAGGCGACGAAGACCGCCTGGTCGAAGGTGCCACTTGTCGCGCCGCCCAATACGCTCTCGGCACGGATCGCCGCCGCGACGTACCGCAAGCCGACCCCCGTCCAGCGGCTAGTCGCGTTTTTCGCTTTCCTCGATTCGGTCCCCACGCGAGTCGCTTTGGGCGTGGCCGCGGTCGCCGCCATCTCTTTCTTCGCCGTGCCGCGCGTTGGGGTCCCGGTAGTCCGCGTTCCCGAGTCCCGCGAGGCGACGGCGGTCGTCGCGTGGGAAACGCCCCGCCCCGTTCCGCAATCCGCCCATGTCCCGACGGCACCGCTCCACGCCGCTCCGGCACGCCGTATCGCGTCGGTGACCAGTCGGGTGCCACCTACATCGAAGGGACCCGCACGCAAGATGCCCGCCGTCGTGAAGCCGGTCGTCCCGGAAGTCGCCGCTCTAGCCCTAGTGCCGCCGACCGACATCACGCCAAAGCATGCTGGACGCGTCGAGATGGCAAAAAAGCCAACAGGGGTCGTTGCTAAGTCCGCGCCGAAGATGGTTGCTACTGTCGCCGTTAAGCCAGCCCGGTTGAAACCGAGCCGGGTAGCCATGGTGGGGAAGCCGGACCGCGCGAGGCCAGAGCGACCGGTTGAGTCTGCCGATCCACCCGCCGACTTGCCCGCGACGAACTCGGCCCCGGAGATCGCGGCGGTCTCCACCCCGATGCCTGTCCCGCGCGTCGAGAAGCCGCGGGATATCGAGCCTGTGGCGAGGGTCGTTACTAGGGATAGTGATGACACGCCGCCCGCCGACACAGCCACCGGGGCGAGCGAGAGATACATGTCTCTGGCGCATCTGACCAAAAACAGCGGGCGTAAGAGCCTGGGTGAACTGAGGGGGAGGGCGGTGGCCGTCGCCGACGCGCAACCCTCAAACGCGATAGTTTCGATGCCCTCCCGACTGTAGAACGGTAGGTGAGGGTCGGTTTGTGGTATACTACTTGTAGAGATGAGACGCAAGACCGGTACCGGCTTGTGGCGGCGATGCGGCTTCGTGGGGAGCATCCCAGGACCGTTTCTCACTCACCATACAGGGGCGGATTTATCCGCTCATTTAGGCTTTGGAGGGTATCCATGAGTCGGACGGCGATACGATGCAACTGCGGACAACGGGTCGTACAAAAAGACGTGATGCAGACCGGCTATTATCCCCGCATGGCAGGTCCAAGTTTTGTGTATGTCCGCTACCGCTGTTCGCGTTGCAAAAAACTAGGCGAGCAGTTCGTTAAACAGGATGAGTGGGAAGGCGGCATTCTGCGTGAGACGACAACCGAGGCGAATGCCGACGAAAAACAGCGGTTCGCGCAACTCGGGCCGATCCGGGTCAGCGAGATGGCTGACTTCCACGAGGAGTTGGAGCGCACTTACGACCTCGGCGCACTAAACGAGGAGTTCGCTAAGGGGCAGAACGAGAGCGGCGACAAGCGAAAGCCTGAGTAACGAAGCCGATGAAGTGAGTGGGGCGGCGAGTCAATTGCGAGCAATTTGTGTTAACT
>JAYUUO010000233.1:0-8955 GCA_043754515.1 Armatimonadota bacterium
GTACGCCTTCGTGGACGCGACGCAGATTTCGGGACCGGCCTGCGTGTAGACCACGGCGTCGGACTCGCGGGCGATGCTCGACCCGACCACATTCACCACTGAAAGAATCGTCGCGCCCAGACGCCGCGCCTCGCGCAGTGCCGCAAGCGTGTCCGCCGTCTCGCCCGACTGTGATATCACGAGGCAGAGCGTGTCGCGCCCGACTAGCGGGTCGCCGTAGCGGAACTCGGACGCGACGGACACCTCCACGGGGCGGCGGAGCAGATGCTCCCAAAACCGCTTGGCGACCATACCAGCATGGTACGCCGTGCCGCACGCGACAATCTGGACCCGAGTGAACCCGCCCAATTGCTCCTTCGTGAAGCCTTCGAGTTCGGGGAGAACGACCGTTTCGGACGCGGTAATGCGCCCGCGCAGTGTGTCGGCGATTGCGCGGGGCTGCTCGTAAATCTCTTTGAGCATGAAATGCGGGAAGCCGCCCTTCTCAGCCGTCTGCGCATCCCACGTCACCAGAAACGGCTCGCGGGTGATCGGCTCCCCCGCGAGCGTCGTCAGGCGGACGTCGGCACGCGTCACCCTCACAAAGTCGCAGTCCTCCAGCACGATCACGCGCCGCGTGTAGGGGAGCACGGCGGGGATGTCGGACGCCAGGAAGTTTTCGCCCTCGCCAAGCCCGATGATCAGCGGCGACGCGGTTTTCGCCGCGTACAAGATTTCCGGCTCGTACGCCGAGACGACCACGATGCTGTACGCGCCAGTTACCTGCGTCAAAGCCTCCCGGATGCCCCGCTCCATGTCGCCGCCTTTTTTGTAGGCGCGATCCACCAGGTGCACCATCGCTTCGGTATCTGTTTCGGAGGTGAACACGAAACCCTCCGCCTGGAGCTCGGCGCGCAATTCCTGGAAGTTCTCAATAATGCCGTTGTGGATCAGGGCGATGCGGCCGTCGTTCGAATAGTGCGGGTGGGCATTCGGGGTAGTCGGCCCGCCGTGGGTCGCCCAGCGCGTGTGCCCGATAGCAGAGCCGTATCGCTCCCAATAGTCGCCTAGTTCGCCCTCCAGCACGGCGAGTTTCCCGGCGGCCTTGACGATCTCGACCGAGGCACCACCTGTCGTCGCGAACGCGACGCCCGCCGAGTCGTAGCCCCGGTATTCGAGGCGTCGGAGCATATCAATAACGGTGCGGACGCCGGGGCGGTGTCCGACATATCCAGTGATTCCACACATAGGCTAGCCTCCCTCCTCTTCGTCAACCGGCAACGCGGGTAAGGGTGGGCTGCCCATGTCACCGTCTCCTCGCGCCAGCCAGACGTCTCTCGCCCTTTCAAAGTAGGCGATCCTTTTGCTGATCTTTAGAATCTCCTTCGGGTAGAAGTTCAGTATCCTATCACAGAAGGTTAGCATCCAATCTCTCCGTGCTTGTTCTTGCACAGTGACGCTTTTTGCATTCGCGATCTGTATCTGCCCCCATCCTAATGCCCCTATGGTCAAGCAGTCCCAGGACAGCCACTCTATTGGCACAATGTTACAGGATGATACAGTAACCCGTGATCCTTCCACTAAATACTCTACCATCAGCACGTCGAAGTAGTTGTCACTCGCCTCGTAGAAGCGACACAGCCTTTCCACCGAGATTATGTTCGGCATACTAAATTTAACATCACTGCGATGCGTCTTCACATCAACGACGTGGTAGTTGCTGTCCCGATCTGTGAAGGCAAGATCAGCCATGGCGCGCCGCGCGAAGACATCCGAGTACTCGCCGGCTAAATCCGATAGCACGGACCGGAACGATTTACCCACGAGCGATTGGATGGCGTCACCGGTGGCTCGTGTGTTCGTCGCGGTAACCTCGGAAAGAAAGCCATCCTGTTGGTTGAACACTTCGGTCAACTCCGAGTTGATCCGGGAGCGGTTCGCTGCAGAAAAAATGTGAGACGATAACATCTAGAAGAGCAATAAGCCCTTTTCTGTTCTCTTGCCCGACGGTGCCTGGGGTTGACTGTTTCGCTCATAAAAGATGCCGTTCTCATAGCCTTGTATGGACGCGTCGGTGTCGAAGACTTCTAATCTCTTCTGCGCTAACGCGCAGAAGAGGGGGGCAATTTCGATGCCCACGAAGTGGCGGCCTAGCTTTTTAGCGACGACGGGCGTTGTTCCCGAACCAGCGAATGGGTCGAGGACAAGATCGCCGGGGTTTGGACTGGCGAGAACGACCTCGGCGACGAGCTTTTCCGGCTTCTGGGTCGGGTGATCCGTGTTCTCTGGCATGGACCAGAAGGGAACCGTGATGTCGGTCCACAGGTTCGAGGACGCGGTGAAACGGAAATCTCCGTCCTCGCCCTCCTGCCAATCCTTCGGGACACCCTCATCCCGGTAAGGAGCCACCACTTTCCTTTTTACTCTGACCGCATCCGCGTGGAACATGTATTCATTGGATCGGGTGCAAAACCAGATGTCCTCCGAGCAGTTCTTCCAGTTGCGCATCGCCCCGCGCCCCTTGTCGCGCTCCCATGTTATGCGATTTCGTACGATGAGGTGTCTCGCGATCACGGGAAACACAGCCGTCGAAGTCCGCCAATCGGTGCAGACGTAAACGCTAGCGTCGGGTTTTAATACCTTCAGCAACGGTAGGAACCAGGACTCGAACCAGGCGGTGTAGCTAGCGTCCGACGACTCACGGAAAGTAGTGCCGTTGAAGATTTTAGTCAGGTTGTACGGAGGATCAATGAAAAGCGGGTCAACGAACTGGTCGGGAAGAAACGTTAGGGCCACTCGTGTGTCCTGACAAATAATCGTGTCGAAAAGAGAGTCCACCGGTACGGGTTCGGTCAGCGTGAGGCATCTCGCCGCGAGATCGGGTTGCTCGGCGGGGAAAAGGGTGACGGTTCGATTCCTGCCCGCTCGTTCTTTCTGGTTCGGATCGTTCAAATGGGGCATCGCTACTCGGGCTCTGGCGTTCGCCGACGACTCCGAAGGGAGCCGTCGCGCGACAACGGAACGCATTGTATCCCGTTTCCGCCTGTCCCGGATAAGGTGACGGAGAAGATGAGGCTATCGCATTGTAGGCCGGTTGCTAGTCGGGCAGGGCGGGGCAAGACAAAAAACAACGGGCGAGTCGTTAGACTCGCCCGCTTGTTGCTTCGACTACTCGGCGGGAGTGGCCGCAGTCGTCTCCGGCAACGGGTTCTTCCGTGGCCGCCCACGCTTTCGGGGGATCTTCGGCTCCGGTGGTGGGAGCAAAGCCCGTGCTTCCGCCGCGCGAATGCCGCGCATCTCGCCGCCCTTGCGTCCGATCTCCGCGTAGAACTCCGGTCCGCGGGACCGCTTCACGGTCTCGCCGCCCTTGCGCCCTATTTCCTGGTAGAAGGCTTGTCCATAGCGCTGTTTGACTATCTCGCCGCCTTTACGGCCCGCCTCGCGGGCGAGTTCGGGGTTGGCCGCGAAGCCACCCTGCTGGTCGTGATCGTGCGAACCGCGGTGCGCGTTCGCGATGCGCTGTGCGCCTTCCGAACCCTTCGCCGGCCCTGGTTTATCATTTGCCATTTGTCTTATTGTTCCTTCCGTGTGTTTGACACGCTCTCAACAAGCGCGTACGTCATCCCCTTCGTTGCTATCCGCCCACCTTACACCGCGCACGATGGGTCTTCTCACACTCCGGCATCTGGACCGGCAAAATGGTTTACGTGGTAGCGTCTTCCACGCCGCTAGCGACATCGGCGACGCCGCGCTTGGCGGTAAATCGCACCTTCGCCGCCTCTGCCCTCGCCGCACCAACGACCTCGCCCGCCTTCTGGGTTGCGGCATCTTTCACCTGCGAGTAGCCAGACGTCACGTCATCCCTGACCTTCTCCACGGTGTCGCCGACCTGGGCCGCGACGGTTGACGCGCCGTCTTTGACTTGCGCGGCGAGGTTCGTGGTACTCTCTTTGACTTGCGACGCGAGGTTCGTGGTGCTCTCTTTGACTTGCGACGCTATCTGAGCGGTTTGATCCTTCGCCTTGTCGTACAGGTCACCCGCCGAGTCGGCTAATTCCCCGCCCTTTTGCTTCAACGTGTCGCGGATTTCTTCGCCGGATTGCGGCGCGTAAAGGAGCGCGAGTGCCGCCCCCAACGCGCTACCCACGAGTAGCCCGATCATAAAGTCCGCCTTGTTATCCTTAGTCGCCATATACTTTCGCCTTCTGCCGTCGCGGTTCCGCCGTGACGGCATTCTCTAGTTTTTCCGATTCCGGTTCCGGCGCACGCCGCGTGAACGCCGCCCACGCGCTCGAGATTCCCGTGGCGACCGCGTTAGCTTGAATCAGCGGCGCGTTCACTGTACGCTGAACCGTGCCCGTGGTCTGCTCGACTCGAACCTGCATAGTCGCCGCCATCTCCTCGCCCGTCGCCAGTAGCGTCTCCGCCTTTTCGCCCACCATCCGCAACTTCTCGTCTGCGAGGGCTACTAGCGCGTCTGTCTTACCGAGGAGCGGCTCCACTTTGGATGCCACCTCTTCCAGTTTAGCTTGCAACTTCACCAGTACCAGCGCGATTACGCCCAGTAAGCCGATCAGCATCAGCGAACTCAGAACAAACCAGACGACCAGTACCGCGCTAGCCACGCCATTCAGTTGCATCATTCGTCTTTCTTGATACCAGCCACCAGCCACCAGCCGCTTATCTCGTTTACCCGTCAGGAAGTCCGATTAAACGAACCCGCGCTGTTTTTAACCATCGTACGGCAAAAAACAGTGTGGGAATTATTTGTTTGCTATCAATTGTTTAGGACGCGCAAAACGCTTGAAGGTTCCCAAATATTTACAAAAAATAAAAAAGGGGTGAAGTTGGCGTCAGAGGCTCAGGCGAGTACCCGCCGCGAGCTGCAAGTCAGGCGCCTGATTCGCCGCCCAGCCGAAGTCGTTCTCGCCTAAAGAAACGAACAGGTTCTGACGCGTCGTCGTCTGACGCCAAAAGCCGAAGGAGAACTGCCGACGCGGGCGGTCCACGTACTCCGATCCCGTTTTCATCGGTGCCGGGTTGTCGTCAATCTGCGTCACGAACGAGGTGCGCCCATTGAGGAGCCATTCGACAGCGATTAGGCTGTGGATCAATGTGGATCGGTTCCGGAGCGCATCAACACCTGTCTTACCGAGCCAAACGCTGGTTAAGTTCCCGTGGAAGGCGACGCGGCGGAAGGGGCGCGCGGACGCGACCACGCCCACGCCAATGTCGGTCCCACCCGAACCGAGTAGATCGCTGGCACTGCCGCTCGGCACTTTGAGCAGGACCCGCGCCGCGAGCGTGACCCGGCGCGGGTCCGGCGCACCGGTTCGCGGGTCGAATCCTGGTATGCCCGGCGTCAGCGAACGCCGGTACTCGAACACGATGTCGCCAAGCCCGGAGACGCTGGACCGGCTCTGGATCACGATTTTACCCGTCTGCGCGTCGAACAGGTCGAAATGAAACAAGTTCTTCGCGATGTTGCGCCGACCCGCCCCGGAGATATGGAACGCCTGATGCCAGCCGCTGATAAGGCCGTCAGTGATCCCACCATTCCGAAGCACATACGGCACCCGCACCGATAACTCGCTCCCCCCGCCCAGACCACGCGTGTACCCGACATTTATACGCTGGTCTTCGAAATCGGCGTAGTAACCCGCCCGCGGCGCGATCAGGAAGTTGTTCGGAATGTCAACGCTCATGTCAATCGTCGCCTTTTTCCGCGCCAGAACTGTTGCCTGCGTCGGGAGGGGGAGAAGGAAGAGTGCGTTCGTCGGCTCGTAGTCGCGCACGGGTAAAGGGCCGCGTAGAGGAAGACTCGAGGAACCGACATCCACGCTCTGCGCCAGCGCGGCACCGGGCACGAGCGCGGAAAAGATCACAAATAATGAGGTCAGACGGAGCAAATGGGGGGGGCAATGTATGTTCGGCACTTATACGAATGTAATCATGCATTTTCGCTTCTGTCAATGCCAGCGAGAGACCACGCTAGCCCCCAGCGATGTCAGGGCACGTCGCCTGGTAGAAACCTCCGGCTGTACCGTCGGTTTCTACCCGTCTGTGTTAAGCGACTCAGGGTGCCGCTTTTGGGGTGGTATTGGCGGCACTCGGAGGGCGTTGCTGACGCGGGTGAGCCTTGTCGTCTCCTTTATGCACCGGGGCACCGGCCTTCGAGTCCGCCTTCTCGGCGCAACCAGTCACAAGCGTCGTCCCGAGTAGCGCGAGCATTGACGCCGCGATAACGTGTGCGTTCTTTGTCATTGTGTGTCCCTTTCCTAGAAGAACTGTGACCCCGCGTCGCAGAGGTCGGCGGTGTCGAACGTCTTGTCGGTCAACTTAGCTGTCTTGTAGTAGCCCCAGAATAAGTTGTCTTGTCCCGCTCCATTGTTGCCGCCTAGAGTCAGTTTCGACCACTTCGCGTGGCCGTCCGCGAAAGCGAAGTTGGTACCACCACTATGATGGGGCGTGGCCTTCAATCCAGAGACGTTGCCGGCCGCGTCGCTATTCCCGCCGGTGAAATCACCGTATCCCCAGTTTTCGTCCTGCGACTGTAGCCAGTAGGAGCTGTATTTGCCGTTCGTGCTGTCTTTTTGACAACTGTGGAACGAGAACGCCCATCGCCCCTCGCCGACAAGCGCGATTTCCGCGGGCGCGTTCAATTTGGAAGAGGGCACCGCGAATGTGTTCCCTCTACCGCCGGCACCAGTCTTGTCATTCTGGTCGGTGAATTGCCCGTCCTGATTAAATACCGGCTCGTTCAACGTGTAAGACACATGATACTGCTGAGATGGGTTTGCGCCACCCAGCGGTAGGACGCCGGTGGAGTCGAACGACGGCTCCGACTCATCGTTGCTCGGACACGCGAAGACGCCACGGCTCTTCGTATAGGGTTGCAGAAGATCGGTCCAGAACGTCTCTAACCCGGCAGCGTTCGGATCGTTACCTGAGTAGGAGAAGGGGAAATAAGTCTCGTCGTAGTCCTGCACGTATTGAACGAAGGCAAGACCGATCTGCTTCTGATTGGATAGACAGGAGGTTTGTCGGGCTTTGGCACGTGCCTGCGCGAACACAAGGAACAGGATCGCTGCTAGTATGACGATAATTGCTATTACGACGAGTAGCTCGATCAGGGTGAAACCGCGCCTCGTGCTAAGTTGTGACGTGGCCCGTGTGCGACTCAGGCGGGAGTCCTCCGGGGAGGCAGGACAAAATGTGTTGTGATGGTGGATCGCGGTCATTTCAGTAGAACCTTTCTGTTTTCACGAACAGCCGGTATACTTCGCGCTTCATCGGGCGGAAACTGGCATTTCAGATGTATGTTCGGATCGCGGACAGATTCAAGCTACCCGCGCGATTTTTCTGGACAAGAGTACCTCGCGATAACAGTGCCCTGTTTCGCGGGTTGTCGCGACATCGCGTTGGTTTGGAAAGAACGATTGGTACGTACCACCAGTCGGGTTGTAGCGCAAGGTGTAGCCGCTCCCGTTGTACAAGACGACCTGTTCTCGAAGAATGGACCATACGCTATCACATCTGCCCCGACCCCCTTGATGAACCTCGGAGGTAGGCTTCCACGCGACCTCCGCGCGTCCAGACACCCGTGACGATTTTCCACGCGATCTGGAGCAGTGGCGGCGGCGGCGAAGTGCGGCACCGTTTGAGGAGCAACTCTCCGGCCATCCCCTGTTGATACACCGGGACTTGACCTGATGAAGATATATTCCATCCCGACAAACAGAATTTCGCGACATTTTTTGCTTACTATACTTTCCGGTAATTGAGGGGAGTGATTTTGCGGAACACGGGCGGAAAGGGTAGAACGGGTTTACCACAACTCGACTACTCAACCGCCCATGCTCAGACCGGGTACCCGCGATTGCGGGAGTGATGGAGAACCATGACTTTCCTCCGCCAACTCGTTGCCCGCCTCCCGATCAGTACGTACCTCGGCATAGCCCATCCGCTCTGGGCACTATTAGCGGGCTATCTGCTACCGATTCGGGGGGCTGTTTTCCCGGCCCTGTCCCACGCGGGAGCCAGTGATAATGAAGTACGCCAAGCCGAAGCGGCTCTGCGCGAAGGCAAATAGGACGTGCAATCGCTGTTGCGCCGCTTCCGCTGGCTTGTTCACCAGGAACGGCACGCGCGGCGGGCAGCCGTGGCGGGGTGGAGACCGCTCCTCACCGACTGGGTCGGCTTTCTCCGCCCCGCCTTTCGGGGTGTGCTAGTAAGCATTACGACAGCACCGAGGGCAAAGCCGGGTGCCGTCATCGAGATAGGTATGGTTGCCACTCAGAGAAACCGCTCAGGCGGTTTTCTTGCGTGGAGCAGATCCAGGACAGGCAGATCCCCCTCGCCCGCCGCAACAAGGAGAAGTTTCTCGCGGCGACCGCGGCGGACCTCGTGGAGGAGAGCCGGCCGATGGAGGCGAGGTGGTTCAACGAGATCGTGGTCGCCGGGAACCGTTTAGTGGTCTCCTGCCTGGTGATCAAAGACCCGCTCCATAAGAGCGAGTGGGTTCTGTTGGCCGACCTGTGCGGAGCTTCCGTTGCGACCATATACCGGTTGTACCGGTCGCGCTAGAAGATCGAGCAGCTGCCATTGACGGGTAAGCAGATCAAGAAAACCGCCCGAGGCAGTTTCTCTGCCTGGGGGGGCACTGCTCGTTCGTCCACGCGGCGACCAGTCGCTACAGGTTGCCGGAGGTATGCCTGCTGTGTGCTTCGCTGAGCCTATATCTTTCGGCGACCTGCGCTACGGTGGCGACGCGGTTCTGGGACCGCCGCACCCGGCGGAGTCCCGACCGCTTCCACCGGGTTCTGTCTGAGGCGAAGTTGCCGCAATTCCGTGAACTTGCGTGCGGCTACGGCAGAGTCCGCGAAAAGTAGTCGGTTCACGGGCATTTGTCGAAGGGGTTCGCGGGGCATTGCAGGCAAGCGAGGCGGGAAACAGCCCCCTCAGTTACCGGAAACT
>JAYUUO010000234.1:0-8878 GCA_043754515.1 Armatimonadota bacterium
TGCTCCCCGCCACCAACGGGCGAGGTTCCCCCTCTCTCAAGGATTGAGGGAGGGGGGTTAGGGGGGTGGGAGTCCGAACGAGCGAGGCACCCCGCCACCGGCTCATGGGCTAGGTCAAGACCAAGACAGACCAGCGCAACACGAAAAAAGAACGCCTAACAAAATGTCAACACCTCCCCGACCCGCCGACCGCCTCCCCGTCGAACACGCCGTCCTGGCGTTCCGCGCCTGGCGCACCGCGCCCGATATCATGCCCCGCGCCCACGCGCACGCGGACCTGGAGTTCAATCTGCCCCTCGGCGGGGCACTCCGCTATTTCTTCGCCGGGCGGTTTCTCGATGTTCCTGACGGGCACTTCGCGCTGTTCTGGGCGGGCGCCCCCCATCGCCTGATAGCGCGTGACCCCGGCACGCAGTATCTCTGCATGACGCTCCCGCTCGCGACGTTTCTTGAATGGCGTGTCGGCGGCGACCTGACGGGGAGGCTCCTCGGCGGCTCCCTCCTCGCCCGCCCCGCGTCGGTGTTAGAGAATGAATTGTTCGCGCGGTGGGCGTCGGACTTCGTGGCGGGCGAGGCGGACAACGCCGCGCGGCAACGGATCGCCCTGCTCGAAGTGGAGGCGTGCCTGCGCCGGATCGCCACCGAATCTCCGGGGAAGGCAACCGCATCCCCGGCGGCCCACGCTGTGTCGGGGACGCAGGCGCAACGGCTCGCCGCGCATGTTTCGGAGCGGTTCCGGGAGCCGGATCTGTCGGCGGGGCGCATCGCGGACGCAGTGGGTCTGCACCCGAAGTACGCCCTCGCGCTGTTCCACGACGCGTGCGGCATGACACTCTGGGAATACGTGACCAGCCTGCGTATCGCGCACGCCCGGCGTCTGCTACTGACGACCGACTGGACGGTGGAGCGGATCGGCCTGGAGTCCGGGTTCGCGTCGCCAGGGCGGTTCTTCGCCGCGTTCCGCGCACGGACGGACGGCGTCACGCCGCGCCGCTACCGGCTCCTGCATGGGTGAGCCATGACCTAGCTCGCGCCCCCGACCCTGGTTGAAATCCCGCCTGCGTGGTATAATACCGATGTTGGCGAAACGCGGGGGCGGGGTTGCGGTCCGTTCTCCTTTAGTAGCCGGTGCCATCCGGGACACGGGTCGCGGGGGTGGCGAATTGGGGGCGATTGGAGTTGACGGGATGCTGTCCGGTCAGGTTGCGAGCCGAGGCGCCTATGGCCTCGTAAAAATGGGCAAAACAATAAATGCGAAAACTAATAACTTCGCCACCGCACGTAACATCGCTCCGGCGACTTACGCGCTTGCCGCTTAATCTAGGTTAAGTGAGCCAGCCGCGGCCCGTACTGGCGGAATGGACGGGACCGGTTTCTTAACATCCGCTACCAGGTCACGACGCGTGTAATGACCACGGGAAAATAGCGCGCTTACCGTGTTTGTAGCCTGTCAACGGGCGACCCACACGGAACATTTAAATCGTTGGCTACGCTCGTAGACGCTTGTTTCTAGGTACGTTTCGGACCAGGGTTCGAGTCCCTGCGCCTCCACTGAAAGGGCACCGAACACTCGCGGCGGCAACGCCGGTTCGGTGCCCGAAAACGATAACGCCCCGCCCCTTAAAACGGCGGGGCGTTTTCGCGTCTGTACCGGGTCGCGACGCAGTCGCCGCCTATTGGAGTTCGGTACCCGCTGATTTCAGGAAAGGCCCTGCGGAGCGAACGTGGCGGCGAAGGTTGCAAGGGCGGGACATGCTTCGCCGCCGGGACACAGGTTCAGGTGCCGGTAGAAAAACCCGCGCGGACGGCGGCCGCAATGCGGTTCGCCAGCAAGCCGGTGGCGGTCGGCGGCGCGACACGCGCTACCGAGACGCTGAAGGCGGGCGATCATGTGTTCGCGCGGGACGAAAAGACGGGCAAGACAGTGGTCCCCAAGGTGAGGGCGACGTTCGTACGCGACACGGATCTGATGATCACGGTGGTGCTCGGCGGCGCGGGTGGGCGGGCCGAGATGCTCCGGGCGACGGAGGATCACCCATTCCGCGTGGCGGGCAAGGGCTGGGTGAAGGCGGGCTAGCTCGCGATCGGGAATAGCATCGTGACCCGCGCTGGCCCGCCGCTCGCGGTAAAGTCGGTGACGTGGGAGCGGAAGCGGGCCGGGTTCACGGTCTACAACTTCGAGGTCGAGCCGCTGAGCGCGAAGGAGGGCGACGGCGCGACCACGCACTCCTACTTCGTCGGGAGGGAGGGTAGTGGTGCTTGGGTTCATAACGCCGAATACCTTGCTCCGAAAGCTCCGAAGCAAGTAACTCCTGGCACGGCACGTCTCACCGGTCAATATGTCAACGATCTAGGGCATGTAGAACCCTGGGTGGCTCATTACGACGAATTTGGACGATTAATAGGGCGCACCGACTACACCCGTGGAAACATGGCTCATGGGATCCCTCCTACGCACTATCACACGTACGGAGATTGGGGGCCGGCGAACACTATGGGTAGGGAAACAGGCAGTCACCTGCCCGGGACATTCGCGCCTCCGGTACGTTTTTTTCCAGCGAAGTAGAAAGATTCCAAATGGATGATGAACAAATCAGGCAATATTACGCATTGCAACCTCGGAAATTTCATGATCTACACCGATTCGTAGTGACCGCCAACAGGGGAGACCGCAATGTTGACATGGTTCTAGAATTGGCTTCAGTAGATACTAGGGATGATAAAGTTCTGCAACTCCTCTTCACAGGCGTGAGCAACTTTTCGTACAAGCCAGGGTACTGGAGTTTTACTGCGATCGAGATAGTCCTTGTACAGGAACAGTGGCAACAACGACACTATCGGGTGTTCGAAGCGGAGCAGGATACTGAATTCGAGTTGACGTGCCTGAGTTTTCTATCGAAAATTATAGCGAAAAGTGAATCAGAGTTTCCGCGTGGTTAGATCTGCTGGGTTGGATCCGATCAGTGGTAGAAAGGGTATCCAAGCTTTGGGCGAGATAAACTAATTAGGCATGTGAGAAGCCCTACTGCAAGTCACATTCAGTGATCTTGACGCGACTCTCGCGCCCGAATACGCCATTGGATATGAGGGGCCGTTGTGTCCACTTCATGTATGGTACTATCTGTTTGTAAAATCCCGATCACTGAAGCCTCCGTCGGAAATCTTTGTATAGCCTGCCGGCGGAGGATTTGTCTGGATGAGGTAGTACCCCCGTGTACAAATCGTCTTAGGGATGGTCCATTGGGCGGTGAGAACTATGGTGGTGAGCTAGCGTATTCTTTGCGGCACTTACCGAGGCACTATTGGAACAAACCAACAGAGAAAAACGAGTTGTTAGAAATTCTTTGCGGCACTTATGATGGGTGTAAAGACGAGGAACTAAAACCGATTCTGTTGTCCATATGAAGTGGGTCGGTGGCACGGATAACATCTCATCTTATAAACGACGTCAATCCTTCTGGTCACCACATATCCCTCGGTCGCCTGATGTTATCCGCTTGCCCACCTTTGGGGCCCCTTTGGATCTGGGATTGTGAACCTCCACAATGAACAATAAAGACATCATGAACCTGTCAAATGAAGCCTGGCAGGACGTCTTGGAAGGGCGAGCGGAACAGTCGCTCCCCAAGTTCGACATTGTCATCGCGAAGAGTCCTGGGACTATGGGGTATCGGAACAACCGGGGTTTCGCACACCTTGTTTTGGGAGAGACCGACGAAGCACTCGCCGATTTCAACGCCGGGCGGAGTTTATCTGTGACTAAAAGTATCACCCTATTTGTAGGCGTCGCGCACTGGGTGGCAGGTGACTTCGACCATGCGATTGGCGACTGGCAGACCGAGTATGAACGGCAAGTCTCTGGGGAAGCGACCCATGTCGCCGACGCCGCAGCGATAAGTTGCCAGCTGTTACTATACTGGTGCGCCGTTCGGTTTCAACGGCCTGATCTCAAGCGAGCCATGATGACTTCTATAAAAAAGCGATCCCGGACGGTCCGTTACCAAGCGAACTGGGCCGGGCCGATCGGAGACTACGTTCTGGGGAGAGCGACCGCGAATGAACTCCTTACGCGATCAGAGACCGTGCACCCCGAGTTGACGAAGCGTCATCTCTCGCAGTCGCACTTTTATCTCGGCGTCCAGAGGTATGCTTTTTCGGAGATGGCGGGATTCGCCGCGCATCTCCGTACTTGCATATCTCTCGGCTCCCCACTCACAAACGAGTATTTCATCGCCCTCAAAGAGTTGTCGTCCGTCTAGAGCAGAAACGACGCGCCAGCACCCGTTCTACGTAGACGGCAAGGGCTGGCTCCCGGCGGGCGGCCTGGCGGTCGGGAACGCGATCGTGACCCGCGCCGGCCCGCGCCTGTTCGTGAAGTCGGTCACGTGGCACCGTCGGCCCGAAGGGCTACACGGTCTACAACTTCGAGGTCGAACCGCTCGGCGCGAGGGGGAGCGACGGCGGGAAAGGTGCTGACGGGAAGTTCACGCACTCGTACTTCGTCGGTAGGCAAAGCGGCGGCGCGTGGGTACACAACGGGAAGTACGACATCGCCTCGGGCCTGGATCCTTTCTTCAAAAACTTAGCAAAACAAATAGGCGGCATTCCCTGGCAAAAGTGGGCGGACCACGATGCTGTGAACAGTCCTGTGAGTCCACGATTCGGACGTGTTTTGCAGAAAGCGACAAATAACGCAAATCACATACACTTCGCTCTTGACGGAATGGGTGATGTTGGCGAAGCCGTGGAGAAAGGCGCACGAGGATTTACCCTCGGTAATATGACAAACGCTGAACTAAATCACGTTATGTCAAACCCCGCGCTTCGGGCAAAAACAACGTTTTATTTGGGAGGGTCTCCGGTCACGATACCATGAAAATCGATTACCAAATCATGATGACGCAAGCAGACCCTGAACCATTACTTGAGTATTGGAGCGGCAGTCGCTTAGTCTTATGGGCATATAGCGCATCACACCGTGCTCTCGAAGTTAGACTGATGAGAGACGGGGAAGAAAAACATCTTGCTATAATCTGCGGAGATGTGGAGCATCTAAATTGCCCGACGAAGAGCGAGGGGGTGATCTTAGAGCTTATTTCTACTCAAGAACTTTTCGTCTTACAAGATAAACTAAACGGAATAGAAATAAAAGCTGGTTTGGTAGGGGTGAAGGAAGTAAAAACTGACTAATGATCGCTTGCAGTCGGTACAATGTTAATAGCGTTCAAAAGGTACCGAACGCGAAAACCGGGGCGGCGGTATTCACGACCATGGTTGCGATATAGACCATCCCAGCCGGACGAAAGCTGTTCGCCCGCGACGAAGTGCCTGGCAAGACAGCCGTCGCCGACTTCCGGCAACGATGGAGCGAGCTTTATAAGTACGACGAGGGGGACGAGCCGCTTCTGGCGATGGATTCGATCCACTCTGCGACGTTTCTTTATGAGGACGTCCCGAAACATTACTATGATCTTGACGCGGCGGCGTTCCGGGAGGAAGTGCGCCGAATCTACCAGCTGTACCGCCGGTTGAAGCCCGTTGGGTAGCAATGATTTGTGTATGTCCGGTGTAACGACGCAATCTCACTATGGGACCGACAATTGATGTGGTAGCTCTGACAGATCAAAACCGCGCGCGGCGACATGCCGCCGATTGCCTGGCCGCATTGGACCACTTGCTGGTATCCGGAAGTTGGGCAAAGTCGGATCCCCCTTTTTCGGCTGAGGGAATGGTTGGGGGGAAATCAGTGCGTGTACGATCGTTCAGTAGCGTCAGAGGAGGGGTTGCCGGTTTTTACGTCGCTTTCGATGAGGAGGACATAGTAGAACTGGCCCGAGAGAAACACTGCGGTATCGCCTCGCTACTCGCACCTTACGTGGATGCCTTGAAGCGCGTTGACTACACGAGGAGTATACTGGTTGGTTTTGAGGTGTCGGTTCCGGCGACGATTTCGGGACAATCGCTGGTTGATTCGGGCGCGGCATTGTCTTTCGTGAGGGCCGAAGACGACGCGACTTGGGAAGTGTCTGAGCTACGACCGATGATCGGTCACTATCTTTGACGCGGGGTCGCGATTACGCACTGCTAGGGGATCGTGGCCGATTACGGACGTCTCGTGGCGCGGCGTCAAGCCTGGTCCGGGGTGTCGGACCGATGCCGAGATAGACCTATGCCAACCACAACTGAAATCATCGACCTGTGCCTGGCGAAAGGGGAAGCAACGGGCCTCGACTCCCTGACCCAGAGCGAGCGGGTCGTCTATCTCGCGACCTGGGTTGATTACGAGGTGTGTCTCGGCGGGTTCGCGGGTTACTACGACAACTCGGCGGGGGACGATGCTCTGCTGGCGGTAGAGGCTCTGGAAGCCATCGGGGCGCACGACGCGGCGCGGGCGGTCCGCGAGTCGGCGGCACTATTCGGCGACGCTAGGGAGGTGGCGGACAGGGAGCAACGGCAGGATAGGCTAGTCGGACTCTTCGCCCGGTTGCGAGAGGCGGAGGCGACATACCATGCCCAACCCCTCGGCGTGTGGGTTATGATGGAGGGGTACATCGAGCGCAGCATGATGTAGGCCCACGGCGGGCGGCCTAGCTATCGGGAACGCGATCGTGACGCGGGCGGGGCCGCGCCTGTTCGTGAAGTCGGTCGGGTGGCACCGGCGGGCGCAAGGCTACACGGTCTACAACTTCGAGGTCGAACCGCTAAACGCGAAGGGGAGCGGCGGCGGGAGTAGCGCGGGCGATAAAGGTGGTGGCGGTAAGTTCACGCACTCGTACTTCGTCGGGAGCGCGGACGGCGGCGCGTGGGTTCACAACGGGAAGTACGACGATCTTCTTAACGAGACGGTAAACGGTGCTCGTAACATCACAAGCAGATTTAGCGTGAATTCTGATGAAGCGTTGGAAGTTGCGGAGAAATTCCTCGGCGGAGGGTACCGAGAGATAGGACTACCGGGTAGTGGAGTGTTTAGAAGCGGTGATGGACTCCGCCAGTTCCGCATGGATGTCAACTCATTGGCTGGAAGTCATGCTCCGAACGTCTCGCACATACATATGGAGTTGTACGGCCCTAACGCGAGGTTCCCCTATGTGAATAACCACATGCCTTTGGCGGATTAAAAATAATGATTCCTCTTCTCAACACCACTGGGCTGATTCGAACGGGACACATGGCGGGCTATTACGTGCGCGTCACTGACGACAGGCAAGTTTCCGGGGGATACCTCGTTCTTTTCGGTGTGCGAAGTGACTTCAAAGAAGGATACGACGAGTGGATAGTGGCTGAAGAGTTCGCGGAATACGTGTCAGAATGCCGGTGGGATGTCGCCTGGGAGGGAGAGCCGTGTTCGTGACGCTGGAATCGGAGTCGGGCGTCGAGAGCAGTCGGCGACTTCAAGCACTACAATTATGGCAACGAGCATGGGTGCCTACGATACTGCGGCTAATGCGGTAGAAGCACTCACTCACTCCTCCGTCGGGAACCCCAGTGGCGGCGCGTGGGTACTAAACGCAGTTCCGTATGAAACGTTGGCTTCCAGATGGCGTCGGCACGGCGCGGTATCGCGTCGGTTGCGAGGCCGATTCGATGCATTACAGGGGCGCGACCTGGTGTTCGCGCGGGACGAGCGGACGGTTAGGGCGGAGGTAAAAATGCAGAAGGTCAAATTGAAGGTAGTCACGTTTGATGTACCTGATGGCGTCGCCCTCCCAGAGAAATATAAAAACGGCAGGGTTGAGTAACTGGAATGAGCAATACACTATTGCGTTCGACCGACGCTGATCTGATCGCCGCCCTGGAGAAGTCGGGGTGGTTCCCAGGTCGCCGCGTGGACATCACCTCCTGGACAGATTTCTACCGCCGGGCGGGCAAGGAGCCGTTCGCCGCCGCGACCGCCGTCTTAGAGGAGTTCGGGGGACTGTACGTCGTGCCGCCGGTCTCCGTTCCGGGGCGAATGGTCACGGGCGATGACTTCAACTTCGTGCCGGTTCCCGCCTTCAACCCGAGCCTGTACCGGGAGTGTGAGGAGCAGTTCTTTATCAATCTTCCGCGCGTGGTCGGGCCCTGGGAGCGGCACCTCGGCAGACAGGTTTACATCCTGGGGTACTACTACGTGTACCCGATCCTTATTGACGAGACGGGGGCGGTGTATCTCGACTGCGAACGGGGGATCAGATATGGCGATGACATAACCGCCGCGCTGGAGTATATGATTCTTCACCGCGACTTCGCTCCCATCTTCGCCCTTCCGGGTCAAGAAGCACTCGCGGAGGAATCGCGGCGTTACCAGTCGGAGTGGCGCGAGCGGATCGCGGCGAGGCGGCGGGACGAAGAGGGCGTCTCGTCCGCCGCTTAGAGGTAGCGCGGCATTGGAGCACACCTATGCCAACCACAACCGAAATTATTGACCGCTGCCTCGTGAAAGGGGAAGCGACAGGTTTGGACTCCCTGAGCGATAGCGAGCGGGTCGTCTATCTCGCGACTTGGGTCGATTACGAGGTGTGTCTCGGCGGGTTCGCGGGCTACTACAACAACTCGGCGGGGGACGATGCTCTGCGAGCAGCGGCGGCACTGGAGGCAGTCGGGGCGCGGGACGCGGCGCGGGCGGTGCGCGAATCGGCGGCACTGTTCGGCGATGGCGGGGAAGTGGCGGACAGAGAGCACCGGCAGGACACGCTGGTCGGACTCGACGCCCGGTTGCGCGAGGCAGGGGATAAATACCACTCCCAATCCCCCGGTGTATGGGAACTGACGGAAGCGTACATCGAGCGCAACATGATGTAGGCTCCCGGCGGGCAGGGCGAGCGCATCTGAATCGCCCCGCGCGTCGGACTCCCACCCCCCTAACCCCCTCCCTCAATCCTTGAGAGAGGGGGGAACC
>JAYUUO010000235.1:0-8860 GCA_043754515.1 Armatimonadota bacterium
GACGAGCGACGCCAGCGCAAGCGCGGATACGGCAAAGACAGAGCGTACCGTGGGGACAAGAGAATGATAGCGAGAACTGCGATCCAAGCGAGAACTGCGATCCAAGCGAGAACTGTGATTCATAAGTTGAGAACCTTTCGGACTGGTTACTGCCCCACGCAAACAAAAGCATGAGGCGGGTTGAATGAATCGAACAATGCTGGTGATGCGGTAACGAGCGACCATGATGGCAGCCGCATGCTTCCTTCCGGCGACGATACTGTACAACACACGCTTGACTAAAGTCAAGTTCTACGGACGCACGGACGTTAAAACGTTCCGGTGTAAGCGCAGACGCTATACACACTGCGTTGCTGTACACGCTTTGCGTGGAAATACAGCGTTTTATATAGTTTGCGGGAGAAAACCACGGGGCTTGTCCCCGTTGGATGAATCCCACGTCGCCTTTCCGAAGGCGACTTAGCGGCTTGCCGCGTCATAGGTAATCGCCTTTCGGGGCGGTTTCCAGTCTCGCCTACGTGAATGACTTGCTATCCTCGTCGCAAGAGAAGGTATGTTACGTCCTTTCATACTGTTTTGTCCGATTTCAATATACCGAAACCGGACAAAACAGTCACGTTTGGTTTTACCTCTTTCGTCATCGTTAAACTCCGGGGCATAAGCGACCGTCGCCGAGCAGTTCCCCGAATCTTCGTGCTTACCGCACCGTGTCGCCGTGGTAAAATCGGAGCGAAAACCGTATGCCAAACAACGAAACTTCGTCGCCGCTGGTCGGCATCATCATGGGTAGCAAGTCGGACTGGGAGACGATGCGGCACGCGCGTGAAATCCTGACGCACTTCGATGTGCCGCACGAATGCCAGATCGTTTCCGCCCACCGTACTCCCCAACGTCTCGTGGAATATGCGACTGGCGCGGAGGATCGCGGGCTGGAGGTGATCATCGCGGGAGCGGGCGGGGCGGCGCACCTGCCGGGGATGACGGCGGCGTTTACGCTGGTTCCCGTGCTCGGAGTCCCGGTCGAGTCATCCATACTCAAGGGGCAGGACTCGCTCCTCTCCATCGTGCAGATGCCAGGCGGTATTCCGGTCGGAACGCTTGCCATCGGCAAAGCGGGCGCGATCAACGCCGCGTTGCTGACGGTCGCTATATTGTCCAACTCTCGCCCCAAACTGCGCGAACTCTTGCGCCGGTTCCGCGAGGAGCAGACCGCCCGTGTTTTAGCCGAAGAACTACCGACCGAGGAAGAATAGACGAGTGTCCCAGTCCGTAAATGTCACCCTGATTGTCGCTAACTGTCCCGACCGATACGAGATCCGTCCCACTATGACAGCGCGGCAGGCACTCATGCGCACGGCGAGGGTCGGCGGGCTATGACTCCACCTATTCTGCCGGGCGCGACCATCGGCATACTCGGCTCCGGCCAACTAGGGCGTATGCTCGCGCTCGAAGCGCGGCGCATGGGCTATGGCGTGCGCGTCTTTTCGCCGGAACGCGATAGCCCGACCGGACAAATCGCGGACTCCGAAACCGTTGCGGATTACACCGACCTCGCCGCCATTCGCAACTTCGCCGCAACCGTGTCCGTGGTGACCTACGAGTTCGAGAACGTCCCAGACGTCACTGTCGCCGCCATTGAGGAAAGCGGCGTGCCCGTACGTCCCGGAGCGGGCGTGTTGCACGTCGCGCAGAACCGGCTTCGCGAGAAGCAGTTTTTCCGGTCTCTGAGGATCCCTACCGCGCCGTTCGCCCGCGTCGCCTCGGATGGGGACATTGACGCCGCCGTCGCCGCAGTAGGGTTGCCCGCCGTGCTGAAGACCGCCGGTTCAGGCTATGACGGCAAGGGTCAACGTACCGCCCGTACCGAAGCCGAGGTGCGAAACGCGTTCGCCGAACTGGGTGGCGTAGAATGTGTCCTCGAAGGGTTCGTGCGATTCGCCTGGGAGGGTTCGGTGGTCGCGGCGCGGGGTGTGAGCGGCCAGTTCGAGCACTATGGTCTGGTTCGCAACCAACATGTACGTCACATCCTAAGCGTCACGACCGCGCCCGCGCCGGGAGCGACACCCGCTCTCGTTCTCGAAGCCGTGG
The DNA here is from genome assembly GCA_043754515.1 of Armatimonadota bacterium. Taxonomy (GTDB): domain Bacteria; phylum Armatimonadota; class Armatimonadia; order Armatimonadales; family Armatimonadaceae; genus JACMIU01. The sequence continues at coordinate 2,089 of JAYUUO010000235.1, forward strand.
ACGCAACTCGCGCGGTCATGGACGCTCTGGCAGTCGTAGGAGTGCTTTGCGTGGAGTTTTTCGTCACCGAGGCGGGGACGCTCGTAGCAAACGAGATGGCACCGCGCCCACATAATTCGGGGCACTGGACTCTAGATGGGGCGTTCACCAATCAGTTCGAGCAACAACTTCGCGCTATCTGCGGATTACCGCTCGGGGGCACACACATGAACGCGCCGGGTTGTGCGATGGCGAACCTACTCGGTGATCTGTGGGAGGAGGGGGAACCGAACTTCGCGGGAATGTTCACCGAGTGCCCCATGGCGAAACTTCACCTTTACGGAAAGCGGGAAGCGCGGCCGGGGCGGAAAATGGGCCACGTCAACGTCACCGGCCCGACGGTCGAATGGGCATGGGCGGAGGCACTCGCCGCTCACGTGAGTTTAGCCGGGTGAGAGTCGGCACTCCGAGAGTGGGTGGGTGACTTGTCCCGCTCCCGCTCTTCCTACCCCGGTAGTTTGCCCTTGATCAGAGTCACCGTGGTGCCTTTAAGGGTTGACGCGATGGCGACCGAGTCCGCGAGAGCGACCATTAGCGGTAGTCCACGCCCGCCCATCGCGTCCGGCGAAGGCATGGTCGGGGTTTGCGGAACCGCGAACCCTTTACCGAAGTCGCGAATTTTTACTCCGAGCGAATCAGGAGAGCGGAAACAGATGACGCGTAATCTGGCATCGGAGCCAGCGACGGGGGACCCATGCCGTATAGCGTTGGCCGCCGCTTCGTCAACAGCAGTCAGTAAGTCATCAATCGCGCCTCTGTCCAGGCTTGTTTGTGATGCCGCGTCCTCCACCATACGCCGCACATCAACCAGCACCTCCGCGCGGGAGGGGAAGTCGCGGCTGATTTCGTTCGCGGTAATAGTCAGGCTTGAATCGGGCGTTTGTTGCATTTTGTTCTGAATATAGACGCGCCCGGCGGCGCGACACCTTCTCGTTCCTACTTATAACCGGAAAACGAGGGCTCTAACCCGGCACCCTATGCCGCGACCGTTAAACCATGGACTCCTGAAGTGCCCAATTCCTCTAGCGAGTAGCCTATAATGAGGAACGTATCGAAGCGCCCCAGTTTCAAAACTCGCTCCGGTTGCGTGGACGCCGCTATCCAGACCGCCAGCCGCGCCGTTTCGTGGAACCGTTTGCGGATCTCAACCAGGAGGGCTAACCCCGCCGAGTCAATGAAAGGTACCTCGCGTATATCAATCACGAGGTAGCGCAGTTGTCCGTCTTTGGGGAGTTGATTGACTAACCCCTCCACCGCATGGCGCAACTGGGGCGTCGTGCTGAGGTCAATGTCGCCGACGGCGCGAACCGAGGGCATGCCTGATTCCTCGCCGGTAGAGAGTTGAAGAATGTCCTGTTCGTCTTGCATAAATGATTAAAAGTCCGTGTGGAATCCGGCGCGGTTTTTGAACCGACCGCGCCGTTGAAGACGCGGAACTATGTCATTGGTTCCTGAACCTATCTCCCCTGTAATGTACCCTAATCATTACAGTTTAACACGTGTCTGGCAGAACGTGCGTGTGCCTCCAGCCCTTCTGCCTCCGCGAAGGCGACCGCGGCGGGTGCCAGCGCGCGTGCCGCCGACCCCCCGAGGGCGATGACGCTCGTCTTTTTGACGAAGTCGTCCACGTTCAGTGGCGACGAAAACCGTGCGCTCCCCGCCGTCGGCAACGTGTGGCAGGGGCCAGCGACATAGTCGCCGAGTGCCGCCGCCGACTCCGCGCCGACGAGAATCGCCCCCGCGTTCTCGATCAAGGGAATCAGTCCCCAGGAATTGCGCGTCAACAAATGCAGGTGCTCGGGCGCGTAGGCGTTGATAATTGAGACTGCTTCCTCCATCGTATCCACCAGCGCGATGTACCCGAAGTCACCGAGAGCGGCGGAAACGATAGCGGCACGCGGCAGATCCGCCAGTTGGCGTTCTACTTCGGCGGGCAACGCGGCGGCGAGTGCGGGGGACGTCGTTACGACGAGCGCGGAGTTGAGCGGGTCGTGCTCGGTTTGCGTGATAATTTCCAGGGCGACCGTGATAGGCGAGGCCGTGTCATCGGCGAGCACCCCGACCTCGCTGGGACCCGCGAGCATGTCAATACCGACCACGCCGAAAACCAGCCGCTTGGCGAGGTTGACGAACCGGTTCCCCGGTCCCACGATCTTCACCACCGGGGCGACGGACTCCGTGCCGAATGCGAGCGCGGCGATGGCTTGCGCCCCACCCATGGCATATACTTCCGAAACCCCAGCGACACGCGCCGCCGCGAGCGTCGCGTCGGGGGGTAGCCCCGTCTCGCGGTTCGGTGGGGTTGCGACCACCACAGACGGCACCCCGGCGACCCGCGCGGGTATCGCGCCCATCAGCACGGTTGATGGATAGGAGGCGGTGCCGCCAGGCACATACACGCCGACCCGCGACAGGGGGCGGATGATCTGGCCTAGCGTCTCCCCCGGCGTCCCGAGGGTCATCCACGACTCGCGCCGGTGCTTCTCGTGGAAGGAGCGTATACGGTCGGCGGCGAACAGCATCGCGTCCCAGAGTGGCGTCCCTTTGACGCGCCGGGTAGCGGCCTCGACAGCCTCGTCTGGAACCCGAAGGGCGGTCGCGCCCGCGTAATCGAAACGGCGCGTGTACTCGAGAACGGCTTTATCGCCGCCGACGCGCACCGCGTCTAGAATCGCCCGTACCACGGACTCCCCGTCCGCATCCCGTGACGGGGAGACGCGGCCCGCGAAGGCGGCAAGGAGCGGCGCGGTGTCGGCACCGCCTCGCAGGTCATAAAATCGCATGTAGGTCGGATTGTACCCGCACAACCGGGCGGGTGTCAATATGCGGGCGTTGTCCGGTCTCATCCGCCGCGCAAAACGCGCCGTATCCAGTCGCGAATCGCGGCGAGGAATCCGCCCGCCGTTTCTCGACGTCCGAGACCCGCGTGGAGCCGCCCGCCCCATTGCACCAGTCCGACGCCGGTCGCGAGCGACGGCGCGGCGACCGACTCGCTCAGACCGCCAACGCCGCCGGGGAACCCTATCCGTACCGGTAGCCCGGTTATCTCGCCCGCGAGGTCACGCGCCCCGGCGAGCATGGCACCACCCCCCGAGATCACCACGCCCGCCGGAAGCCGCGACGCAAAATTAGAGCGGTTGATTTCGGCGCGCACCATGGTGAATAGTTCGTGCATGCGCGGCTCGATGATCTCGGCAAGCCGCTGCGCCCGCTCCTCAATCTCTTCCTCCGAGCCGACGTGCCGGTACAGAAACGTCGCATCCGTCGCGAACCCGTGTAGCTGCGCGGTCCCGTGTTCTAGTTTCACCCGCTCCGCTTCTTCGAGCGAGGCGCGAAGCCCGGCGGCAATATCGCGCGTGACATAAACCCCGCCAACTGGTACCACGCCCGACCAGCAGATGTCGCCGTTCTGGAAAATCGCGATGTCGGAAGTACCGCCGCCGATGTCTACTAAAGCGACCCCCAACTCCTTCTCAGCGTTCATCAGCACGGCGTCGGCGGTCGCGATGGGTTCCAGCACCATGTCCTCGATCTGCAGACCGGCGCGCTCGACGCAGGTGGCGACATTACGCAGAAACGTCGTCGCGCCGGTGACGATATGCGTCTCGACTTCAAGGCGGGTGCCGCTCATGCCGACGGGGGAGCGAATGCCGTTCTGCCCGTCCAGGGTGAAGCCGCGTGGAATAGCGTGGACGATGTCACGGTCGGGTGGGAGAACGATCACGCGGGCGTTCTCCATTACGCGGGCGACGTCCTCGTCGGTCACCTGCCGATCAGGGTGGGTGATCGCGATCACACCCTTGGAGTTCACCGACGTGATATGCTCGCCGGTAACGCCGACCACGACCGAGTTTATCTCCGCGCCCGACATGCGCTGCGCCTTGTCGCGCGATTCGATGATCGCGCCCACGGTGCGCTCGATGTCCACGACCACGCCGCGCCGCAACCCCTGCGACGGGGCGATCCCGACGCCCAAAATATCCACGCGCCCGCCCTCGTGCGCGACCTCGGCGATGATGGTGGCGACTTTGGTCGTGCCGATGTCCAGTCCTACAACGATGTCACCTTTGGGCACGGGTATGGGAGGTATTAGGTCGGGAGGCGGACGACGTCCGCCCCGCCCCTTCTACGCCCCGCTCTCCTTCTTCGCGAGTTGCGACTGGGTGAGGAAGTAGCGGCGCAGTAGCGACAGGTTGGTGAACACGCGCCAGCCCATCACGACGATGGCGGCGAGATAAAGATCTACCCCGATACGGTCACCGGCATAGGCGAGTAGCCCGGCAAGCGCGGAGTTAACGAAGAAGCCGGACAGGAAAATATCGCGGTGAAATTTGCCCTCAACCCCCGCGCGGATGCCGCCGCAGATGGCGTCCAGACAGGACAGCGCGGCGAGGCTGAAATACGGCGCGGCGGTCGGCGGGATCGTGTACTGGAGGAACACCGAGCCGACCGCGAACCCCGCGATGGCGCAGACGATGGGCACGAAAACAAGCCATATTTCACGACGCCAGTTCATGGCTTGCCCTCCTTGATACCGCCGGTGGGCAACGAGTCGCTCGGCTCGGAGCCATTCTTGGTCTTGCCGCTCACCGGGTCCGGCGCGTTATCTGTCGCTGTCTCGGAGGCGCGTTGCGCCTGCTTCGCTTTCTTGTCGGTCGCGATCTGCGACCAGCGGAGCGGTGTCGCGCCGGAGTACGCCGGTAGCGTCAGGCTTTTCGTCCGCTCGATCGAGAACATCTCGGGATCGGCATACTGCCCTTTAAGCCCGCCAGTCATCGTCAGCCCCGAGTACATCGCGTCGGGGTCGCCGACCGCGCGGATTAGAACGGGCGACCCCGATGTCGGGACGGAATTGACCTGCACCACCGGCCCGACGCAACGGATCGCCGTGGACGCTACCACCCGCTGATCGTTGATCGAAATCGCTTCCGCGCCCGCCGCCCGCAACTCGTTCACCGCGGTTTGTATATCGTTGTCGTGGATATGAAAGGCGTTCAACGTCTGTACATACGCCTCGTCTGACCAATCGCTCGGTTTCTTGGGAACCTTGCGGGCGTCCCGGAGCGTTACAATTACGCCGGGACCTGTAACCGCGACGATACCCGCCATCACCTTCGACTTCTGCAGGTCGGCATACAGCAACTTCTCGTTATCGGAGTCTTTCGCGGCGGCTTCCTGGTATTTAGAAAGCGAGGATTGCAGGTCGCCGATCTGCTTCTTCTGCTCGGAGACGGTGTTGCGCATCTCGCTATACGCGCCGAACACCTGTTGCGGCCGGGTACCAACTAGCCCCTCACCGCGTATGCGGTCCTGGGTTCGGAGCGAGGCAGCGGCGAGCACGCCGAAGACCACCGACAGCGCGGCGATTGACGGGACCCAGGGGTCACTACGGGACGGGGTAGAAAATAAACTCATCGGGCACGGCTTTCGTGGTTCGGTTCAGCAAACGTCATGGTAACACTGTCACGTCGCCCGGCGCCCGCCCGCTTGTGTCCTCCCGTGGCACGAGTGCCGGAGCGTCATAGGCGTACAGATTTACCTGAGCGATGGGGGTGGGCGCGGAGCCGCGCAAATCCGTGCGCTTCGCCAGGAGAAGCGACAGAGTGCCGAGTTTTTCGTGCAAATCCATACCCGGTCCCAATAAAACCGCCATCCCGCCCGCTCTATTTAAGCACAGTTTGCCCGCATTATCAATCGTCACTTTTTCCACCGGGAAGTTCACGCCCTGCTCCTTCGCCCAGGCGAGACACATCCCGACATCCGACAGTCCGGGGGCGTTACACGCGACGCCCAGGACCGGCTTTATGCCACTAGCTGACGTCGCGTCTTCCCCCCGCGCCGCGACCGACACAAGCGGTAACCCCGCTTCCGGCGCACCCGCGAAAACCCGAAATGGTACTAGATTTCGATCCAGTGTGTACCACTGGCCGGGGTCGCCCTCGAACTTCACCGCCGCGAACGGCTTCCGCTCCGTGACCGAGACGGCCAAACCGTCGGGGAAGCGCGGTGTGATCCGTGCCAACTCGACTGTCGGTTCAGCGCGGAGGGCGCGGAGCAACTTGTCGCGTCCCGCCAGCAGTCGCAGGATATTGGTACGCGGCGGGATCGCTAGGCGTTGCGTCAACTCCGCGGTCGGCACGGTCCCGTTCCCCTCGACACTTACCGTTCTGACCCACAGCCGGGGCGAGAAGAGGAGGGCAACGATTACCTCGGCGCACAACGTCATCGTCGCAACGCGTAGCAGAACGCCGGCCCAGTTGATCCGCTTGCGGTTCGAGCGGCGTTTGTCGCGCAGTCGCTCAGCGGTAGCCGCGCCGGAGCGGTAGCGTGGGTTTGCTGATCTCGCCGCCCTCGGCTCGGGGCGATGGACGCCGGTCACAGCGCGATGAAGCACTGCCTTCGGACTCCCGACATGCGCCGCGTGGAGGTGCGACAGGTGACCACGTTGCCGCTCCGACAGTGGGCGCGGCCCCGCGTCCGGGCTGCTCGCCGGTTTCGGGGCGTGCGCGGGTTTGATCGGTCTGGTTTTTCGATTGTCGCGGTTCATTCGTGTTTCCCTGCCTCCCTGAAACGAGGGGAGTGATCAGCGTTTCTCCAGCGCAAGCTGTATCAGATGGTTCAGTAAGTCGGGGAATCCGATCCCCGCCGCTTGCGCCGCCTTCGGCAGGAGCGAGGTGGCCGTCATCCCTGGTATCGTGTTCGTCTCCAGCGTCACGATCTCGTCGTCTTCGAG
>JAYUUO010000236.1:0-8850 GCA_043754515.1 Armatimonadota bacterium
GCTCCTGCCTCTGCTGGTTTTTCACCGCCCCCTACTCGGCGGCGAAGCGTTCGTGCCCGCCGACCTGCTCTCCTACCTATCGCCCTGGAAGGCTGCCCGCCCGCCCGCTCCGGACGCCGCCGCGTGGAACGTGCTCCGTTTCGACGGCATCGCGCAGTTCTACCCGTGGCGCGTCGAGGCGGCGCGGCAGATGCGCGCGGGGCACATTCCGTTACAAAATACGCATCAGTTCGCGGCGAATGGCGGTACCCCGCTCCTCGCCAACTCGCAGTCCGCGCCGCTTTATCCCCCGCACGCGCTGTTTTACCTCGCCCCCCCGCCACGGCTCTGGTACGTCTTCGGCCTGGTCGCCGCGCTCCACCTCGGCATCGCGGCGTGCGGTCAATACCTGCTACTCCGCGCGAACGGCCTCCGGCGCGGCGCGTGTCTGCTCGGGGCGTCGGCGTGGGTGCTTTCCGCGCCCGTGATCTGCTGGCTGTCGCTACCGTCTTTCCTGGAAGTCTCCTGCTGGTTGCCCTGGCTGCTGCTCCTTATCCGGGTAGCGCATACACGGGCGGAGACCCGCGTGGGGCGGCTCGCGCTCTTAGGCGTCGGCGGCGTCGGCGGGATGCTGATACTGGCCGGACACCTGCAAATTGCCCTGTACGTGCTACTCACCGCACTACTGTACGCCGCATATCATGGCGTAGCCGCGCTCCGCGCGAGGTTAACGACTCCCCTGTGCTGGACCGGCGGCGTCGCGCTAGCTTCGTGCCTGACACTGTGCCTTGCCGCGCCGCAGTTACTACCAAGCGTGGAACTATCACGAATTTCGCACCGAGTCGTCACCGAAAAAACGGCGCAGTTGTATGACGCGAACAACGCTTCCGCGCTACCGCCACGTGCTTTCGTGACGCTACTCGCGCCGGACTTCTACGGACACCCCAACTATGGACTGCACTGGGACAACAGCGACCTGCGCGACGCGGCAGGGCACGGCGGCAATAACTACGCGGAGTGGGCACTCTATGTCGGCGTACTGCCGCTCCTGCTCGCGGCGTTCGCGTGCGCGACGCCGTGGCGCGGCGACAAAGGCTTTTTCGCCCTGCTCGCCCTGCTCGCCCTCCTGATTGCGACGGGTACCCCGCTGAACCGGCTACTCTTCTACTTGGTGCCGGGCTACGCCGCGCTCGCCAATCCGGGGCGCGTGCTGGTCGTGTTCGCGTTCGCGGCCTCCGCGCTCGCCGCGTTCGGCGCGGAGGCACTACTGGACGGTTCCATTCCCGCGACAACGAAGCGGCGCGGCGCACTCATCGCGTTGACCACACCCATTCTAATGGCGGCGTGGGGCGCAAGTTTGGGCGCGGCATGGGCGCGGGCGGCAGTGACACAGATCCCGTTCGGTGCGCTAATGGCTCAGGCATCGCCCGGTTTGATAATCGCCGGGGTGCTACTCGCGCTGTGCGCCGTGCTTCTGTTTCTCGCGCCGCGGTCCGCCGGAAGCGTCGCCCACGTTCGCGCCGTTCTCACCGGGTGCATCCTCCTGACCGTCGCGGATCTCGGGCTTTGGGGGTATGGCTACAACCCGTCGTCGAAGCCGGAGGCGGTCTACCCGGTGACGCCCGGCATCGCCTGGCTTCACGCCCACGCCCTTGACGCACGTATCGCGGTCATCAACCGGGACTGGACGCTCGGGCAGAAGCCGCCCCGGTTCGCCACGCTGCCCCCGAACGCTCTCACGGTATACGGTCTGCACGACATCGGCGGCTACGACTCCCTGTTCCCGAAGGCGGCGAAAGAGCAGGTGACCGGCGCGGGAGGCGGCGAAGACGCGTCCCCACCCGCGAACGGTAACATGGTGTTCGTGAAGCGGGTACAAACCGCGCTCAACGCGGGCGCGGAATACGTAGTGTTCGCCGGAGACGCGCCCTCGGGCGACACGGGGCTTACCGAAGTTTACCGGGGCGACGATCTTGTCATCGGGCGCGTCGTCAATGCCGCGCCCACGGCGGCGAAAACTCCTGGCCCCATATCTCTGCTCTCGTTCCGCATCGGGCTGTTTCTTGCGGTCTGCGCGGCGGCGATATTAACGGCAGGCGCGACCGCGCTACAATATAGGTCGGACCGGGGTACGCAACAACCCTTATCAGCCCAACGCGGCTAACGCTTCGCGTGCCGCCGCGACCGAGTCACATACCGCGAAGACTCGATTCAACCGTGCTACCTGGATCATGCGTGCCACGGCGGGCTGGCAAGCCGCGAGGTAGACGCGGCCCGAGCCGCGCATCCGCAATGTTTGCATGGCACCCAGGAAGACGCCGTATCCGGTCGAGTCAACGAACGGCGTTTCCGACATGTCCGCGACTAGGTCGGTGCAGACACCGCCTGCCAGACCCACGGTAATCGCGTCCTCCAACACGCCTATCGTGTGCATATCTACTTCTCCGCGCATAGTTAGAAACAGAACGGTCCCTTCGCGCAGGGCGATTACCGACAGCAACGGCTCCCGTCCCGCAATTTCCCCGATCTTTTCGTGTAACAAGTCAGTCATCAATGAGTCCCTCAAACACAAAGTTATCGCAATATTCATGCCAATCGGTGCAAGACGGGAATAAAAAAGCACCCCGTCGGACTGTTATCGTCACGGACGGGGTGCTGAAGCGCGGCGATAGGCGGGTTAGGCGCCTTTTGTGGCCGAATCAGGGGAAGATGAGTTGTTGGTGATGGGCGTCACCACCGGCGAGTCGGCACCCGCGTCCGTAGTGCCGGTCGTGGTGCGTGCGATTCGCAGACTGACGAGCGGCGTTTCGGGGGCGGTCAGGAGTTCCACCCGGCCCGGCAGAACCAGGTCGCTCGCGTGCTTCACGTCGCCGATCTCCATCTGGGAGACATCAATCGTGAAATGCCCGATCAGATCTTCCGGGAGCGCGGAGATTTCCACGGTGTCGGTACCGATTTCGAGCACGCCCACCTTGTTATGCACCGCAGGCGGCTCGCCGACGAATTCGACGGTGACCGCCGCCTTCTGCGCTTCGGTAGCCGAGATGATGTGCAGACCGATGTGCCGGAAGCGGTTGGTGATCGGCTCCATCTCGATGGCGATGACGCGGGCGAGTTGCCGCCCCGGCCGGTTCGTGATCGAGAGGTCAATCAGCGTGTTCTCGCCAGTTGTGGCGGATAGGACGCGGGAAATATCGGATGCGGACAGCAGAACGGAGGTGGACGTCTGGCCCTTGCCATACACGGACGCGAGGACGCGCCCTTCTTTGCGCAGGTTTTTACGCGCGCTCTTGGCGAGACGCTCCGGTCGTGCCTCCGCCGTAACAGCGATATGTAACATAGAAAAGTACCCTTAATACAAAACGCGAAAGTTAATTGAGTTCGGTAACCATGTTACAACCATTGCGAACCGTTAGCAAAGATATGGCGCGGCTACTTCCGTCGGCGGCGGATAAGGCTAGCGAGGGGCACGCCGATTCCGAGCGCGATCAGGCCAAGTGTGTTCGCCTCTGGCACGACTGTCACGTTGGTATACAGGCGCATCGCCAGGCCAGAATTGCCCGAGAAGGTATTACCGACTGGACCGATCGTGATAGTTCTCGCATCTGTCTGATTGAAATTAAAGTCGGTTCGGCCACTCACGTTACGCAGGAACCCGCCGCCAGTCGAACTCAAATTCAGGCCACGGGTGCCCCTAGCAGGCGCGGGGCCAACCCTTAGAGTGGATGTCAACGTGTCGGAGGATGACAAACCGCTTCCCGTGTCGCCTGTGTAGTTGACAGCTATCCCGTTGATGTTTACATCGTTGAACAGGAAGGGAGTAGATAAATCTATATGGTAGATGTAGTTGTTTTTGCTGAGGACGAAGTTGTCTACTGTGAAATTCGTGCCGTTCAGGGCGTTCGATGCGTTGACAATGGACTGTCGTATATCGAAGGTAAGTACGTTTGTTACAGGATTCTGTAGAATGTTTTGTCCAGGAACATCGGAAGTAGTCTCGTAAAACTTTAGGTTCGCGTTCAGCGCGAGAAGCGGGGTCGGTGTATCACTCGTATATGCGAAGCCGAGATCGAGCGAGGTGATGGTGACTGGGCCAGGAAACGGGTTAGACAGATTGAATATATCGCCCATGAACGTCCGCGGGGTCCCGTTTGTGTTCCCAAAGGCACCATTAACCTGATTCGTCACGCCCGTGATCGAGTCGTAAACGGCGTTTTCGAGGCTGTAGGCGTGACTAGCAAGAGGAGCCAGTGTGATTGCCAACCCGGCAATGATAATTCGCACAGTGAACTGCACACTCGGTCTATTAACTGGTTTCATTTGCACTTCCTTGCAAGCGGGATCGGGCATCTTAGATTCGCGCACAGGTTCAATCACCCTTATAGCGACTTAGCGGATTATATTCCACATATCATACCCCAAAAGTGGGTTTGCGAAACACCATTTTCTTTTTCATAGGAGGCTGTGTGCATCGAGAAGAACTATGGCGACGAGGATGCGCTCGGGGGGGCAAGACGGATCTCTACAAGGTAGTTGAAATTGTCCACGTCGCGCGACTGCCAGAAGTTGGAGAACTCGAAGATCCGTGCTTTCTTATACGAGAACACTAGACGCCGCGGGGCTGACCAACTCAATTTCGACCCTTCGTACTTGTCGCACAAAAGTGTCGAAGCCGAGTCTGTCCTTCCGTGCGCGGGGACAACGAAAACTCTTGCCGACTCAGCGGTCGTATCGCCGTTGCCGTAACAGACGAGAACGGCGTCTACCCGACCATCCGGCGAGCTAACACGGGATGTATCCCTGTCCACCGGCGCGCACCCGCAAGCCACCCACGGCAGAAGAGCGGCCAGACAACATAGAAGAGCGCATGTGAGCCCTCTTGTCATATATATCTCGCCATAACGTTTCCCTCTCTCCCGTCTAGGAGGTCGTGACGGTGGTCCGCGTATACTTCACGGGCGGGGTGCCTTCGCCGGGTCACTCCAGAGATCCAACCGCTCGATGTTTTTTATCGCGCCGCTCCGAAGGGAGAAATGTCTGCGGTTCGCGGCGTCGAAGGTACCGACGATGATGCAGTATTTGCCGCTGAGTGCTTCAAGATCAACGTTCTTGGCGGAGATGAATTCGATCCATAGGGAGTTGATCAGTATCCCGTTGATGGCATCTTCGCGGTTCATGGCGATCCCTTGCGACTCGAACCCGTAAGTGACTAAGCCGATCGTCATGACTCGCTTCTTGTCGAACTGTTCTGGGTTCGCCAGAATACGGACGAGGGGGACCATCGCCGGCGGTTTCTCCGGATTCGCCATGCTCTTAGACTTTGTAGCTTCTTGCGCCATCACGCTTACGGCACAGATACCAAACAGTAGCGCGGCTAAGAAGCAACGGGAAAATTTATTTTTATTCATTGTTTGATCTCGGGTGGTATAGTCCCGCCCACGATAGCCACTGAAGGATCTGTTGCGCTTGGTTAGGACTCGGGAATATATACTTCAAGCTCCCATCTTGCAAGCCCTGTTTCCTATTCCAATAGCCTATTCCCACTGGGGTACCGATAAACAAGTCCCGCCCGCTAGCAATACCATGGGCGGTGTCTCCTCCGTCTTTTAACCCTAACCCGTTGTATCCATGTCTGCTTGCTTGAAAGGGGTTGACTGCTTTCCTGATTTTGCCTTCGGCGTTTGGATATTCATCACCTTGTGCCCACGGATGGGTGTGGACGTTATACGCCCCCGCTGAGTCGCCACCGACAGTTACTGTGTTGCCCTCGCATACCTCAGCGATATGCCAACTCTTAGACCCATCCGCTCCACTCGTGACCTCAGCTATGCCTGCCCCCCACTCCTCATTCCTGAACGCCATGTCCCACACGGCATACACGAAGGCGATAGCGGCTTGCTCCGGCGTTTTGTACTTACGCGCCAGCGCCGCCTATAAGTGCCGCGGGGTCGAGACCACTCGGATCGAACATCATCACGGGGTTGCCAGTGACGTAAGCGTAAGTGTTCAGTCCGCAAATAGAAGCGGTGTTCGCGTGCCCCAGTGCTTACAAGAAAAAAGCGAAACTTTGCGCGATTTGTCACATCCCTCGTCCCAGCGGCGTTCTCCACGCAAGACACCTAGGAGGCTTTACCGGACCGATGATCATTCCGCTGTATCTGCTCGCGCTTAACCTTGCCTTCGCGCCGCAAGAGACGACTACCATCACTACGACCACGACCAGCGTTCGGCGTGACGGCGACCCCCTCGTAGAAACCAGTGCAAATGGCAAAGGGCGGGTCAACTTCAACGCGGGCGTGGTCAAGGCGACCGGCTCCGGCGCGCCGCCCGCGCCCGGCGTCGCGAGTAATGACGCGCAGGCGCGGTTGATGGCACTCGGCGCGGCACGGGCGGACGCCCTGCGCAACCTGGCGATGATGGTATCGTCCGTGCGCGTGACCGGCGAGACGCGGGTCAAAAACTTTCAGACGGAATCCGACGTTGTGGAAACACACCTCGAAGCCGTGCTCAGCAACGCCCGCGTTATCCGCGAGGACGTGGGGCGCGACGGCACCGCGACGGTGACGATGGAACTGCCGCTTTACGGCGCGAACTCGCTCGCCGAGGCCGTGTACCCACAAATCGCCCCGACTACCACCACGCCAGGGCCGACCACGGAATGGGAGGGTCCCGCTGAACCCGCGACCCCGCTCCCGCCGACGCCCGCGCCGCGTCCGTTCCCACGATCCGGCGCGGAACCCGGATTGACCTCCGAGTCGGACAATGGCCCCTTTACTTCGGTGATAGTGGACTGTCGCGGCTTCGGCGTCGAGGGTGCCATGGCTCCCCGATTGCTGGACGACGCCGGGAATGAGGTCTACGGCACGGTACGGGTGTCGCCCGATTACGCTATCGCGGTGGGGATTGTCGGCTACCCGCGCTCGATGGGGGAGGCACTGCGCGGCAAACGCGCCGGGTCACATCCGCTGATCGTTCGCGCCACGGGGGCGGAGGGGAAGTATAAAGTTAACCCGACGATCTCGGAGCGGGACGCGAAGCGCGTGCTTTCCGCGAACGTGCGGGATCATTTCCTGGAGCGAACTTCGGTCGTCTTTCTGGTGGACCCGATCAAGTAGCTACCCGGTTGTAAATAGAAGGGGGAGGGGAGAACCATGCGTAGCCGCGTTCTGATACTCTGCGCCGTTTATGCCGCCGTTCTGTTTCTCGTTTCGCCGCCCGCTTACGGGGGGCGACCTCGGGAGGGCGACGTGCTGAAGATCTTCAATAATCAGCGGGTGTATGTGATCACGAATGTGGACGCGGACGCGCCGCAACTCGCCGACGCGCTTCTGGAAAACTGCCCGGTTAAGGAGCGGCGCGTACTGACGCTGACCGAGTGGAACGCTCTGCCCAAAGAGACGCGCTGGTTCGTGACGTGCGTTTATCTGGTTGACAGGGAACGGCTCGCGCCGTCCGCGCAGGTGCCGTCCGATTGCGCCGCCGAGCCGTCCGAAAACTGGACCCAGGTGATGCGTACCGGACGGGATTGGGGCGTCGCGTATGACGTCACCCTGTCCGCGCCGGACCTCAGCAACCTGCGCCGCGCCATCGCCTCTTTCCGCAACCTGAAAGAATCTCCCCGCCGTGCCGTCACCGAAACTGTGAGATCGCTCGCTGTAGTAACGGTGGGTGACGGCGCGGAAGCCGCCGCGCAACCGGTCCTCGCCGCCGCGCCGCGTCAGTCGGTCCGACCGCCGCATCTGATCCCCGCCCGCGACTACGAGTCGCGCCAGGGTCGGCTCAGCGCGACCGACGAGATCGTGCTGGTCGACCGGTCGTCGGCGACCGCCGCCGCGCTCCCTTCGGCTTTCGCCCCCGTAGCCGACCGGCTCACTGCCTTAAGTGGGGACGTAATCGCGTGGCGCGAGAGCAAGCCGGGCGGCTACGTTCGCGCGTATGTTTCCGCGCCGACCTCGGGTATGTTGCGGGCGATCCTGCGAAAGAGCGGCGACAATCTACTCGCCCTCGCCGTGTTCGAGAAGCCGACGGTGCTCGCGACCGCCCGCGACCTCCGTCCGGTACGCCGGGTCGCGGTGGCGAGTGTAGGTGGGGCCCGCATCACTGATGAGGACGCGAGCCGAATAGCCGGCGTCGCCGCGAGCAAACTGCGTGAGTTGAACTCATTCGAGGTGCTGGAGCGGACCGCTTTGACCACGGTGCTGGCCGAGATCGCGCTGGATCAGGCGGGTTTGACGCGCAAGGCGAACCGCGTGAAGGTGCGGCAACTCGCGGCGGCGGACGCCCTGCTTATCGTTGATCTGTCCCGCTCCGAAGGCGGCACCGAGTATGTCTGCTCCGCGAAACGGGTGACTTCGCTGCTCGGAAGCCCGCCACGCCGCCCGCGCGAGCCGTCCCATCTCAAGAGTGAGATAGAGGTCGGGGGCAAGGACGGCGGCATGGTTCGCGTTTTCGCCGAAGGCTTGCTTAAGGGCGTGGTCGGCACTAAAACCGACGAAGAGTACGCCAGCGCGATGCGCGACTACCGCCGCAATGTGCTCCCGAACTGGGAACGGGAAGTGGCGGGATACAACGCCCGCGCTGAATCCCGCGCCGTCGAGTGGCGTCAAACTGTCACCGCGCGTAGCACGGCGCGGGTGGCGGGATCGCTCCGTCTGGTGGATCTCGCCGACGGCATGGTGCTCTGGGAGGTGCCTATCGCCTCGAACGATTCTACGGAGCGGGCGCATCTGACCCGCGCCGTATACACGACGGGCGAGTTATCGGCGGCACCGGGCGCGGAGAATATGCCGGGCGCGGACGGCACCATACCCGGCGAGCTACTCACCCGCGTCGCCGAAACCGCCGTCACCGAGGCGTTGCAGTCGCTCGCCG
>JAYUUO010000237.1:0-8768 GCA_043754515.1 Armatimonadota bacterium
GCATGAAGTCCATGAAGGAGGACGCGATGGAGAAGATTCTGCTCGGCATGACGACTCTCGAAGAGTCGCTCCGCGTGATCTACGCGGGGTAGGTGTACAATGCAAGTGCTATGTACATAGATAACCTGAAGATTCGGAACTTCCGTGCCTTCCGTGAGACTGAGTTGACGCTTAACTATCCGGGGCGGGCAAATGCACCCCGGCTTGGAAACGTCAACTTGTTTTGAGGCGGCAACGGTGCAGGTAAATCCTCCGCGTTTTGTGCCGTTGCGCTCGCAATTCTTGCCCTCACTATACCTTCTTCAGGATACAAAGTTGATTTTGAGGTACGGCGGCTAGTCGGCGATCCGCTACATAGATCGCGTCCGGCATACTAGCCTATAACCCAGGGAACTACGCGGCCGCGTGCAAAATTTGCAACTCTACCTTCAAAAGTGACCAATTCCCCACAGTAGTGCCGATGCGAACCCTACTTGCGGCGACACCAGAGGAGTGTGCGATGGAACACGCTTATCTGCCCTATCCTCTCGGAACACATGATGATCCCCCTGACCTCATCGGCTTCGTTGGAGCGGAAGCACGACCCCTACACGACGTCACCGGGGATATTGTGAAGCACCGGCGCGGTTGTGTGACTATTGATTGTCTCGGCCTCAACAGGGATAGTCTAGTCACGTTACGCGCGGAGTGGCTACTTCAGGTCTGGATAACGCTCCGCTCCGCTGACAGGGGGGACGAGGAGGCAATGAAATTGCGCGACATGCTTAAGACGGCGCGGGCAAGTTTCTCGAGTTGCGCAAGTTGTTTTATAAAGTTGTGGGAGGAGGACTCAATATTCGCTGAAGAGGTGATCGCCGTGCTTAGGAGAATAGTCTCGATAGATGAGGGACGATTTGATTCATCCCCGTCGTTCCTTTTGGCACCTATATGTTCCTCGACTTTCCCATTGGAAACCCGTCGTTATTACCGCGGCACGGGCGTTTTCTTCAGCAGTTCCTCTATTATATGCTCCGGCAGCAACCCGCCGTACTTCGCCTTCGTCTCCATCTGAATCCGGTGCGCGAGCACGGGGATCGCCATCGCCCGCACGTCATCGGGGGTCACGTAGTCGCGCGATTCGAGCAGGGCGCGGGCCTGAGCGGTGCGGTACAGCATCAGCGAGCCGCGCGGGGATAAGCCCATCCGCAACCGGCTGTCGCCACGCGTACCTTCGACAACTCGTACGATGTACTCAGCCACGGCCCGCTCGACGCGCACCGTTTTCACCGCGCCCTGCAAACGGAGCAGATCCTCGGTGGTGGCGACGGGTTCGAGCGACTCGAACGGGTGCCGGTTGTTTTGGCTATAAAGGATTTCGACCTCGGACTCCAGATCCGGGTAGCCGAGCGTTATTCGGAGCGCGAATCGGTCGAGTTGCGCTTCGGGCAGGGGGTAAGTGCCCGCGTGTTCGGACGGGTTCTGGGTCGCGACCACGAAGAACGGTTGGGGGATCTCACGGCGCATCCCGTCCACCGTTACCTGATACTCGCTCATGACCTCCAGCAAGGCGGACTGGGTGCGCGGCGACGTGCGGTTGATCTCGTCGGCGAGTAGCACGTTCGAGAACACGGGCCCCTCGCGGAACTCGAACACGCCTTCGTGCGGGCGGTAGTAGCTGCTCCCGGTGATGTCGGCGGGGAGCAGGTCGGGCGTGAACTGAATCCGGCGGAACGTGCCGTCAATCGAGCGGGCGAGCGACTTCGCGAGGGTCGTTTTCCCCGTGCCAGGCACATCCTCGAGCAACGCGTGACCGCCCGCGAACAGAGCGATCAGCAACAGCCGGATGCTCTCCGCCTTACCCTTGATCACTCGTTCCAGGTTCAGGGTGATCCGCTGTGCTACGGCGTTGAATTCATCGGTCGTGAACGGCGTGTTCGTCGGCGGTCCCTGGTGTGATACGGCGGGGGTAAGCACATTCGCCGGGGTCGGATCGCCGAAGTGGGGCTGTATGACGACGGGCGTCGTGGCCCCGTTGCGTGTCGCTTTGTCATCGGTCGCGGTTAAAGTCATTATAGGTCGCCTTCTACTCGTTGCTCGGGTCGGTTTAACGGTACCCTGATTGTGTTTCAAAACGCCGGGCTTTACGGCGGCGGAAGCCCACCGATGTTGCCCGCTCTGCTACTTCTCATCCCGAAAGTTCGCCCGCGCGTTGTTCTCGATACGCTCGACCAGTGCGTTTAGCGTGTCGAACGTCTCGCGGTCACGCCGCCCGCCGAACCGAGCCAGATCGTACACGCGGGCGAACTGCCGTCCCAACCCGGATAGGGCATCCTGGATCGCTGGGACACTCTCCGCGCGGCTCCTGTTCGTCAACTGCTCCGTGTACGTGCTCTCCGGCGCGAGTGGATGGCCCGCCTTCGCGAACGCGCCCTCGAAGCGCGCGGACAGCGCGGCGAGCGTCTCATCGCTCAGCGTGTACGCGAAGGAATCACGAATAACGCTTGCGCGCGCCCGCCGCTTCCGCGCCGCGACCACGATTACGTAGACCGCGAGTGGTATAAGGGCGAGCGCGACCACGATGACGTTTAGCACGGCGGGCGGTATATCCGCGAGGCGATCTTTCACCTTTTGGACAAGATTCTGAAACCACTCGGTCAGCCGCTGGAACGGCGAAATCTTGTCCTGGACCATCTCGTCCGGGCGACCGTCTCCTGGCGTCGCGTCCACCGGGACCCAGCCGATACCGTCCACCCACGCCTCGCACCAGGCGTGCGCATCGCGTTGCCGCACCACGGTCTCGCCCGCCTCCGTCCCCGGTTCGTGCGCGTAATAGCCGGTGACATACCGGGCCGGAACCCCCGCGTATCGCAGGAGTAGGGTCGCCGACGCCGCGAAGAACTCGCAGTGTCCGTCCTTCTTTCCGCGCAAAAAGTCCGCCACCGGATCGCCCGGACCGACCTTGATGGTCAGCGAGTAGTGATGATTATTCAGCAGATACTCCGTGACCACCATTATCTTCTCGGACGCGGTCGGGGCGCCGGCGACTATCTTCCTGGCTAGCTGGCGCATGAACAGGCTATCCCCGTTCTGTTTCTCCTCGCCCTTGTCAGTCGGCACCTGCAAGAAATCATCCCGTGACGATCCCTCCCGCGACAGAACGGGCTGACAGAGCGGCCCCTGATACGTCCGCGCTTTGCCAGGGACGCTGACGATGTACATATACGGCGCATTAGCCCGGTTGCGCATAATGCCTCCTGCTTCCGGCGACCATTCCACCGCATCCTTCGCGTCTTGCGACTCACCGGTAGCGATGCTGGACGCATTGGTCGGCGCGAATAGAAGTTGCATGTTGGCGAGCCGCGTAATCGTCATGTCGTCGGGCTGGCGCGCCGGAAGGCTTCCATAGAGGGGTTTGAGTGGCGAAAGCAGGTCCGCCGTCGCGGGTGTGAAATTATACCGGCGCAACGGGGGACCCCATCGCCCGCTCTCGTAATAGTTGAAAGTCGCGCCGCGCAGATGTCCGTCCCCCGCCAGGTTCTTTACTCGAAGCACGCGGTTCGTTCCGCCCTGGAGGTTGAAGACCGAGCCGAGTTCGGGCTGCGCGCTCATCCCCAGATTCTCGAACATACGCTGATCTATGTTGAAGCGGTTGCCAAGATCGTTCAGCGTGTCCTTGTATACGGAGACGGAGCGGGTCGCCGCGAAGCCAAGCCCCAGGGTCAGCACGATCACGACGACGCGTTGAATCGCCGTCAACGTCCGGTGCCGCGCGGCGAGCGGTGATGGTACGGCGTCCGCTACCGCTCGGGGGCGCCATTCGCGCAAGGCAAACGCGACCAGTAGCATGAATACCGGGGTTATGAAACCCACAATCGGCTCGTTGAAAACGTTGCACGCCGTCAGATAAACAAGCGTCGAGAAAAGCGTCACCGCGAGCGTCTGCTGACGCCCGCCCTCGTCCCGCCGCACCCAACCCTGCACCACCATTTCGGCCGCGTACAATTCACCGAACAGGGTGCGCACGCCGACGGTGCCGATGGCGAGCGGCGTGGACTTCCCGCTCTCGTCCTGTCCGAGCGATACTTGGTAGATCAGCGCGATCAGCGCGACACGTACCATCCAGCGGAGCAGCGTCGTGGTTTCCAGACGCTGGTTGGTGAAGCGTGGCCCGATCAGCCCCAGCGCGAGGAGAATGATCAGCCAGCCGCCCCCACTGACATGGTACAGAAGGCCGAGCGCGATCAGCCCCGCCGCGACCGCCCAGAGCGACGCGCGGGGCGCGGTGACGGCACCCGGCGGTGACAAAGGGGGTTGCGTAGCGATTGACATTCTCTTCCTTATACTCCTAAACGCCGCGACGGGTTCATCGGTTGCGATACACTACGCGAGTTTGGCACTCTTTTTTTACAACCTGCTTCTGCTGACCACTTCCCCGCTCCTGTTGGCGGTCTTCGCGTACCGACTCTGGCGCGGCAAAGAGTCGAGGGCGCATACCGGCGAGCGGTTCGGGCGGTTCGTGAGCGACATCGCGGCCGACTCGCGCCGTCCGCGTTTCTGGGTACACGCGGTCAGTGTCGGCGAGGTCATGGCGGCGGCTCCGGTGCTGCGTGAACTGCGGGCGCGGCATCCCGACGCGCTGATCGTGCTGTCAACGACAACGACCGGCGGGCGCGAGGTGGCGCAGGGCAGGATACCACCCGCCGACTACGTCGTCACCTTCCCGCTCGATCTGCCGTTCGCGATTGAAAGCGCGATCCGCGCAATCCGCCCCGACGCGCTGGTCCTGATGGAGTGGGAAATCTGGCCCAACCTGCTCGCGGCGGCGAAGCGGCGCGGTGCCACGGTCGCCGTCATCAACGGGCGTATTTCGGACACGGGGCTGAAGCGCGGTCGGGCAGTGAAATGGCTCCTCACGTCCGCGCTCCGGCATGTTGACGTGTTCGCGATGCAGTCCGTTGAAGACGCCCGCCGTGCCGTCGAAGTCGGGGCGGACCCGAACACGGTTCACGCGGTCGGTAACACTAAGTTCGACGAGGCGGCGACGATGCTGACAGAGGCAGAACGTGCCGAACTGCGCCGCGACCTCGCCATCCCGGACGACGTGCCCGTCTTCCTGTGCGGCTCGACCCGCGACGCGCCGGACGGATCGGGGCCGGAGGAGGAGGCGTTAGTTGCCGGGGCGTTCGCTCTTCTGCGGGAGCGAATCCCGAATCTGCAACTGATAGTCGCGCCGCGCCATCTGGAGCGGGTGGCTACGGTGGAGGCGATTTTTGTGGCGAATGGGTTTGTCGTCAGGCGACGTTCTGCGCGTGCCCTCACCGCCCTCACCGCCCTCTCCCCCCCCACCCCCCTCTCCCTCCGAAGGGAGAGGGGGGAGCCGATTCGCGGGGGCGGAACGTTGGTAGAGGGGGCGGACGACTCCGCGCAATTCGTTGCGGGGCAATCCAACCCGCGTTCCGCCCCCGCGAATCGGCTCCCCCCTCTCCCTTCGGAGGGAGAGGGCAGGCGGGGTGAGGTCACCGACAACAGCAAAAACAACCCGCTGCCGCACCCGCTCGCCCGCCTTCACCAGCACCGGGTATGGCGTCGAGAGCGGGGTCGAATAGGTCTTGAAGGACGCGTCGAGCCAGTTGCGCTGATCCTCCATCTCCCAAATATCTCCCGAGAACGTCAGGGCCGCCTCGACGTCCGGCGCGACTTCGTGCCGGATCGAGGCGATGTTCGCGAACGGCTGATGCGGCGCGATGGTGTCGGGGAGCGTGCCGGTCGTTTCTGAACCGTCGGGGTGCGTGATCGTGACTGGCGCGCCCTTCGCGGCCGCCGGGTGCAGGACGCAGATCCCGATGCGGTTGCGCTTGAAGTCGGATAACGCCTCGCCATCGAAGTCGAACGTGACACGCCCGTCCGCCTCGCCAGTGAGCGTCACGGTCGCGACAAACTCAATGCCGCGCCCGGTCCCCGTGTACCGCGCCTCGTAGATGATGCGGAATCCGTCGGGGTTGACGGTTTTTTCACGCACGGTAATCGTCGCGGGAACGGTCCACCAGTCGTCGGCGCGGACGGCGGCATAGACGCGGTGTATCGCCTCGTGCCCGCCGACGCGCAGGTAGCGCAGATCGCCGTCATCCGTGAAGTCCACGGAAACGGGTCCGGCGTGGAGCATCTCGCAAGCGGGCAGGTCGGGCGTGAGGTCGGAGAGCGTATCGGCGAGGGTCATAGATGTTGTGGTGAGGGGCATCGGGGCATTATTTTTTACCGACGCGTCGGTCCAGTACGATTTCCGGGGAACGCGGGGGAATGATTACGCGGTTCTGTTCCGCGCCGCCGCTTAATAATCCTGCCTGTCGGCGTTTCGGGGGTCGGCGTCGGGGTTGTCGGGTGGGGCGGGGGGTTAGTTGTCGCGTACTAGTATCGCCATGTGCCGTGCCGTGTGGGCGGTGCGCTTTCGGCGAGTTGCAACAGTAAACGGCGTAGTTCTGTCGCGCGCGGTTTGGTGGACGGGGCGGGGGAAACCTGCGCTTCCATTGCTTGCACGGACTGATACCGCTCAATGAGTTGCTGTAGCATCCGGTTCTCCTGCTCCAAGGTTCGCAGTTCGGCTTCGGCGCGGTCGTTCGCGGCGTCCAGGCGTCGGTCGAACTCGTCGCGGGTGATGGTTTCCAGTGACATGGGTTTTGCTCCTGCCGACAATTATAGCGCGGGGAACGCGGCGTTTCCATCACCGCCGGCGCGCTACAACGCGCACCGGCAATCCGCCGTGTTATTTGCGTCGGCGAACCGCCCCGACCGCAAGAACGCCGAGCGCGGGCAACAGAAGCGCGAGGCTTCCCGCCTCCGGCACCGCCGCCGCGACCGGTGCGCCGTTGAAGTTGAGTTGCCGCGCCGCGCTGTTCTCTGTGCCGCGCGAATCCGCCGCGTTGCGGATATATAAGATCGTAGGTCTTGACGGTGGTCGCGAGCGGCTTCCCGAGCGTCACCTGGACTGTCCGTCACCAGGGTGGGATACCGCAATGTGTCGAGGGGATGGCCGCCTTGAGTGGCGGCCATCTCCGCGGCTCTACTCACGGCGCGTTCACGTCCAGCGTCAGCACCCAGTCGTTACCGCGCCCTTTCGCGGGCGGCGTGAACTCCTGGGTACCCGTGTTCGGGTACCAGTCGAACGGCTCCGACTTACCGTTGCGCGGGTCAAGCCACGCCGCCCTCGCGGTGCCCGATAACTTCGTCATGTCCACCGTGAACGGCTGGCCGGACGCGCTGTAGACGAACGCATACGTGCCGTCCGCGTCGCGCGTCGCCTGGATATGGTGCGTGCGGCGCAACGTGTCATCGAACGTGTCGGAGATGACCAGCGACTGGTCCGGGACGCGGCTGAAATACGGGCGCGACAGGAGCAGATCCTTCGCGATGTGCATTTGACCCGCACCGGGCAGATTTAGAGCGACACGCCACGGCGTTCGCGGCGACGTCACCCCCTCGCCGTGCTTCGCCGGGTCGTAAAACTGCCAGATGTCGTGACAACCGTATGTGTGTCCGCACGCGCCCGCGAACAGTGCCCACCAGAGCCATTTGCGGCACTCGTAGTCGTCGAAATAGCCGGTCTCGGGCTTGCCGATTGTGTTCGGGTGGTCCTCATAGCCCGGCTCGGCGTCGAGGCATGGCTTGGGCGGCACGAGCGCGTAATCCTCGGCGATGCTCCGGTAGTTGTCGCGGTCGAACGTGTGCCCGGTCTGGTACATGTTGAACGCGAGCCAATCGTCGTTGTGGAACGAGGTAGACGAGGTGAATTGCCCTTGCGGGTGAAACGTCATCAAGTGTCCCCCGCCGTCGCCCGCCGCGATCCCCGCGCCCATCGCCCGGATGATCGCGGAATGGGTGTCGTTTCGGATCGCGCGGTCGCCGCCCAGAATCCAGATCAGCGCGGGCGCGTTCTTGTAGCGCGCGCCGATCCATTCCCCGAACACGCGGGCGTTCTCCGGCGTGAACAGTTCAGGGCCAACCCCCCATGCCAGATTCCACTTATCGCCCCAGGTCGGCAGGAACCCGGTTACCATTCCCAGCTCGGCGATTCGGGCAACGACCCGATCTACGTGCAACCAATACGGCTCGTTCGGGCGCGTCGGATCGTCCCCAATGAAAGGCGTGTCGCCGTAGGCGTTCGGTTCGCGGATGCCGTCAAACTCGGCGAGCGCGACGCACTGGATCACCGTGAAGCCCTTCGCGGCGCGGTCGGTCAGGCATTCATCCGCTTCCGCCATGATCGGACGGTGGAATAACTCCCAGACTGTGTCGCCCAGGTAGAAGAAGGGGGTCGCGCCGTTCTCGCCGGTGGCGAGGAATCGCTGGTTTTCGCTGACGCGAAGCATCGTGACAACTCCCCCGGCTAAAGCGCGGGGGCTTCTCGGTCCGGTATACCGGACCCCGGTGTGTTGCCCCACACCGGTTTCGTTCTCAGTGCCATGTTCAGTATGTTCCATGCCGCGTTGGTGTCCCTGTCTAGCGATAGCCCACAGACAGGACAGTGGTGCCACCGCTCGCTTAGTTTCTTCTTCGCACGATACCCGCACCCGCTACAGTCCTGCGACGTGTAGGCGGGGTTCACCCAAACCAACCGGCGGTCGGCACTCTCAGCCTTACTCGCCAGCACTGTTTAGTTCGGAGAACCTGGCTTTCCATTGTGTCAAGTGATTGTTCTGCGTATTGCGAGATAGCGATTCTTTGGCAATGTCATAACGAGCCGCGCGCTCATTGACGAGGCTGTTATAAACCTCGCCACACAAGGCAAGAGTTTG
>JAYUUO010000238.1:0-8714 GCA_043754515.1 Armatimonadota bacterium
GACATAGAGACGTAGCACCGTCATCTCGCGCCGGGCGAATGTCTGGTACAGCGTCGGCAGGTAACCGATCACGGTCGCGAGCAGTCCGAACCCGCCCCCCGCTTCCAGTACGCACAGGAACTTCGTCGCGATGCTCCCCGGCGTCTGGTCGCCGTAGCCGAGTGTGAACAGCGTCACGCCGCTCAGATAGACGCAGTCCCCGAAGTTGCCAGATACTATGCTACCCAATGACATGAAACGGGCACCGGCACCGGAAAGCAGAAGCGCGAAACTAACGACGAGCAGGTTAGACCATAGCACGATCAAGAAGACGAGCGACAGCGGCCCGAATACGCCGAGCAACGTGTGCCGGAGCGGGTTTGTGTATCTGAAGCGGCTGGCCAGGAACCGCCAGACGCCCCAGGTCCCCTGGAAGTAAAAGCGCGTCAATCGCAGGCCCTCGCCCGCGCTCCGTGGTAACACCATCGTCTCGAACGCACCCCACAAAACGATGAGTAAGATTATCACCCCGGCGACGGAGCAAGGAAGATAGGATACATACAATGGTGGGTTTGTACCCGCTCACGACCGACGCGAACGGGGCGCGGCGCGAGTGTTCGTGCCGCGCCCCTTCAACATAGCCCCCCACTCGCGGTCGCGGGTCAGGCTTCCGCCGCGTCGGACTCGTCGTCCATCGCGAGCGGGTTATCTTCCTCTTCCTCCTCTTCCGCTTCGGGAAGGAAGGCACCGTCGTTGTCGTCGTCGTCGTCGCTGAAAATCGCGGCGTCGGAGTCGCCGCCGAGCAGGGCGCGGGCCTCGGCGATCTTGTCAATGTCCTCGGGCAGTGCCAGCGGGTCGAGGCCGGGCGCGATCTCCACGTCGCGCGCGCCGACCACGGCGATCTTGTCGGCGAGAGCTTCGCGGCCCGCGAGTGAGTTCTCGTCGAAGGCGTAGGTGATTTTTTTCGCCGCGATTTCTTCGAGCGCGATGGTCAGCGGGTTAGTGGAGTCGGGCGGCGTGACCAGCGCGTGCGCACCCTCTTTGAGTTGCTTCGCTCGCTTGGAGGCCAGGATGACTAGCTTATATTTGCTGTCAATCGCTTCGTCAATCTTGTCGGGGGACGGGTAAATCATGTTTGTCTGCAATTCCTCGCTCGATATGTATCGAAGGCATAAACTATTCGTTCTGGGCGCGGGTATACGCGGGCAGTAGCAGGGCGAGTACGTCGTGTATCTCGGTCGGCGGCGCGCCCTGGTCTGTCGGCTCCGCGACGGGCGGTGCGCCGGATCGTTCGGCTTGCCACTCGGCTTCCATTTCAAGGATCACTTTAATTCCGGCGATGTTCACCTTGCGGTCATCGGTCAGGTAGCGCACGCGGGCGAGCCGCGCGAGGTCCCGCGCGGAATAGAGACGGCGACTCGAGTCGGTGCGCCTAGGCACCACGATCCCCTCGTCGTCAAGAACCCGCAGGAACCACGCCGGCATCTTCGCGAGACGCGCGGCGACGCTGATCACATATACCGGTTCGTCGCTCTCGTCCGCCGTATCCAAACTGGTCACCTACCCCCGTCGCTCCGCCCGGCTATTCCCACTTCCGCGCCGGCGCAACCTTGTACTGTAGCGCACATCCCGCCCCCTGTCAATAGAAATGCGCCCGTCCGGAACAAAGACGATTGCCGCTCCACGCGGGACGCGGTACAATCTTTCTTTGGCGAACCTTTTCGCCGGGGCGGAAAACGTAAACCAAGTCATGCAAGTATTAGCCGGAAAAACTAGTGGCGAGATCGAAAGACTGATCGTCGACACCCTTACGCTACCCCGATTTCGGGGGCGGCAGGTCGCGCAGTCCTTATACAAGCGGTTCGCGCGCGACTTCGACGCCATGACCGATCTGCCCAAAGAGGTGCGCGTCCGGTTGCGGGAGGAGTTCGCGCTGGTGCCCTCGCGCGTGATTAAGACCGACACCGCCCAGGACGGCACCACGAAATATCTTCTGGCCTACGCCGACGACGAGGTTGTCGAGGCGGTGTTCCTGCCATACCCCGGACGCACCACGGTCTGTATCTCGTCGCAGGTCGGTTGCCCGATGGCGTGCTCGTTCTGCGCGACCGGCACCGAAGGATTGGCGCGGAACCTGACGGCGGGTGAGATCGTGGATCAGGTGTTGTGTCTGCAATCGCTCCACCCGGAGCGGCGCGTCTCGAACGTCGTGATGATGGGCATGGGCGAGCCGCTCCTGAATCTGCCCGAGGTACTGAAAGCGATCCACCTTTTGAGCCAGGAGGTCGGCATCTCGCTCCGACACATCACCGTGTCCACGGTCGGCGTCGTCCCGAGCATCTACAAACTTGCCGAGGAAGATTTGCCGATCACGCTCGCGGTGTCGCTCCACGCCCCGACCGACGAACTGCGCTCGCAACTCGTCCCGCTCAACGACAAGTATCCCATCGCGCGTCTTATGGAAGCGTGCCGCGATTACGTGGCGAAGACGCGGCGGCGGATCACATTCGAGTACGTGCTGATGGCGGGTGTTAATGACACCGAGAGGGAGGCGCACGAACTGGGTATGCTCCTGCGCCGCGAGCCGCTGGTGTCCGTGAACACGATCCCCTATAACACGACCGACGTCGCCTCTCGCTACAAACGCCCCACCCCGGAAGCGACGCGCTTATTCCGTGACATCGTGGAATCGTACGGCGTTACGATCACGCAGCGGCAGGAGAAAGGCCACCGAATCGCCGCCGCCTGCGGACAGCTCAAACGCTCCGCGCTCCGCCCCGGCTCCGCGATGCGGCCGCTCCCCATGTTCGCTCTGACCGTCGGTACCCCACTCGAAACCGTACCCGCCGTATGAGTGAGACTACCGACGAGATCAGCCCTGACCCGACGCCGGAAGACGCCCCCCGTAGCCCCTCCGAGTGGCGCTCACGTATCGCCGCCACAACGGGCAAAGATCTCCTGAAACTCGTTCAGCGCGACAAGCCCCGCGCCAATCGGGTGCTTTCCGGGTTCCGCGCGACCCCGGAGTCGGTCAAAAACCCGGTGGTGTTGTCCCGCGTCGCCGAGGAAGCCATGAAGCAACCCGGCTTCGCGCAGGAGCTTGCCACTCTATACGGCACCATCATGACCAGAGCCGCAGAGGCGGAGGCACCCGCCCCCCCCGTGGAGATGCCTGTAGCCACCGGGGAGTCGCATAAGGACAACCGCCTGCGCGAGCAGGTCGAGAAGCAACGGGCAACGATCAAGGAGAAAGAGGAGCGGGTCGCCGCGCTGGAGCGCGACGCCGCGCAGACGAAGCGCGACCTGGTGACGCTCCGCGCCGACCTCGACGCCGTCCGCAAAGCCAGGGAAGCCACCGAAGCCGAAGTCGCTAATCTACGCCGCCGCGCCGAGCGAGAAACGCGGGACAGGGCGAAGGCCGCCGCCGACAAGAACACGGCGGTGGGCGGCGCAAAGCCCGCGTCCGCCGCCCCGGCCCTCCTAGCCGCTACCCCCTACAGCCTACCCGTCGAAGAGGCACTGCGCCGCCTACTGCGGCGCGGGAAGTACGCGGCGGTCGCCGAAGTCTGCCGGGAGGCGATACTAGGCGGCGGCATCAAGGCGGCACCGGCGGCGGCACGGGGCGCGGTCTATTCACTGTACGCGGCGTCGTTATACGGCTCGGACGAGGTAGACCGGGGCGCGGATCAGGACAGCCGCGCCGTGGAGTCGTACCTGGACGCGGGGGCGGTGCTCGAAGCCACGGAGTCGTTTACGCGTCTGCTTAGCCAAGCGACGTTGCTCCGCTCCACGCTCGCCGACGACGCGACCCTACTCCGCCGCCTGATCGCGCTCGCCGAGCGGGACGGCAAGATGGCGAGCGTTAACGCCTCCTTCCTGCGGGTCCGCATCGTTTCGCCGCAGGGCTTCACATTGCTCCTGAAGTCGCTCCGGGGCAAGGTAGGCAAGCGCGGGGCGGAGATCGCGGACAGCCTGATGGCGACGGCGCGGGAGCAGAGCGACGGGGGGGGCATCGGGGCGGACGAGATGGTCGCCTTGCCCGGTACCGCGCTACCCACCCTGTCCCCGCGCAAACTCGCGGAGGCGGCGGAAACGGGCGAGTCGCGGCTCGTGCTACGCGTGCGCGACGTTTTCGCGGAGATGCGCTTGAGCGGCGACCCGCGCCAGGCGACGCTCGCGGACGCGTTCCTTGCCGCTGTCGGGGAGCTAAGCCGCATCGGCGTTTTGCCATACACGACCGCGCCCGGTTCGGTGCCCCGGTGCGCGGTGGTGGATGCATCGAACATCGCCCGGCACAATCCCGACCCACTCGCGATGGACACGCCCCCCCGCGTCGCGTCACTACTGATAATGCGTGATTTCCTGTTCCGGCAAGGGTTTTTCCCGGTGCTACTCGTCGCGGACGCAACCCTCCGATTCCACGTGGACGACAAGGCGGCCTACCTGGCACTGGTGGAGCGAGCGGTGGTCCGCGAAACGCCGCCGGGGACCTCCGCCGACGAAACGCTGATCGCCGAAGCCAGGGAGCGTGACGCGACGCTGATCACGAACGACCGGCTCGCCAACTGGGGCGACGCGGCGCGGCGCATCGTGCGTCTCGGCTTCACGCTGACACAAACTGGGGTCGCGCTCTTGCCGCAGTGAGCCTTTAGACGGCCCGCGCCCCGCGTCCTATCAGCACGGCGCGGACCTCGGGGCTACCCGATACCGCCTCCGGCAACACCCCACCCGATTCGAGTAGCGACTCCACGACGGTGGCATAATCCCCCGGCGTCCCTACACTACCGTGCTCCGATCCCCAGATTGCCCAACCGACCGCGTCGGCGTGATGCACCGTGTCTTTGATCTTCGGATCGGCCCCAAAACGCAGGAGGATACGAGCCGTCTCCAGGCGCCCTTTTAAGCAGGCCTGATGGAGCGCGGTGTTCTGCGAGTCGCGGACGTTCGGGTCCGCGCCCGCCGCCAGCAGTGTTTCGAGCACCGCGTTGTTCCCGTTCTCGGCTTGTCGTACCAGTTCCGGCGACGGTTCCGCGTCCAGAAGCCGTATCGCTTCGGCGGGAATCGTACCAGGCGGGATCGCTTCGCCACCCGCGAGCCGACCGAGTAGTTTATCGGCGGGGGTCAGGGACGTATCCGCGCCCGCGCCCGCGAACAGATCCGCGACATCGGTGCGCCCCAGGCGCGTAGCGGACTGGAACGGCGTCAGGCCGTTATCGTCGCGAACGTTCAGGTCCGTGCCGGACGCGATCAGCGCGGCGAATGTTTCCACCCTCCGCCCCCGGCGCAGGGCGTGCGGGAACACGGGCGGGATGACAGCCGGACTCTTCGCGTATGACAGGAAGTCACGAACCCAGTCTGGCTCCTCGCGATCGAGCAGATGTGCCAGAGCATTTCCGTGCGCGACATCCGCGCCGTGATCCAGCAGCAGTCGCAGGCAGGCGAAGTCGGGTAGTTCGGTCGAGTGATAGAGCGATTCGTTATCGTTCGGCGCGGCACCGGCTTCCAGCAGAAGCCTCGCAAGTTCGGGGCAGTTATAGACGCCGCTTGCTCCATACAGGCAGGGTTCCGGGTAGTCGTTCGCGTTCGGGTCGGGCCAGACCGCGTTCGGGTCCGCGCCGCTCGCGAGCAAGATCCGGGCGGCTTCCACCAGGTCATTACGGCGCGATGGTTCCCCCAGGTAGCACGAGAAACAGACGTAAGCGAGCGGTTGCCAGCCCCTCGCGCCGGTCGGTTCGCGTGCCATTTCCGGCTTTCCTACAAGGACCCGACGCAGTTCTTCATGGCGACCGGTCGCGCAGACGGATGAGAGGGTCGCCATTTCCAGCCCCAGATTGGCGGCGAACGCGGCGGACACCGCGTCGTAATCACCACGCAGGGCGGAAGCGGCTAGGGAGTCGGCTTGTTGTTCGCGGGACAGGTCGCCCGCGCGTAGCTCCACATGGATCTTGAGTCTCGGCCAACTGTCAAACCCGTATTCGCGGGCGACGACGAGTTGGGCATCGTTCAAGCCGATGTCGGATGCGGGATCGAAGTACGGGCGGACACGGTTGAGGGCTTCGAGTTCGCCGACGTGGTGCGCGGCGAGAAGATCTTTCGCCTGCGCTCTCAGATGGGAAAGATTCGGTCGTTCGGGCAGAAGTACGGGCATTCGGGTACCTTTGATGCTTTCTTGTCCGCAGACCACGCCGGACGGCATAAAGGTGTGTCGGTGAAACGACGTCAACAGTAGGTGGGTTCAACCCTGCCCGTGGTCCCGGATGCGCCCCAGACGCAAACGAATTATACCAGATAATCCGCAGGCGTTGTCAAGCAACCCGTATTCCTCGCTATGGCGGCAGTGCCACGCGGGGCCGGGGAACGATCTACACCCCGTCCGGCACGTCGGTCAGCAGATCATCCCACGTTTCGACGTCGAAGATCCGCAGTAGCAACGCCTCCAGGACATCCAGCGAGTTAATTTCCTCTACGCGTGCCCGCGCCGCGCCCCCCGCGGTTCCGAGACGTCGCACGCCCGCGCTGAGCACGAGGCGGCGCGCCTCTTCCAGTTTCCCCTCAACCAGAGATTCGTTGCGCCCCGCGACCAGCCCCTTGCTGCGCCCCTCGTCGAGTATTTCCCTATAGGTGATGGATTCCCGCATTCTCCGTACCCCCCCTCAGCATTTGTGCCTTGAACGTGCTATTGTACGGCAAACCCATCAACACGCTCGCAAGTGTGCGAGCGTGTTCGCACACTTGCGAACACGCCGGTCGCCATCCACAACTCCGCCGCCTCCACCTCGCCGCCCGCCTCGTTCTCGATCCGCGCCCGCATCGCCCGGATCACGCGCGGCACGTCGCGCGGGCGCACGTTCGCCACCGGCGCGAGCGGCAACATCGCGATCCCGCCCGCCAGTAGCTCGTCCACGTCGAGTTGCCACAACGCACAAATCGGCGGAGCCGATTTTGCCGAACGCACCACGTTGTAGCGGAACGAAAAATACGTCATTCCGTTTGCGTCCGGAATGTCGAACGTGCCGTTGATTGCTGGGCTGTTTGACCCCTTGTGTAGCAGGAACACGGTAGATACAACCGGTAGCCCCAGTTTGTAGTGGGGGGACGCGTTGTAGTGGAACAGGCGTAGCGGCACGCCCGCCGTGCTCAAGAAAGTCGCCTAGGGCGATTTCTCTGATTTGCCGCTTTCGAGTTCGTTATGCACGAGGTATGCGCGATCGGGCGTGTCAACGCGGATGACCCGGTCGGCGTAGGAAGTGATGTCCGACAAAACGCAGTTTTTGTCGTGGACAGGTTTGCAAGTGTGCAAACGCGTCCGCGTCGGCGAGTGAGACATCCCCCAGCGGGAGATTCAGGAACGCGACCCAGTCCGCAAGTGTGCGGACGTGTCGGCGGGTCGCATCTCGATCAGGCGTTTCGACACGGCGTCGTAGGGCTTGGATATATGTGGATGATTGGGGCGTGGTTTCGGCCTGACGAAGTGGGTGGCGCATACGAGCCGCCCGAAGATCTGCTAGCGGACTACTTCGCGGCGCAGGTCGCGGTTAGGACGACATCCCCGCCCGCCGGCGACGAGGAGTACAGGGGCCAGACGACCTCGCCGGTCAGGGGGTCTATCTGCCCATTTGTCGCGGTCACTTTACCGGGCATCTGTACCCGGAACAGGAGCGGGATCGGCATTGAGGAATTGGACTTCGCGTCGCCCGCGAGGGGGTTCCGCGCGGACTTCTGACTCTCGGTTTTGATCGTCGCTTGTTTCGCCGCGTTGGCGACGATCGCTACTATCATCCTCTTGCGGTCCGCGTCGGTGAGGCGGTTACCGTACACATCGGACAGCGTCTGAGTTGCCGCGACCTGAAGTTGCTGCGTCAGGCGATACTGCGCGTAGTCGGGGTGGAACATCAGCATGGGTAGAATCGGGTCACCCGGTCCCATCATCGCCTGCCACACCCTGCGCTGGAGATCGAGTGCTGCTTTGCGTAGCGACACCGTGTCGCTCGCGAGCGCGGGCGGGAGTTCCGTTTTAAGCGCGGTGAGCAACTCGGGCGTGGGTTCGGTGCCGAACGCTTCGTTTTTTTTGCCGAGCCAGTGCAACGTCTCGCGATACTCCAGGCCCCCTTCCGCAGTCTTCATCACTGTCACCACGTTCGAGACTAACATCGTGCTATTGACTTGCTTGGTCGGGCCCGACGTGATTGCCGGAACTTCGCCTTTCAAACCCAGATCGTTACCGCCCGGCGAACCCGCCGCGAGTATCCGTGATGCGGTGATCGTGACCTCGCCGCCGTCCTTGCCCGCCGTCATCACGTGGGTCACCTGCCAGCCAGACGCCTTCGTTGGCGGTGCCACTATGTCCTCCAGATTCCCCCCCTCCGGCGTCAGCGCAGCCATGCTACCCTTCGCCGCAACGGGGGTGCCGTGGTAAACGAGTGTCCGCGACATAGAGCCATCCGCCCTCACGACGGAAAGTACGGCGACGCGGGCGCATCCAGCAGTAGCGAGCGCGAACAGAGCGAGGGCGATCGGTATAAACCGCCGGAAATTCAAGAAGCTGATGGTTGTCATAGTATCGGTGTTCATTTCGTCATGCGGCCCGTATACTCCTGCCTTCCAGGGCTTATGTGACACAAACGGTTACCCGCCGACGCGCTTCACCGTGTACCCACGCAGTGTCAGATCCGCCACCAAAGCGTCGCGGTGGTCGCCCTGAATTTCGATCACACCATCCTTGACCGTGCCACCGG
>JAYUUO010000239.1:0-26693 GCA_043754515.1 Armatimonadota bacterium
GGGGCGCGGTTCGCCGAAAAACTCGTCGGTGACTAGGAACTCCTCGCCATCCTCGATATCCCGATGAAGGCCGCAAGGCACAACGTAGAATGCGTGGGCGTCTTCCCCTTCGACATAAAATCTACCGAAGGTCGTGTTATTCACATAAAAAAGGTCGTGATGGACTGTGGACTTCAACACGACGCGTTCAATGATCCCGCGCCGAGATGGGTTGGTGATGAGTACGCGGGTAGCTCCCGTTGACGCGGAACGAACACCTGGGCTATATAATCTGGTGAACATCATAGGTTCCTTGCCAAAAACATATATCCATCACAGCCGGCCTGATGACACATCCCCTGGCTCCGGCGTTCCTCCTACATCGGGTTACAAGTCCGACCGTTCTACCAGAAGATGCGCCCGATGGTCGGTCGTCCGCGTCAGGTCGGCCCGGGGCTAGAACTTGCCGGTGCGCTGCTCGAAGGCGGTGATGTCGGGCTCGTGCTGTAGCGTCAGCCCGATGTCGTCCAGCCCGTTCAGCAGGCAATGCTTACGGAACGGGTCCACCTCGAAACCGGCGTGGAAACCGCCCGGCCCGGTGACCGTTTGCGCTTCCAGATCCACCGTCATGCTCGCGCCCGGCTCCGCTTGTAGCCGCGCCAGCAGGTCGGTGACTTGCGCTTCGGGGAGCGTGACCGGCAGTATCCCGTTTTTAAAGCAGTTGTTGTAGAAAATATCCGCGTAGGACGGGGCGATCACGGAGCGAAACCCGTAGTCGAGGAGTGCCCAGGGTGCGTGCTCGCGCGACGACCCGCAGCCGAAGTTCTTCCCCGTCACCAGGATCTCCGCGCCGCGCAGGGCGGGCGCGTTCAGCTCGAACTCCGGGTTCGGGGTGACGCCGTCCGCGAAGTACCGCCAGTCGAAGAACAGGAACTTGCCGAACCCGGTGCGCTCGATGCGCTTCAGGAACTGCTTCGGGATGATCTGGTCCGTGTCGGCGTTCACGCGATCCAGCGGTGCCGCGATTGCCGTAAGTCGAATAAATGGTTGCATAGGGGTATTGTAACCGTTCGCTTTGCCCCCTGTCCAGCCAATAATTCCGATGGATAAGATAGGGTACG
Source organism: Armatimonadota bacterium (assembly GCA_043754515.1). GTDB lineage: Bacteria > Armatimonadota > Armatimonadia > Armatimonadales > Armatimonadaceae > JACMIU01. The sequence continues at coordinate 1,101 of JAYUUO010000239.1, forward strand.
ACTATCGCTGATCGCCGGTGCGGAGCGACCCGAGCCAGAACGAGTCGTGGAGTTCGGGGCGGTTCCCGCCTCGGGCACCGCGCCCGCCGATCTCCGCCAGCCCGTCCGTCAGTATCATCAGCGATTCGGCGATGTTCTCGCACAGGTTCCGGTCGCTGTTGCCCGGCCCGCCCGCCATGAGGAGGTAGACCAGTCGCGGCTTCGGCACCGCGCGGCGGGCGAGGAAATCGTCCGGCAATTCGTCGAGGGCGGCTTCTCGCGCGGCGATCCGGCAACCGTTCCCGCGCGACGACGACAAGGAGACGACGCGAAAGCCCGCCCCGCCGATCTCGAACCGGGCGTCGGCGAGTCCCGCCTCTTGCAGGGCGGCTTCGGTCCCTTCCGGGTCGGTGAAACCGGGGACGAAACCGCGCCCGGTCAGGGCGTCGGCGAGGTCGGCGGGTAGCACCGGCGTTGCCCGCCCGGTGAACACGCGGGCGAACGAGACCCCGCGTGCGATCCCCGCGAAAAACGGGTCGTCTGGCGCGGTCGCGGGTAACGGAATGGATTTTTTTACTTCGGTCATGCGGCTCTAATTATAGCACGTCGGCGGGGCGGATGCGGGTATTATTGGCAGGGTATTCGGAGCCGCAAACACCCGTCCGGTTGCCGTGACAAGTCTATGAGACCCACGTGGGGACTCGATTCGGCGGCGTCTTCGCGGACGCGGAACCGACACGCCGCAAGGTCGGCATAGTCAACCCTTTTGGATTCGAGGCATGCCCGTGCGCCGAACAGGGGCCGTTTGCCCACCGGCGAAGGCGCGTCGGTGCTGGGCGCGCGAGCCCGCGCGGCAGGAAAAACCGCGCCGCGTGACGAACATACGATTTGGAAGTTTTGTTTCGGAAGTAGTAAGAGGATACACGGATATGTCGGACGAGCAGAGCCAGCGCGTAGACGAGCAGAGTCAGCGCATACACGAATTGTGGAATCGCGTCGTGGAGAGGGTCAAGCAGTCCTTGATCGTGCCCAACGTGTGGCGGGCGTTGGAACGCACCGTGCCGGTGGTTTGGGAGGGTGACACGTTCGTGGTCGGCTTTCTCTCCGGCGAGTCGGTTTCGGGGCAACTGGGCGCGTTTGAGACGCGGCTCGCCATCGAAAAGGCACTGCGCGAGGTTTCCGGCACGCAGAGCGTCAGCTACCGCCTGATCGAGGGCGAGACCATAGCAGACTGGGAATACGTCAAACTGCGCGACGCGGCGGTGATCGCCGGTCAGCAACAGGCCGTTGTGCGCTCTCAGAAAGAGACGGCGGCGGCGGGGACGTGGGACGAAGTCTACGAGCGGATCGCGCGCCTGTGGACGGGCGCGGAGCACCGCGGGCAGGCCGGGGGGCGGGCGCGCTTCTTGCACTCCTCCATGACCGTGCTGGAAGAGGCAACCCGCCGCATCTACCCCGACGCCGCTACCAAGCCGGACGAGGCGCAGGAGCGTGGCCTGTCCCGTGTTCTCGAACGGATCGCCTCCTACACCAACTCGGACGCGGCGATGGTCGGGGCACTGCTCTTCGGGCGTCTGGACAAGCACGGTGAGTAGACTTCGGCGGGGCTACTCGGGGATGCCAATGGTGGCCGAGAACACCCCGGCCGCAGGTCCCGTCATCAGGACGTGGCCCGACTCCCGCCAGTCAATGCGCAAATCGCCGCCCGCCAGATGAACCAGCACCCGCCGCCCCGTAAACCCGTTCAGGTGCGACGCGACCGCCGAGGCACAGGCACCCGTGCCGCAGGCGAGGGTTCTGCCCGCGCCGCGCTCCCAGGTGAGCATCCGAATCTCGTCCGGCGCGATGACCTCGACACAATGGACGTTGACGCGGCGCGGGAAGAGCGGGTGGTTTTCTAGCACCGGTCCCAGGGTGTTAATGCTCTCCTCGGTGGCGGGGTTCTCGAAGTAGATGACGTGTGGGTTGCCCGTCGAAACGCCAGTCACGCGTATGGTCTCCTCGCCGCCGATCGTTAAGCCGTCGCCGATAACGGTGTCGGACGGCGTGCCCTCCATCGCGAGATCCGCCCGCGTCAGCCCCGGCTCGCCCATATCCACGGTGACTTCCAAAACCGCGTTCGCCGCGTCAACCACAAGCGTCAGATTTTTGATGCCGCCGAGCGTGCCGATAGAAATGGCTTTCTTCGTGGTGTAGCCCCGCTCATACACCAGTTTGGCGACGCAACGGATTGCGTTGCCGCACATCTCCGCCTCGGATCCGTCCGGGTTGAACATGCGCATACCGAAGTCGTCGTCGCCGCCGCCCGGTAGCACCAGCACGGTGCCGTCCGCGCCGACCCCGAACTTGCGGTCACATAAAAAAGAGGACGCCCGCTGCAACTCTTCCGGCGTGAAAGAAGGCGGAGTCCGGGACATGAAATCGGCAACGACGAAGTCGTTGCCGATCCCATGCATCTTGGTGAAGGTAAGTTCCCTCAAAGGTAAATGCTCCTGTTTTTCTCGCCCGCCTCGCTACCGTTCCTCGACTGGCTCGGCAACCTGCGATTCCTCGCCGTCGCCGTTCGTCTCGGGTTGCTGTTGCCCGTGCGGGTTCCCCTGCGCGTCGCGCATGTGAACCGGCCGCATCGGCACGATGCTGGTGACTGCCGACTTGTAGACCAGTTGTGTCGGGCGCCCCGGCGATTCCAGCAGAATCGTGAACGCGTCGAAGCCACGCACGTGCCCGCGCAGTTGCACCGAGTTGATCAGATAGATCGTGACCGCGATATTCTCTTTTCGGACCTGATTCAGAAACGTGTCCTGTAAATTAACCTGAGTTTTGTTCATTCGTGTCCCTCTCGCTTTCATTTGCGCTTCCTGGCGAAGAAGCGGGCGGTATTTATTCCGTTGCCCCGGCGATCCGTCGTTCGAGTTTTTCCACCAGCGCGTCGGCGGCCGCCTCCGCCGAACTTCCCTCCGCGACCGGGAGCCATGACACCCCCGGATCGGCGCGAAACCACGATATTTGCCGCTTTGCGAAGCGGCGCGTATCCCGCTTCAACTCCTCCACCACCTCCGCGAGTGTTAGTTCCCCGCGCAGGTGGCGGGCCAGATGGCGGTAGCCGAGACTGCCCATGCTCTTGAGCGACGCGTCGTAGCCTGCCGCAAGCAGGTCGCGCACCTCACCCAGAAAACCATCCACCATCATCGCGTCCACGCGCGTCTCGATGCGCCGATATAGCTCCGCCCGCTCGCGCTCCAGGCCGAACTGGAACAGATTGGGCTTCGGCACGCCGTGAACGCCCTCCCGCGTGTGGAAGTCGGAGATCGGTCTTCCCGTCACCTCGTGTACTTCTAAAGCGCGAATCGCCCGCTTCGCGTCCCCCGGCAGAATCTTCAGCGCGGACGCCGGGTCAACCGCGCGGAGCCGCTCATAGACGACGCCCGCCCCGCCTTCCGCTACCTCCGCCCAGAGCCGCGCCCGGAACGCCTCCTGCGGCGCGACGGCGGGGACCGCGAGCGTCGCCGTCACTGCGCGCACATACAAGCCGGTCCCCCCCGCCAGAATCGGCACCTTGCCGCGCCGCCGGATGTCCGCGATGGCCGCGCTCGCTAATGACTCGAAATCGGCGAGCGTGAACTCCTCGTCCGGGTCAACCACCCCGATCAGGTGGAACGTGGCGGACGCCCGCTCCGCGTCGTCCGGCTTCGCGGCACCGATATCCAGACGCCGGTACACCGCAACCGCGTCCGCGCTCACGATCTCGCCCCCCAGACGCTTCGCCAGTGCCACCGCAACCGCCGTTTTGCCGGACGCGGTAGGCCCCACGACGGCGATCAGCGGTGGCTCCCCGCTCGGCGGCGGTTCGCTAAGAGCAGTGACCGCCCCACCTGCATGTTCGTTCGCTTGCATTCGTCCTCGGTCCGGCGATTATAACACGGCTACCGGAGCCAGGGCAAGTATCCCGGCTCCGAACGGGGAAGGGCGCGGCAGGGTGAACAGTTCGCGCGGGGCGGGCTTGCCCGGCGCGACCAGTGTCTGGTCGCGGCGCGGCCCGACTGACACCAGCACGGCGGGAATCCCGGCGATCTCCTCAATCCGGCGGACATACGCTTGCGCGTTTCCTGGCAGGTCGCTGAAACAGGTCATCCGATCCCAATCCGCCTCCTCCCAGCCCGGTAGCGTCTCGAACACCGGCTCGCAACCGTCCAGGAGCGAAACATCGCCCGCCGGGAAATGAGCCAGCGTCGCGCCGTTTCTGGTGTAGTGGGTGCAAATACTCACCGTGTCGAAGCCGGCGAGCACATCGAGGTGCCCGATACACAGGCCGGTGATGCCGTTCACACGCGCCGAATAGCGCAACGCGAACGCGTCCAGCCAACCGCAACGGCGCGGTCTACCCGTGGTCGTGCCGTACTCGTGCCCGCGCTCACGGATTCGCTCGCCGCGTTCGTCGAGCAGTTCGGTCGGGAATGTCCCCGCGCCGACGCGGGTCGTGTACCCTTTGACCACGCCCAGCACCTGCCCGATAGCGGTCGGTGGGACGCCGGTGCCGATGGTGGCACCGCCGGAAATCGGGTGCGACGAGGTCACGAATGGGTACGTGCCGCCGTCAATGTCCAGCAACGTGGCTTGCGCTCCCTCGAACAGGATACGCTTCCCTTGCGAGACGGCGTTGTATCCGAGTGCTTGCGTATCACAGATGTAGGGGCGGAGGGTGTCGGCGAGCGGGAGCAGTTCCGCGAGGATTGTCTCTTCCGCGAACGGCTCCGCGCCGTAAACCTTCGTCAGAAGCGCGTTTTTGAGCGGGAGCACAACCGCGAGCCGCTCCCGGAGCCGCGCCTCGCTTGTCAGATCACCCATGCGGATTCCGACGCGCGATGCCTTGTCCGCGTAGCAAGGCCCGACTCCGCGCCCGGTGGTCCCGATAGCACCCGCGCCTTTGGCGGCTTCCTCTAGCACGTCGAGGCGTTCGTGATACGGGAGGATGACGTGCGCGTTCTGGGAGACTTTCAGGTTATCAACGGCGAAGCCGTGCTGCTTGAGGGTGGCGATCTCGCGCGCCAGAATCCGGGGGGCGATTGCCATGCCGTCCGCCATGAGGCATAGCGCACGCGGGTTCAGAATGCCGCTCGGGATCAGGTGGAACTTGTGCGTGGTGTCTCCGACGATCACGGTATGCCCCGCATTGGGGCCGCCGCCGTAGCGGATGATGACGTCCGCGTCTTGGCCGATCAGGTCTACGAACTTGCCCTTCGCTTCGTCGCCCCAATGGGTACCGATCACCACCACCGCGCCTGTTACCGGCGCGTCGCCACTGCTCATACCGTGCGTCACTCCCCCGATGATAAATGCCGAAATTGTGTTTCATCCGCGTGCCGGGCAAGAAAAAAGGATAGCGATCCCGGTTCGCGCCTGTTGGTGTCAAGCCGGGCGGCTCGACCGCGCTCCCCGCGTCGTTATCCCTTGCAAGGGTTTTTATCGAATGAACGCAAGCATTGTAACGTGCGCGTGCCGCGCCGTCAAGCGGCGGCTGTAAGGCTGTAAGGCGATTGCATCATAGCCTGGTTGGTTACGCGGGTCTTCGCCCCGCGTACCAACGCGGGGCGAAACCCGCGTGGATAATTAAGGGCATCAGGACGACTGTGGTGCAATCGCCCTAGCGGCGATTACAGGTCGGCGGGACGCGCATCACTCTGATGCGCTGATTGCAACCCGATCTGGTCTGCTTCGCTACGATGGCGAGTTCATTGAGTCGGTTGGGAACCGTTAAGGCGAGATCGCGCCGATGTTGTTCGCGCATTCGCCGCACACATAATCGAGCGCGCCGAGAAGATTGGGCAAGTCCCCCAATGCGTACAATTCGGTCTCATAAACATCACCGGCTTCTTCTAGCTTGTAGAACTGCCAGCCCTGGCCGTTGCTGACGATCCCGAACACGTCAACAGCGAGCGACTGCCGGCGATTGTTCCACCGGCAGGCGAACATCTCGGCGATGCACTGCGCTCTGCCTTTTTCAAAATCATCGCGCTTTGCCTCAATTACGCAAAGAAGAGGGGTTTCCAGGTAAGCGCGGCGTGGGGCGATCAAGTAATCCGCAGTGCCAGTTAACGTATCAGTCCGCAACGCCGCCGCCTTCCACACTTTGAGGGCATCATAGTTCGGCACGATTTCCGATAACAATGAATCAATAAGAAGCGTCTTACTTTGCTCCGACCCGGTGAGATCGAATGCCTGCTTCCGACGCAAATCCTCGGCCAGAAAGTCGCTCTGTGGGCGCGGCAACGCGCCGAGTTTCCACGCGAGGAGGTTTTGCCTGCCGATGAGTTGCATAGCCTCTCGTAAGCCGATGTCGGAATACTTTCGCTTGATGACATTTCGAGTGAGCGGGGAACCGTCCCCGGGTGCTAGCATGGGGTGATTATACCAGCCCCGCCTTACGGCCGAGGGTTTCGCGCAGTTTCGCCAGCCCGAACGTATTGATCACGTCGTCCGGCCCGAGCCCCGCCCGCCGCGCCACCGTCACGCCCCAGGAGACGAGTCCGAGACCGCCCGTGGAGTGCGCGTCGGCGTTGATCGTGAGGAGCACGCCCGCCGCTCTCGCCTGACGCGCATACTCGTCGCGCAGGTCGAGCCGTTCCGGGGACGCGTTTATCTCCAGCACGGTGCCGGTCCGTGCCGCCGCCGCGATTATGGCCTCGATGTCAACTGGGTACGCCTCGCGCCGCCCCAACAACCGCCCGGTCGGATGCCCGATGATCGAAACCGAGGGGTGTTCGATGGCGCGGATCATGCGCGCCGTCATCGCGGCGGCGTCCTCCTTGTAGCGCATGTGAACCGACGCGACCACGACATCGAGCCGCGCCAGCAGGTCGTCCTCGCAGTCAATCGCGCCGTCCTGCAATACATCGGCCTCGATCCCGGACAGAAGGGTCAGGCCGCGCGGGACGAACTCGCGGTTGAGTTCGGCGATCTCCTCGATCTGTTTTTCCAGCCGCTCGCGCGTAAGCCCGTTAGCGATAGTCAGCGAGCGGGAGTGATCCGTGACGGCGAGGTATTCGTAGCCGCGTGTGAGCGCGGCTTCCGCCATCTGCCGGATCGTCGAGGCACCGTCGCTATCCGTCGAATGCTCATGCAACTGCCCCCGAAAATCGGCCTCGGTGATCAGAATTGGCAGGCCGGACTCCTGGACCGCCTCAATAATCCCCGGCGTGTCGCGCAATTCGGGCGGGATGAGGGGGAGTTCGAGGGACGCGAAAACATCAGCTTCGGTCGCCATTGAAGCGTTCGCGACCACGTCAGGCGGCTCCAGCGCGTCATAAAAGGCGGCGGGTCCCGTCGCCGCGAGCTGCGCGAACCCCCACGCCGACCAGCGGAGCTCCGCGTCGTAGGTCGCGACCGTGAGCGGCAGGCCGGAGTCAGTCGTCAGAATCACGTGCGCGGACGATGAGCCGGTCGCCGCGCCGACCCCTTCCATCTCGCGCGTTTGGGCGAGCGTCCCGGCGGCATTCGCTGTGTCCGCTAGCAGGTAAATGTCGCGCACCGTGTCGCAACAGCGCCGAATCGCGCCGCAAACCTCGACCCGGCGTACCCCCGGCAGGGCACGGATCAGCCGCGCGTACCGTTCGGCGATGGGGAGAGCGACATAAAGCGGCACCGTTTCGGAGAGGCGACGCCAACGCGCGATATTCTCCAGCAGATTCGCCTCCTTCGCCGGACCGAACCCGGACACATCCCGCACCTTGCCGTCCCGCGCCGCCGTCTCCAGCGCGTCAACGGACGTGACGCCGAGCGAATCCCAGAGCGTCTTCACCGTTTTAGGGGACAGTCCGGGGACCGCCGCCATCCGCGCCACGCCGTCCGGCACCGTGTCCTTGATCCGCTCGTACAGAGCGGTCGTGCCGGTCGTCAGGAAGTCGCGCGTCTTGCCGACAATCGCCTCGCCGAAGCCGGGCAGATCGGAAAGCACGCCGCGCTCGTCCAGCGCGGAGAGCGGCTCTTCGAGGTCAAGAATCGTCGCGGCGGCGTTGCGGTAGGCGCGGACCTTGAACGGGTTTTCGCCCTGTATCTCGGAAATGTCGGCGATGCGCGTGAAGCGATTAGCAATCTCAGTGTTGGTCATATTAGCGCACTAATGCCCCCACCATTTCCCGAGCGGCGTTTGAAGTATAGCCAGGTTTGCGCACCAACCGCCGATGAACGCGATCAGATGGATCGCGACCCCAAGTTGGCAGAGTCCTCTCTTCGACCGGTGGAACACGATCAGGCAGGGAAGAGCCACCACGCTCCAGGGCAATAACAGTATTATCGCCTTTAGATATGGCGAATATTTTATCGAAGAACGGGTCAATAGGAACATAACAGAGTGCCTGAAACTCGGTTCCGAACGCGGGATAGTTGCTCACCAGTAATTCGTCCATACGCCGAACCATCATGATTTGGACCGCGAGATAGATTACCGGGAGCAGACTCCACAGCCAGAGTCGGAGGTTGCCATAGCCTTTTTGCATCGTTAGAGTTTCCTGGACCGTGGTTTATCGCGTTGCAACGGGGTGTCGCTTTCCGCCGCGCGACCCCGCGTTCCGTCTGCTTCGATTATACAGGGTATACAGGAAAACGACGCGCCGAACGCGAACCGTTCCCCATGCAATACCGCGCTTTAGGACGAACGGGCGTCCAGGTTTCCCGTCTTTGTCTCGGCTGTATGAACTTCGGCGACGACGCGACCGAGTCCGACAGCATCGCCATGATCCACGCCGCCATGGATGCCGGGATCAACTTCCTCGACACCGCGAACGTCTACACGCGGGGCGTTTCCGAGGAAGTGACCGGCAAGGCACTCGCGGACGGCAACCGGCGCGACCGCGTTTTCCTCGCGACCAAGTTCTTCAACCGGATGGCGGACGACGACCCGAACGCGTGGGGCGGGCACCGCTTCCATATCCTGCGCGAGGTGGAGAACTCACTCCGACGCCTCGGTACCGACCACATTGACCTGTATCAGATGCACCGGCCCCAACCCTCCGTGCCGATTGACGAAACGCTCCGCGCCCTGGACGATCTGGTACGCTCGGGAAAGGTGCGATACATCGGGACGTCTACCTTTGGCGCGTGGCAGATAGTGGAATCGCTCTGGGTGGCGAAGGAATATGGTTTAAACCGCTTCATTTGCGAGCAGATGCCCTACAACCTGCTGGACCGACGCGTCGAGCGGGAACTGCTCCCGATGTGCCGCACCTATGGCATCGGCACGATCCCCTGGGCACCTATCGCGGGCGGTCTGCTGTCGGGCAAGTACAGCGCGACGAACCGCCCCGCCAACGCCCGCTACGCCACCCGTAGCGCGCCGCTCCAGCGCGACAACGAGATCGCGTTGCGGAAGGTGGAGCAGTTCACCGCGTTCTGCCGGGATCGCGGGGTCGCGCCCGCGCGATTCGCCACCGCGTGGGTTCTGGCACAGGAGGGCGTCACCGCGCCGATCATCGGGCCGCGCACGATGGCACAACTGACGGATTACCTGGAGGCGGACGCGGTCGCGATCACGCCCGAGGACCGGTCCGCGATGGACGCGCTGTTCCCGCCCGGCACGCACGTCTCCGACTACTACCGCGCCGACTTCGGGCCGAACGCGCGTTGGTGAAAGCCGCCCCGCGCATCCGCAACCACGGCATCCCGCCGAACCGAGGGTTAGCGGAATCGTCCGCGAAGCGAATCACTATCCCTGCTTCGTCGGAATAAAACAAGCCTCCAGACATAGGCAGGGGCCTCCAGATCCGCCGTGACGGATTCCGAGAACACGATGAAAGGGTAGGTTTCGTTCACGTCGGGCCAGCGGCGGATGGAGACTTCCACCTGTAGAATCCACTCAATGATGTTGTGATCGGCGGCGAACGTGTGCATCGCGTTCGGTGGCACCGTAAACGGGCAGACTAACTCGAGCTGCTCCCCGGCCTAGTAGACGCGCCCCGGCGACTCGCTCTTCGAAACGACCACCTTGTTCTCGACGGTGGAGGAGCTTTTGCCCTGCTGGAAGGTCGCGGCTTCGCGCATGTAGAAGGTCACCCGCGCGAAGTCTACTTCCATCCGCTCCTTGAACCGCTGACTGTAACGGAACACGAAAGACTCGCCCGGACATGCCGCTTGTGGCGCGAAGGATACCTCGGCAGGGGCCAGCTTCAAGCCGCGCACGACTCCGATCAGACCCCTCCCGATGTTAAACACCCCGATCAGAAGCGGAGCCAGCCAGAACATGATCCCCCATATATCGGTCGCGCGGCGGTTGGAGACCCAAACTACGAGTGCGATCAGGAGGCACATCGCGCCGAGGATGAGCGAGTTCCGGCGATCTACATCCTGGGCAGATCGTGGCGGCTCGGTGCCGGGTTCCGGCTCAGGCGTCTGGCTATGTGCCATCGGTTTTCGTCGTCTTCTTTCTCTTTCAGGGGCGGCTTAACGCTGACGAGAGGGTTCGCGCCGTTTCGGCACGCCGCGTCCGAGTTCTGCGCCGGATTATCGCCGACTTGATCGAACTGGTGAAAAGCGCGGTGTCGGTCGGCACCACGAACGCCGCCGAGAACGGCCCCTCGTCTATCAGCCTCTCCCGCTCCGTGGTAGTACCCACTAGCGCGAAGACTGGAACCTCGCGGGCGAGTGGGTCCGCCGCGAACGCAGACAGTATCTCCGGTACCGCGCCCGCGATCTCCGGCTCGCGCAGGTCGAACACTAGCGCGGCAGTGCTGATCTCGTGCGCGAGCCGGGGGGCCTCGGCGAGAGAGGCGGGCAGGACCGTGTAGCCGTTCGCGGTCAGTGCCCCGGCAAGTCGGCTCCGCTCGGCACCGTCGCCGGAGACTATAACCACCGCTCCCGCGTTTTCCACGGCGCGAACGGGGCGTCCCCGTCCCGCGTTGCGCAAGCCCTGGCGTAGCGGCATCAGTTCGTCGTCGGGTGACTGGATTGCGGCGTCCGTGTGCAGACCGGCGGACTCGCGTAGTCGTTGCATCTGCCCGATAAGCACCGCGACGCGCTCCCGCAACTCCGCGTTCTCGCCCTCATAGTCCTGAACCACGCGGCTGAGACGGGACGCCTCGAACGCGAAGTAGAGGGTGGCCACGACGAACACGGTGAGAATAACTAGGAGGGGTACCATAAAAAAGATGCGTTCCTTCAAGGCAGAGTGGGACGAACGTAAGTCCCTCGATTATTATGGCATTTTCCGCGCCTGTCGGCCACCGTCAAAAATACCGGTTCTTTCGGGTATGATATCCGGGAGGCACAAATCAAGATGAATATCCCGCGAATGTCGCTCCTTACTTCGCTCATCGCTTGCAGTCTATTTTTCGGCCTGACCGGCTGCAACACCGGTAAGCCGGACGCGCCTGCGCCACCGCCCGTCTTCTCCGCGCCGACACCCCGCCCGGTCGGCAACATCAAGCCCGCCGCTACCGGAAATGTCGTGGAAGGTGCCGCGCTAAACAAGATATTCCCGCCCGCCGGGGGCGGATATAAAGTCACCTACACCCAGGAGAAGAAAGGGTTCGCGCAAGCGGAAGTGACACAGGACGGCAAGAAACTGGCGACTCTGTCTATATCCGATACGCTCGCGAACCCCGAGGCGAAAGCCAAGTTCGCCGCGTCAGGTACTCCGGTCGCCGGATACCCATCCGCAAATGTCGGCGCGCAGGGCACGGCGGTCCTGGTCGGCGACCGGTTCCAGGTTCAAGTTCGCTCACTCAGTCCCGCCATGAACGCCGCCGGGCGCGAGGCGTGGCTACAAAAATTCAATCTAGACGCCTTGAAGCGTCTCGCGGGAGGATAACAGTTATGGCAACATCTATTGATCAGGCGATGGACGCATTACCGACCGGGGGATTCACTGTTAGCGCGCTAAAGGCACTCGATTACGTCGCGCCGGGGCAGTGGCAGAATATAGTCGGGTGGGACGCGATGGTTTCCGCAGTGACGAGCGAAACAGACCCGGTGATCCTCGCGCAGGTCAAGGAACGCGCGCTCACGCTCTACAATGACTCCTCGCAAGGCTATCAGAGGGCGTTATGGCTGTACCAGACGGTGGACGTAACCGACAAAACGCTCGGCATGGCGGCAATGGCGAACAAAGTCGGCGAAAAGATACCGTTCCTCGGCTTCCTCTCGAAAATCACGCCCAAAGCGGATAAGACGCAGGCTTTTGATCTCGGCGTGAAACTGGTCGCCGAAGTCGCCGCGTTCTGCAACACGAACGGTCTGCCGGGCGACTCCATCGGCGATTTCGTCGCCGCGCTGGGGGCGTATGAGAGCGACTCCCTGATCCGTATGGCCGCGCTAATCACGTTCGACGGCTTGATCCCACTCGGGCCAGACTTCATGCGCACCGTGCTCGATCACATTGAGCAGGGCGGCACCGGCGACCTGACTCAAAACACCACGTTCCAGCGCATCCGCGACCTGGTGCCGGGCGGCGGCGACGGCGACAAACTGGGTTTCATCAGCACGTCGCTCCAGTCGGTCTCGGGCTGGGCGGGCAACTTCATCGCCGAACGCGGCATTACGCGGGAGAACGTGATCCAGAACCTGCGCGGCTACGTGGACATCGCCGACGATAAACTCGACTACCTCGCCGGGTTCCTCGACCTGTCCACGGATTACATGGCGCACACCGGCACGCAGTCGGTCGCCCGCTCGCTCGTATCCCGCGCCGTCAGCGAGATTTAGGCGCGGCGGTTCATTGCGGCGAACCGATCGCGGGCGTCCGGGTAGCGGATCGGCAACGCGGCAGGTAGAAGAAACCCGTAGTCGGTGAATCATCCGCTCGCCGTGTTGCCGCCGTCTGCCTCGTCTTGGATGCGCCCGGCACGGACGCCGGGCTGTCTCGCCCCGCTGAACCGGATCGCACAAGCCGCGAGCGTGTCGGCGGCACCGTCCCCATCCCGATCTTCGAGGGCGTAAAACAGATACCAAAGTCAGGATGCATTGCGCCGCGCCCGCGTCGCGGCGGTTCGTAATTCGGCGCGGAAGACGGGGCAGGCAAAATAGGCCGACGCCGCCTCGTTTAAAGGCGTGCCGACCCTGCCGCGCTGGCAAGCTCCTCCGCGACGGATTGACGCAGACGATGCGTCACCGCATCGTACTCCTCGTTGAGACGGACGGCGGCTTCGGTGCCACCCGGCGACTGAATCAGAAAGGTCAGAGCGTCCGCTAATTCAAGCGCGGCAATATCCGTCGCGGCCACGGTGAGCGGTAAAACGGGAGAAGCATCTGGATGACTCACACGGTTATCCGCCCACCGGGCTTCACATTTCGCAACTGCTCACGGAAGTCAGCGACCATCGCATTACTTTCACGGTATCTCCCGGCGTCCAAATCTGCCAATCCCCGCGTGATCGCGGCGACATCAGCGGAGGACAGTCCCGGCAGATCCGGGAACGGCTCGCCCTCGACGTGATCGGCGAACGTCGGTAGCTTCCCAACGCGGGCGGTTGGAGCGGGGCGGCGACGGATGGAGCGGCGACCGGCGAAGGCGCGCGTCACGGCACGTAGCGCGGCGTCGAGCGCGGCACGGTCGCGCCGGAGCAGTGCCTTCACGGTTCGTTCGTAATGTCTCTTCTCGGGCGACCCGCTGCGATCCCACCAACTGCTCCAACGCCCACCGGAAACTCCCACCGCTTAACCCGAAATCACCGCCACAGATACCGCCACGAATAACTAAGCTCCGCGCGTTTACCCGCCGGTACCACGCTCTTCCATGTCGCCCGCCCGAGACCGTTGTACCGCCCGAGGTCGTTCGGCAGGTTGTAGCTGCTCCACCAGCGTGGCACGCTGTCCATGCCGGAAAACAGATCCAGCGCGTCGGCGGTGCCGTCGGCGGACACCCGTGTGACCGCGCCTAAGACGTAGCGTGATACTTCCAGTGCCGCCGGTTTCGCGCCGTAATTGGCGATAAATATCGTTCCTGCGAGATCTACCTGCTCGAAACTGTAGCCGTTCCACTTCTTGATGTCGGGGACGCGCCCAGTCTCCTTATCGCTATGTTTGACCGTGATGTTACTCGCCGCCGTGAGCGGAATGTCCACCTCGCCCTTTTTTGGCGTGTAGGTCATCGTGCCCTGCGCCAGCACCCGTTCGCCAGAAAACAACAGGACCGGCGCGGTGCTGAGTGGATAGGGACTGGTGTTGCAAAAGCGCAGGTAGTGCTTGACGCGCGGTGCCGACAGCAGCGCGGCGAGTTCGGGGGGCAACTGGCTCGTGCTCCCGTTGTAGTAGGCCTGTTGCCACTCGCGGGGCGGCGCGGGCGCGAGTTCGAGCTTGTACACATCGGAGTAGGCGAGCGAGAACTCGGCGACCGGGATCACCATCCGCTCGCCGCGCCGCAGTCGGACGTTTTTCACCGTGAACACGAAGAAATCCTCCTTGCTCTCGCCCCGCGCCACGGTCGGGGTCGCTTCCATCCCTCCCGCATCCCCCCTCGTGTCAAGGCTAGCTGACGCTTTGTAGATGGTCATTTTATCGGCAGCCCTGGACGTGTTAGCAAACTGCGATTGGATCGCGTTCGAGAACTGTCCCTGATTCAACTGTCCGTTCTGGGCGTACAACTGCGCTAGCGTTTCCGACAGCACCATCGGGTCGGCCGTATCCTTGTAATCCCACTGCGGTGCGCCGATCACGAGTTGCGCGGTTACGTTGTCCAGGTCGGCGAGGTCGTTAACCAGCGTCGCTTGAAGGGAGATCCGCGCCGTGTTTTTCGCCTCGTCCAGCACTATCTTGTAGCCGGGAATCCAGCGCAGCCCGCTTTGCAGGTACATGATCCCCACATCCGCCGTGCCGCTCCGTCTCTCGCCGCCGAAACTCATCGTCATGCAGGGCGTTGTCGTGGAATCCGCGATCGTGAGTTTCGGGTTCTCGCCGACCAGCGTTACTTCCGCTATACTGACGAGTGTCACGAGGCGAACCCCCTCCGCTGTTTTGAGAAGCACGAGACTCCCATCGCGAATCCCCAGTATAGTCGCGTTGTACAGAGGGGTGCCGGGTCTGCTCTCGCGGATGGCGACCGCTTTGCCGACATTAGCCTCCAATAGTTCGCGGATATTCGCCGCGCTCCGCGTCGTTTGAACGGTCACGCGCCCCGTGGTCACGGCGCGGAGCGGTGCCGACTTGTCACGCGAGTAGGCCCAGAATGTGCCGAGGACCGGCACCGGCAATTCGTCCAGCACCGCCGTGCCGTCCGGCTTGACGGAGAGTTTTCCTTCCCGCGAAACGAACGAGTAGCCGTCTTTAAAGACGGTCACTTCGCGAACCGGGAGGCGCGACGGTTCCTCGGCGGACGCGGACAGGACAACGGCACCGCACAGCACGGTGCCGA
The DNA here is from genome assembly GCA_043754515.1 of Armatimonadota bacterium. Classification (GTDB taxonomy): domain Bacteria; phylum Armatimonadota; class Armatimonadia; order Armatimonadales; family Armatimonadaceae; genus JACMIU01. The sequence continues at coordinate 16,414 of JAYUUO010000239.1, forward strand.
AGAAACAAACAAAGGGGATCATGGGCGCGAATCTTTCCGGCGCGGCTACCGTCGCCGCAACCGCTTAGACGCCGACCGCCGCCGCGTCCTTCACGCAGCCTTATTGCGGGGGGCGGGACGCGCGCCGTGGGAAGTTGGCGTCCGAGGGGAGTAGCACGTCGCCGTTCGGTAACAGGCGCGGGCCGTCCTTGCTGGTCAGCGACGGGATTGCCTGCGGATTCCCCGCGTACAGGTTGGTGTACCAGACCACGATCTGGTCGCCGAACAGCAGGCAGATGATCGCGCCCGCCGCCATGAACGGCACGAAAGGCACGGCGAGGCGCAGGGTGTTCTTGCGGTACATCGCCTTCAGAATCAGGCCGGTCGCCGCGCCCAGAAACGCCGCGAAGATGAGCGACAGCACCGCCTGACCCGGCCCCAATACCGCGCCGATCGCTACCGCGAGTTTCACGTCGCCGAGCCCCATCCCGCCGTGCGCGCCGCTCTCTGCCTCCTTCGCGAACTGGTCGGCCTCGGCCTGCGAATCCGCGAACGACAACGGCTCGCCGGATGTCTCGGACTCTGAAACCATAGCCACAACCGCCGCCTCTTTAGGCGCGTCACTCCAGACCATCGTCTCGACGTTACTCCCGGTGATGACCGGCTCCTCCACTCTATTCACGAGCGTCTGCGCGGCGACCGGCATCGCCAGCGTTTGCGCCGGAGCGTCGTACTCATAAGGCAAATCGTCGGCACGGAAGAACCGTCTGAGTGCCTGCCCCATGCTCTCGGACGGCACGCGGGTGAGCACTACGAACGCCGCGAGCGGGAGGACGAAGGCAAGTATGCTCCACGCACCGACCACGAATGTCAGTAGCCCCGCCGTGAGAAGCACGATGAAACCAGGCGAGAAGCGCAAACGAATCGGGGGGGAATCGTCTTCCTCCACTCTGGCGTCCTCCCCCTCCGATTCGGCGTACCCTTCGGGCGGGGGGGGCGGATCGGCGAGGGTGAAGAACCGGCGCACGGTAGCACCGAACGGCTCCCAAGGAAGGCGGGCATAGAAGGCGAAGCCGAGGAACGAAACGGTCCACAAAAGTCCCGCATAGACCGCCGCCCCGACGAAGCCGCGCGGGAGCCAGCCGTAATAGGTGTGGGCCGCGATGGTCTCCTGCCAGATCTTCACGCCGCTCCAGCGAACGGCCATATCGGTAGGCACTACGACCTTGAGTAGTATCCAGGCGATGCCGATCACTATCACGTCCCGCGACAAACCGATGATGACGCCGACGCGGTTCAGCGCGTCGGGCACGATGAAGTGATCCAGGTCAATGAACACGGCGGCGATCAGCACAGACGCGAACAGCGCGAGCAACACGACGTTCACCCAGGCGACCGGGTCCGACCCGTTGTAGCGGTGGAACAAGGCCACCCAGGTCACGGCGGTGAGCAGTTCCATCGCGAAGTCGCGCCACGGGATCGGCTTGTGACAGGACGAGCAACGCCCGCGTAACCACAGAAATCCGAGGATGGGAACGTTCTCCCAGGACTCCAGCCGGTGCTGACAATGAGGGCAGTACGAGGGCGGGTTGGAAAGGGAGTAACCGTTGGGCAGATCCGCCTTATCAGTCAGCTCGATGATCGGGAGGCGGTAGATGACCACGCCGAGGAACGAGCCGACGACGGCTCCGAACATAGCGACGACCAGATACCAGAAGTTTTCTAGGAAAGCCGAAACGGCGTATGTGAGCCAGTATTCATCCTGCATAAGATCTCACCATATCGTACCGTGGTAAAGAGAAAGGGCGCGACCTTCCGCATCGAAAATCGCGCCCGAATCGGCCGAGAGGGCATCCGCCCGACGACTAGTCGCCGCCGTCCTTGCCGCCCTTGCCGTCGCTATCACCGCCCGACAGGCCCTGAATCGCGGCCAGAAGCGGCATGAACATCGCGATAACGATGAACCCTACTGTAACGCCTAGGAACACGATCAGGATCGGCTCGATAGCGGAGGTCAGCGACGCGATCGCGGAGTCTACTTCCTGCTCGTAGAAGTCGGCTATCTTCATCAGCATCGTGTCTAGCGCGCCCGATTCCTGCCCGATGGCGATCATCTGCACCACCATCGGCGGGAACATCTTCGACTTGCGGAGCGGCTCCGAGATGACGTCCCCTTCGCGGACACGCGCCCTCGCGTCAAGAATCGCGTCGGAGATGATCTCATTCGAGACGGTACCGGCCACGGTCTCCAGAGCTTGCAGGATCGGAACGCCCGATGACAGGAGCGTCGACAGGGTGCGCGAGAAGCGGGCGAGGCAGACCTTGTGGTTCAATTTGCCGAACACCGGCACCTTGAGTTTGAGCCGGTCCAGCACGCGGCGCCCGAACTTGGTGCGCCCGAACATCTTCACGGCGGCGATAGTCACGAACAGGATAATCAGGGCCATCCACCACTTCGACGTCAGGAAGTGCGACGCGTCCATCAGCACCAGCGTCATCACCGGGAACTGCGAGCGTTGCAAACCGAGGTCGCGGAAAAGGTCCATGAACTTCGGCAGGATAAAAGTCACCAGAAAGATAACGATCCCGAGCGCGAGGATGGATACGATCGCCGGGTACGTCATGGCGGCTTGCACCTTGCGACGTAGCTCCAGGTCTTTTTCGAGGAAGCCGGAAAGCCGCTGCAGAGCCTCCTCCAGTACGCCTCCGACCTCACCCGCGCGGACAAGACCGACGAACAAGTTATCGAACACGGTGGGATACTTCGCCATCGCTTTCGAGAGCGTGTTACCGGCCTCGACCTCGGAACGCAAGTCGTTGATGATGCGGCGCAACTTCGCGGACGTGGACTGCTCGGCGAGCACGTCCAGACAGCGCACGAGCGACACGCCGGCGTCAATCATGGTCGAGAACTGGCGGCAGAATAGCGAAAGGTCGGTCAGCCGGACGCGGGCGAAGCGGTCAAGGAAACCGCCGCCTTTGGCACCGGCCTTTTTAATGACCACGGCTTTGGCGGGCTTGACGTCTTTCACGGTCATGCCCTGCTGTGTCAGTCGCTGACGCAGTTCGACGGGCGACGTCGCTTCGGCGGTGCTACTGAGCACCTTGCCGTCGGCGGCTTTAGCGGTATAGGCGAATACGGGCATGGTGTTTGACTAACTCTCTTTCACCGAAACAGTGGATACATCCTCTAACGCGGCGGATGTGGTGCCGGTTACGGGCGCGGCGGAAATAATTTATCGTGTCTGATTATAGGCGCAAACCACGCCGCCGTCAACGCGTTAGACGCGGCCCGGCGGCAGCGGGTTCCGCTCCCGCGCCAAATCCCCTATAATGGTGACGCGGCGAAAGGGAAACACAGTTGACGACGGCTATCGGAAGATACGAGGGCGGAGCGGACGCGGAGATTTTGTGCATTAACACGGGCGGCGTGGGCGACCTGCACGGCCTGCGGATGCGCCGACTCGCGGCGCGACTCGCGACGCCTTGCGCGTTCTACGACCTGGAAAAGAACGACCGCAAAGGCTCTATGAAGACGCTGTGGGGCATCCTGAACGACCGGCCCTGGCGGCTCGTCTACCAGGAAAGCACCGGCATCGCCGGGGGGATCAACCTGATCCGCGCCGCGCGCGAGCGCAAGACGCGATACATCGTCAGTAGCGGCGACCCGATCGAGGGCTTCTTCCGGGTCACGAAGGGCGCGCTGGCGGGGAAACTATTCGGGGTGTACGAAAGGCTCCTGATGCGCCACAGCGCGGGCTTCATCGGCTGGACGCCGTATCTCACCGGCAGGGCACTGGAGCTAGGCGCGCCGCGCGGCGTCACGGTGGAAGGGGCCGCCGACCTCGACCTGTTCCGCCCGCTTCCTGAGTCCGAGCGTGAGGCGATACGGCGAGGCTACGGGCTTGCCCCCGGACACCTCGTCTGCGGCATCGTCGGTAGCCTACTCTGGACGGCGCGGCAACAGTACTGCTACGGCCTGGAACTCGTCGAGGCCGCGCGGAGGCTCAAGCGGAGTGACGTCTCGTTCCTGATCGTCGGGGACGGCACCGGCAGACCGATTATGCAAGAGCGCGTGCCAGAGTCGCTCAAACACCGGGTCCTGTTCACCGGGCGGGTGCCGGAGACGGAGGTGGTCCGCGCGATGAACGCCATGCACATCGGGTTCATTACGCAGACGCTCGACGACCTCGGCTCGTACCGACTGACGACCAAGATGCCCGAATATCTCGCCACCGGTTTGCCGATTGGGATCAGTCCCATCCCCGGCTACTTCGACTACATCGGCGAGGCGGCGGGCTGGGCACTGCCCCCGTACCACCCGGCGAGCGCGACGTTCCACGACAAACTCGCCGCGTGGCTCGAAACCGTGACCGTCGCGGACGCCGAAGCGAAGCGGGCGGCGGCGCGGGTCGTCGCCGAGGAGCGGTTCGGCTATGACCGCGTCGCCGCCCGCTTCCGCACCTTCGCCGAGTATGTGATCAATCTGCCGGGGTAGGGACAGGCGGCGTCATCGCGGACAGCACGAACCGTAGCGTCTCGACGATGTGCTCGTCCCAGTACGCCCAGTTGTGCTCGCCGGGATGCTCGACGTACTCGTGCGGCACCCCGATCTCGCCCAGAAACGTGTGCAGGTGCCGGTTGTCATCGATCAGAAAATCCCCTGTGCCGCAGTCGAACCGGAGCGCGGGGCGCGTCTCCGAGGACGATTGGCGGGCTAAGTGCCACAAGTCCGCGTGTGTGCTCTCGGGGTTCTCGCCGTGTACCCGATTCCACTCGCGCTGTTGCTCGGGCGACCGATCGCGGCGCGGCGCGTGACCGAACTCGACCGCGCCGGACAGACTCGACGCCGCGCAAAACCGCTCGGGGTGCGCCAGGGCGAGGCGCAACGCGCCGTAGCCGCCCATCGAAAGCCCGGCGAGCGCGCGGCTGTCCCGCGTCCGCTTCGCCGGGAAGGTGCGCTCGATCCGGTCGGGCAACTCCGTGCCGATAGCGGTCCCGAATGCGAACCCTTCCACGGCGTCCAGGTAAAAACCGCGCCCGCCGTCCGGCATGACGACGATCAGCGGAAGCCCCGACACGTACCGCTCGATGCTCGTGTTCCGTGCCCACGCCGTGTGATCGTCGGAAAGCCCGTGCAACAGATAGAGCGTCGGGTAGGGTGGCTCGCCCACCTCGGGCAGGATGACGTTCGCCGCCGTATGCTTGCCGAGTGCATTGCTGAAATAACGTAGTTCAAGGAATGACATGCGAGGATTGTAGCACATCCGCGCCCCGATACTCCGCGAGAATAAGCGCGCGGAGCGGTGAATCCGGTGCAAGTCCGCAGTGGCCGCTCAGGAACGCGCCCGCGCCCGCGTCCGCTATTTCGTCGCGCATGCTGAGCGAGCCGGGATCAGCGGGGTCGTGGTAGGCGAGAGCCGCCACGATCACCGTTGCCAGCGCGTTCGGGACGATTCCTTCTTCGAGGCATAGGGACGCCGCGCCGATCAGACGGTCGCCGGGGCGCAGTTTGCGGGCGGGGTCGTGCGCGACCCGGAACACCGTGTCGCCGAGCGCGCGGCTGGCGAACCGCGCCATCAGGTCATTCGTGAAGTCGGCGAGCGCGGGTGGGTCGAAGCCGTACCGCGCCGTCAGTGCCGCGCCCGCTTCGGCGAGCGCGGCTTCCGTGATGCTCCGGATGCCCGCGTCCCCGACGCACTCGTAAATGTACAGGTACCGGCCCGCGCCCAGATACGCGAGCGCGGCGTGTCCCGCGTTATGTAGATATAGTTTCCGTGCCTCGTAGGCGGCGAAATTGTCAACGGCTTGCAAGCCGACGATGGCGGGAATGGTGCCCCGGAACATCGCTCGCGCACAGGGGAACTCCGCATACGGCTCGGTCACCAGCAGGAGCGGGTCCTCCGCCAGATGCGCGGGCGTCGGGCGCGGCACCATGCGCCCGATTACGGTCTCGACCAGTCCGACGTGGGCGTCGAAGTAGTCCCGCGCGCCCGCATCCAGATGCGGAATTGTATGATCGCGAAGGAACGTCGCGGCGTGCCACTGGTTCTCGCACAGCAGAATGTCAATTGGCGCGGCGGGCTGATGGCGGGAGCGCGCCGCGATCCCGGCGGCGAGCAGAGGGGCGATGAGCGGCAGGACGTTCGCGCCGACGCCGGTGCTGACCAGATCCGCCGCCGCGAATTCGGCACGCACGCCTTCCACATCGTCGGACGACACGGCGCGTACCGGGGCGACGTGCAGGTCGCGCTTCCCGCCGTCCGGCGAGACGAGGCGCAAGGGGTACTCGCGCCGCGTGTTAAGAAGACGAACCAACTCCTCCGCGACATCCACGAAGACTACTTCGTAGCCGGATTCGGAGAGGAGTTGCCCGATAAAGCCGCGGCCGATGTTGCCCGCGCCGAAATGTAGTGCTTTTTTCATCTGGTTGCCTCTGGCTTTACACGCTTCGCGCCCCACCCGCGCTACGCCGCGCTACCTCACGATATACGGTACACTAATCGCCGGGCGGCGTCCACTCTCCGTTACGCATTTTACTACATGCGTGACGCACTATTTAACTAACGCGCCGCGCCCCGCGATACCGTCACACTATGCCCGACACCGAAAAACGCTACTACGTTACCACCCCGATCTACTACGTCAACGGCTCGCCGCACATCGGCACCGCGACGACGACGATCCTCGCCGACGCCATCAAGCGGTATCGCTTCCTGCGCGGCGGGCGGCCTTACTTCCTGACTGGCACCGACGAGAACGCCCGCAAGGTGCTCGAAGCCGCGCAGAATGCGGGCGCGGACCCCATGGCGTTCGTGGACGAAGTGTCGCAACGGTTCGTGGACACCTGGAAGTTCCTGAACTGCGACTACGACCAGTTCTTCCGCACGACCGACGCGCGCCACGTCTTCGTGGTGCAGGATATATTCCGCCGACTACAGGCGACCGGCGACATATACAAAGGCGTCTACGAGGGCTGGTACTCGGTCAAGGACGAGACGTTCTTTCGCGACACGGATGTTGACGCGCAGACGAAAACCGTCACCGCAGAGGGTGTCAACAAAGGCGCGACCGTGGAGCGGGTACAGGAAGACGCGTATTTCTTCAAACTGTCCGCGTACGGCGACCGTCTCAAAGCTCACATTTTAGCGAACCCCGACTTCCTACTACCGGGCACGCGGCGCAACGAAGTGCTGTCCTTCATTGATGAGGGGCTACGCGACATCACCGTCACGCAAAACCGCACGGGTTGGGGGATTCCCGTCCCCGGCGACGAGGACAAAGCCGTTGTTTACGTGTGGTTTGACGCGCTGATCAACTATCTCACCGCGACCGGCTGGCCCGATGCCGGTTACGAAACACTGTGGCCCGCCGACGTACACCTGATGGCGAAAGAGATCTACACCCGGTTCCACGCGACATTCTGGCCCGCCGTGCTGATGGCGTTAAACCTGCCGCTACCGGGGCATGTGGTCGGGCACGGCTGGTGGACCATCGGCGGGGAGAAGGGCGCGAAGTCAAAGGGCAACATCCCCGCGCCGCAAGAAATGGTGGCGTACCTGCAAGCCGGGAGCGGGGCGAGCGAGGAGATCTGCGTGGACGCGCTCCGCTACTACCTGGCTCGCGACATTCGCTTCACCGACGATTCCGAGTTCTCGAAGGAGATGATGGTGTCCCGGTTCAACACGGATCTGGCGAACGACCTGGGTAACGTCCTGAATCGTACGCTGAGCGCGCGCTACCATACGGGGCAGGTGCCGACGCCGCGCGGGCTGGACCCGGCGCTCAAAGCCGTCGCCGAAGCCGCCGTCGCGGGCTACGAAAGTGCGCTGGAAAAGTTCGACTGGGGGATCGCGTTGCAGTCGGCGTGGTCGCTTATCTCGGCGGTGAACGTCTACCTGGCGGAAAATAAGCCCTGGATCGCGGCAAAGCAGGGCGACGACGCGGCGGTGGCGGACGCCGTGTACAACGCATTAGAGGGCACGCGGCTCGCCGCGCTGATGGTGTCGCCTGTCATGCCGAACGCGGCGAAGGCGATGGCGCGGCAGCTCGGTATCGCGGAGTCGTTCGGTGCCGAGGGCGCGTGGGAGATCGAGAAGCAGTTCGGCGTGCTCAAGCCCGGCACGCCAACGGGCGAGGCAACCCCGCTCTTCCCGCGCATTGACATGAGAAAAATCGCGGCGGGGGAAGCGTCTCCGGTCGCCCCCCCCCCGCCCGAGCGACCAACAGTAGAAAGCGTGACGAAGCCGATGACCGAGAACCTGACAAGCCCCCCCGAAGACCCGCCCGCGAGCGGCGAGCCGGAGTACATCACGATTGACGATTTCGCGAAGGTGCAACTGCGCGTCGCGGAGATCCTGTCGGTCGTCCCGGTGCCCAAAGCCGACAAACTGCTCCACATGCGCATCTCGCTGGGCGAAGGCGACGAGCGCGATCTGCTTTCCGCGATCGCCGAGTGGTACACGCCGGAGGAGCTAACCGGGAAGCGGATTATCGTGATCGCAAACCTCGCGCCGCGCAAGATGCGCGGCATCGTTTCGCAGGGGATGCTACTTGCGGTAGATGGCCCGGACGGTCGCCCGGTGCTGGTGACGCCCGAGTCCGGCGTGCCCGCCGGCGCGACGGTTCGATAATATAGGCACGCGGCACGCCAGGAGTTAAACGCCATGCCGGGAGATGAGATGACGCTCGATATTTGTGAACGGCTCACCGCCGCGCTGGACCGGGTGACCGACCGACTGTTAAACGACCTCCGGGCCATTCCGGAGGCGGATCGCGGCGCGTGTCACGGCGGCGCGACCCGCACCCCTTATGCAATCGTTATCGAATGCGGCGTGATCAACACGCGCATGGCGGCGGTGCTGGAAAGGGTGACGCTACCCCCGCCCCCGTCCCCGGGCGACTACGAGGCTATGCGCGATCACCTGACAACACTCGAAGACGTGGCCGATTTCGTGACGCACGAGACGCTGGTGCTGAAACTCGCGGCGCAAGCGGTCGCGCCGGACGGCTGGGCGGCGACCGTGCGCCTCTCCCCGACCCGCCCGCCGATGACCCGCTTCGACGCGGTGCTACTCGCGATCAACCACATGGCATACCACGACGGGCAACTCAACTACCTGCACCTGATGCGCGGCGACGACGCGAGCCACTGGTAATCCCACTTGGGCGAACATCGTATCCTGGCGGTTCGCTTTCCCCACCGGGCTACAATGGTATAATCGGTCTCGTAGGAAGGTGCCGTGTTCGTCGCCAGAGGAAAGAAGATGCCATTGAAACTCATCGCTAAAAAGAAGGCTGCCAGCGCAAGGGTGTCAGGCACCACCGCGTTCGTTGGCAGGATTCCGGGTCAGACTCGCGCCAGCGCGACAGCAGTGATGATGTCAACGGCTCCTGCTCATCGCGCGACACCGTTTCATGGTGAGATACAGGCTGGTGCTCCCGTGTCTGCTAGCCTCCGTACTGTCGAGATGACGAAGACTCCTTCCACCCCGACCGTTTCCGAGCGGTTTCCCGTCGTGAGCAGGCTCGCCATTCTTGCGGGCTATCCGGTTGAACGTCTCCCACGAACCGCCGCCGACTACGATGCGAAAGCGAAGCGATCTCTTATGAACGCGTCCGCAGAGCGCGATCGCTTGCGACGTTCCTGTAAAACTCAAGTAGGACTTGCGGGTGTCCTCAAGTTGCCGCTAGGCACCGCGAGAGCGTGGTACGTAAGCGAATTAAACAAAAATTTAAAATCTTTAGGTATCGAAAAGTACGATAAAGCCGCGACCGATATCGCGCGTCGCAGAAAAATGATCGACAAAATCATCGCCCAGCCAATCGCGGGCTACTTCAGATTTCTGGAAATTGCGCGTCGTCTCGATTAGCGTGCGCGGCGCGCGCGGAATTTTTTCCGAGCCCTGATTGGTACCGGTGATTGGCGGTGCGGTGAGTCTCAGCCCTTTCTCGATACCGTGCAGCCCTGCTGCCAGGACGGCGGCCATCGCCAGATATGGATTTACGTCAGCACCCGGACAACGCGTCTCCAGCCTGGTTGCCTTCGGACTGCCTGCGATCACACGAAAACTCGCCGTACGGTTATCCAGCCCCCAAGTCGGTTTGACTGGCGCCCAGAAACCATCGACCAGTCGCTTGTAGCTATTGATGGTGGGCCAGATCATTGGTCCGAATTCCATCAGGCACGCCACCTGCCCGGCAAGGTAGCTTTCAAACATTTTGCTCATTGAGCGGCCGCTTTTTGCATCGTAGAAAAGATTGTTCTTTCCGTCGGACATGCTCTGATGGATATGCCCACT
>JAYUUO010000240.1:0-8635 GCA_043754515.1 Armatimonadota bacterium
TGGGACTCGCTATTTAACACTAGGTATCCCAAGCGAAGACGACTCAAATAAGGAAGCAAGATAGTTAGGTGTGTTGAAATGAACAACGACGAAACGGTAGGGATCTCAATCCTTTTTCGATTTTTATATATTCGAGAGGAGAGGAAATAATGATTTTTACAGAAAGAGCCGGGCCAAAATTGGCCCGGCTCCCTTGACGAGTAGACTCCGTCGGCAAACTCAGCGTCTACGGTTGCGCGACGCGGATGCGCCGCTTCGGGTCCACCCCGATGCTCTCGCTGAACAGTTGCGCCCGCTCGATCAGTTGGTGTTGCAATCGCCGAAGGTAGCTGTTAGTGGGGGACAGTTCGACAGCCTCGCCCGACTCGCGCACGTAGTCAATCGCGTCTTCCGCTTCCTGAATCGCCGACTCCTCATCGGACGGGAGCGCGGCACCTTCGATCCCGAAGATCTCGCGCACCACGTTCTCTATCTGGATGTAGGTGTTCGACTTCACGACGTACGTGCCGAGCGACTTACCCCGCGCCTCGCTCAGTTTTGCCGGTTCGCGGCGGAACGTCGCCTTGAGCGCGATCACAACGTCCGCCTCATTCATGTCGCGCGACACCACGGCGGGGACGCGCAGGTTGGCGATGGCGCGTTCCAGACGCGACCGCGACACGCCGTACGGGAACATCCGGGTCGTCGCCGGGAGTGCCCTTTTCTGCGGCGGCTCGGGTATGTCCCGGCTCGTAGCACCGCGATCACGCCCGGCGGACGCCTCGGAGCGAGACCCGGCGAACCCGAACCCGTCCGGCTCGGTGTCGTAGGTCACGCCGTAGGTGCCCCCGGTCCGCTCGCCCGGACGGTCCGCCGGGACCTCGGCTTTTTGCACGACCTCGACATCGCCGGTGCGGTTCCGCACCCGGATCTCAGGGCGCGGTTGCTGGCCACGTAGCATCTTGTCCACGACTTTGGCGACGTCGTGGTGGATCGCGAGTTTGTCCACCTCCAGTATCTCGATGATCACATCAAACGTCGGCGGTGCCTTGCGCTCCAGCACCGTCTTCTGCGTCCCGCGCCGCTTCGCCTCTTCGTCGCCGAGCGTCACCGATTGGATGCCGCCGACCAGGTCAGAGAGCGTCGGGTTCAGGAGCAGGTTTTCGAGCGAGTTGCCGTGCGCGGTGCCGACTAGCTGCACCCCGCGCTCCGCGATGGTGCGCGCCGCGAACGCTTCTTGCTCGGTGCCTATCTCGTCAATCACGATCACCTGCGGCATGTGGTTTTCCACCGCCTCGATCATCACCGCGTGTTGCTCTTCCGGCTTGCGCACCTGCATCCGGCGCGAACGCCCGATGGCGGGATGCGGAATATCGCCGTCCCCCGCGATCTCGTTCGACGTGTCAACGATCACGACGCGCTTCTTGAACTCGTCCGACAGGATGCGGGCGACCTCACGTAGCTTCGTGGTCTTGCCGACGCCGGGACGACCGAGCATCAGGATGCTCTTGCCGGATTCCACGATGTCGCGGATGATGTCAATCGTGCCGTACACGGCGCGCCCGATACGGCACGTCAGCCCGACCACGCGCTCGCGGCGGTTGCGGATCGCAGAAATGCGGTGCAGGGTGCGTTCGATGCCAGCGCGGTTGTCCAAGCCGAAGTCGCCAATGCGCGAGATGACATAGGCGATGTCATCGTCCGTGATCTCGGCTGCGGCACGGCCCTCGTCCGCCGCTTCCTCCATCGGATCGCGGAGAATGCCCGCGATCACGTCGCGGTTCTCCGGCTCGCTCGGGAATAGTTCCACGACGCGCGACCCGAAGCGTACTTCGGACGGCTTGCCGAGATCGAGAACAATTTCGAGCAGATCGTCGAGCGGCACCTCTCGTTCTAACGCCTCGCGCAGACGCGGCGGCAACACATCGAGTAGCTGGTACAGGTTGTCGGTGACGCGGTGTTGCTTCTGGGAAAGGGGCGGGCGTGTCGGCCCGGAGCCGTTCTCGCCCGCCTCGTCACCATTCCGCCCACCGTTCAGTGATAAAGCCGCGCCGTTCGCGGCGAATGTTAGTTCGTCGTCCGCAGTTATGGCGCGGACATAATTCGGATTCTCCAAAGTCGGCAATGGTTTCCTTCAAGGACCCGCTTATCGTATGGCGGCGGGGTCCACCGGAAGCAGACGTTTTCGCAGTCATCGGTCGCGATTTCGAGGCGCGTACGATGGCGGCTGAAGGCGGCGTAAGGAGCCGCGTCAACGTTGTCCGAGCCGCGCAAGATTCGCTATTATTATACCGCGAAGGCCGTCTCTTGTTAAACACGGTAGGGGACGCAGTGACGCGATCATGACATTTCAGTTGCACACTGGTGCCTCGCCGCCGAGCGGATGGGGAAGCATTCAAGTCTGGTGCCTGGTGTGTTGGCACGGATCTTGCTACATATGCCTAGCTACATACTGGAGTACCGCGTCACGGACATTATCGGGATGTGGAGCAACACCAAACAACATCCTGAGTGTGAATAAGCCGCCTCTTCGCGCATCTTTAGATATATGTTTCAATCTATATAGGGTTGGGAACCATGTCGCTTGGTATCGTACCTACCAGTGACGAGAAGGACGAAGACTCAAACCGAAACGGGAAGTTACTATATCATTTCATGAATTACGACGTCACTCACACTAAACAGGCACGCGCCCTGCTCGTCGCGGGCATCACCGCTTTTGCTGTCGCCTCTACCATTTCGGTTGCTTCCGCACAAACAACAACGGATGAGATTTATATATCTCACTATCAGGGAAACACAAATAACTCTACCCTTCGCTATGACTACTCACAAACAGGTGCCACTGCCCCCACGTTCACAGAGAACGAAGGCACCCCAGGGAATACCACACCATATTTGTCAGGATCGGGCGCGGCCATATCCGAGGGGACAGCCGCCTCGATAAACCAGATTTTCGGCGTTGGTGGCGCGAACAATAACGTCGTGTATGTCTACGACAAGGCTACTAAACTGTTTCGAGGGTCCATAACTGGGTTCGGCGGGGTCGGGAACATTGCCATTTCTAATAACGGCAAGTATTTGTACGTGGCGGACGAAGTGAATAGCTCGCTCGATGCCATTGATCTGAGTGCTATCGGCTCGTCCAAGTCTACGGTGTCCATCACCGACCCTGGCGTGCTTGCCGGCTCGGACAACACGCAGAAGTGGCACGACCTTCTTGTTGATTCTACTGGTAACGTATTCGCGGCGGGGTATACCGCAGTTAACAAGAACATCTTCAAGTTTACGACACCGACACTCACCACCAAAAGTCAGTTTAACACCACAACCACATTCACCGACGGTATTACCGGGATGGCGATCAATAACGGCTCGCTATACGCAGTGAATAATCACGGCAGTCAGAACGCGACGAACGGCTCGATCCTCAAGTACAACGCGTTAACGGGCGTGCAGGATGGTACGTTCAGCGTGACCAGCCCCTCGCTGAATTTCGGCTTCGGCATCCAGAATGGACCGGACGGTAACCTGTATGTCGCCAGCCTGAACGGGTACACGACAAACAGTGCTGTCACAGACACCTCTAATATTTCCCGAGTCACCGTTTCGGGGGGGAAATCTTACGGGCAGGCCGTCGGCACTGTCACGCCGGTCATTCAAAATACCGGCGCGACGAAACCATTAGGAAGTGCGAACGGATTGGTTGATCCTAAGTATTTTGTCTTCGGCACGGCCAATGAGGTGAACGTCATTACGACCTTTGGCACTACGGTTCCGGAACCGGGAACGCTCGGGCTGATTGGCTTCGCCGCTCTTTCTCTTGTCGCCGTCCGCCGCCGCCGCACCAGTAAATGAGTCGTGTAGTTCGTCCCACCAGGGACAGCATCACCCGGTGCCATGCCGCCGGGTGATTTAGGAATTGAGTAAGGTTATGTTTCTCCGAAACGAGCGTTCAGTTCGCCGCGCTAATCATTCATGCTTCGCTTTAGCAGGTGCCTCGATTGCGCTTCTCGCAGTCACAGGAGACACCGCCCACGCGGAGAATGCGCTTCTCTTTTCCAACCTGCCGGTTCTGGGGAAGAACTGCTGGATAGGCCGCACCGTTACCGGCCCTTTTACCGACAGCGGGTACCAGGCGCACGCGTTCTTCTTTACCCCGCGTTCGACTGATACGCTGGAATACGTCCTGGCACCAATACTCGCGCACACAAATACGACAACCAACGCGATCACGATTTCCCTAACGACCGCGAAAAACGGCACCGCTGATTTTCCCGGAGGCGTGCCCGACACCGATCATTTGCTCGAACAGTGGAGCATCACAAACGCCCCGATTCAGGATCTTGATAACGGCGAGGTGGTGCAACAGTCCGACCCGAACATGATAATTGGGTCAATGAACCATCCGCTTCTGACGGCGGATGTGGGGTACTGGCTGATCGGCACCGCGCCCGGTGACGCTGTGATGGACTGGAATACTTCCCTCGCGGAGGAAGGGGACTCGACCGGCTTCGTGGCCGTTGCGACCTCTCCTCCCTCTCCCGGCGCACCCCCTTCGCAACTCCCGACGTCGTGGACGCAGTATGGTAGCGCGGCGCAACAGGGCGCATTCCGCATCTACGGGTCTACGGTCGTGCCGGAGTCGTCGGCACTGCCGTTAACCGTGACCGGGTTGATGGTGATCGGCCTCCGTCTTCGGAAGCGTCGCCACTGACCCTGGTGCTCATGCGTCCGGCTCGTCGATAACTACTTTCTCCGAGAGAGTGACATTACGGTAAACGCGGGACAAAGGTACGGCAACCGTGCCCTCACCAAAGTTCAGCGTTAGATTGTCGGCGAGGTCACGGTAGTCACCGACAATCGCCCACACCCCCCCCGGAATCTTTTCGAAATGTGTGATGGCGACCCGGTTCTGATCTACGAGGATGTAGTGCCGGAGCGACGGCATCAGTTGGTATTCACGAAACTTGTCGGTGCGGTCGTCGGCCTCCGGCGTCGGGCTGAGTACCTCGACAATCGCCGCCGGATTGCGCAGGGCGTCCCGAGTGTCAATCTGCATCGCGCCGCACACGACGACAAGATCAGGAAAGTAGTACCGGTTGTCCCTAACGTACACGCGCTGATCGCTCTCCAGAACTTCGCAGGGGCTGTCCATGGCTTCTAAAGCTACCCGGAGCGTAACCGCGAAATTCATTGATACCAGATTATGCTCCGGGCTTGCTCCCGCCATTTGTACGACCTTCCCGTAAACATAATGGTATCTATGCTTCGATTTTTCTAGAAATTCGTCCCATTCCTCCAGGGCCATGGTGCCGACGATGCGCCTGGGTTCGTACCGCTGGAAGCGCGGGCGGCGATCAGCGACGATTCCATCCCCGGTAGGAACGGCGACCACGGCAGAACGGGTGATGTTTGGATCGGCAGTAAGCGGCATAATCATTTCCTTCTTTTACGAATCGGCTAGCAGAGAAACTGGGATGGTGAAAAATAATATGCCGGTATCGAGTGACTCACCCTTCCATGCCTTGAGCCGCTCATGACGTGGGATCTCCTCCAGAAGCACGGCATCAATTAACATCAATTTCGCGGCTTCCAGCCTGTCATATCGAAGCAAGTGAGCCGGGTCAGGGTGTCCCATAGGTAGCCCCCCGGCACCGCCATGTCCCATCCGGCGAACTCCGCCGCCGGGATTAGTAGCATCGCGTCTCGGAGCGACAAGCCGGTGTACTTACGCTTCCCCGGAGGAATGGGTTGGCCTAGTATGTCTCTCATGACTCCATTTTACCGCCCGGCACGGCGCGGGTTACCGCTAGGCAGGCCCACCATTTGGCCCGGACGGCGACGCGGACGCGGCGGTAGTGTTCACCATCGGTTGTACCGAATGCTCGCCACAGAGCACCACCATCAGGTTGGAGACGAGTGCCGCTTTTTCACGCTCGTTCATATTGATCGTTTCGTGCGCCTGCAACCGGTCCAGCGCGATCTCGACCATGCCTACCGCGCCCTCTACGATCTTCTGCCGCGCCGCGATCACCGCCGAGGCTTGCTGGCGTCGGAGCATGGCCCCAGCGATTTCGGGCGCGTAGGCGAGGTGCGAGAGCCGCGCTTCGAGGACTTCCACTCCGGCGCGAGCAAGCCGCTCGTTGAGTTCCGACTTCAGATCCTCGGAGACGACGTCCGTGTTGCGCCGGAGCGAAATCTCGTGGTCTTCCGCGTCGTACGGGTGCGTCGAGGCGAGGTGGCGAACCGCCGTCTCGCTCTGGAGTCGGACGAACTCTTCGTACCGGTCCACCTCGAACGACGCGCGGTAGGTGTCCGACACGCGCCAAACGATGATCGCGGCTATCTCGACCGGGTTACCCGTCGAGTCGTTCACCTTCAGCCGGTCGCCGTTCAGGGTGCGGGCGCGGAGCGAGAGCGACGATTTCCCGGTGAGTGGGTTGACGAAAAACCAGCCGTTCGTGCGTAACGTGCCCTGGTATTTCCCGAACAGCGTCAGAATGCGGCTACCGTTCGGCTCGATAATCATCGAACTGCTCCACAGCCAGAAGAAGGCGATGGAGAGCAGGAACCCGAAAAAGACGCTCAATCCCGTCCCACCAACGAACTGGGTGAACGCTAAAAACGCCGTGATGAGCATCAGGACGAGTCCGACAATGCCGGGCATGGCGGTCGCGGGCCGCTCCCGCGTGCCGGTATCGGATGAGTAGCGGGGCGCGGTAACCTGGGCGGCGTAAGAGCCGGAAGCGGCGTTGCTGTCGGCGCGGGACGCCTCGGTGCGAACATCGGGGGTTTCGTCCCGTTGGGCTTGATTGAGCATGTTTCTGTCCTCTTTAAACATTCGACACGCGAGGTACGACAGGGTTACAATGGAGCGAAGCATGACGAGTATAATTATCACGAATAGTAAGCCGGTTCGAGTCGCAATACTCGCCGGGGGGCTGAGCACCCGGATGGGTAGGGACAAGGCATCCTTGATCGTGGGTGGCGAAACGCTTCTAAATCGCACGATTCGCATCGCCCTCACGGTTTCGGACACGCCGCTGATCGTCGGACGCGCGCTACCAGACGGGTCGGACCACGAAGCGGCCCATTTCGTCCCCGACGACGAACCGGGACTCGGGCCGGTCGGCGGCCTGCGAACCGCGTTCCGTCAGGTCTCTGGTTGCGACCTGCTCGCGCTCTCCTGCGATCTGCCACTTTTGACCGGGGATGCGTTGCGCTGGCTCATCACCCAGCGGCGAGGTGAGTACGGTGTCGTCACCCGAAACGCCGGTCAGTGGGAGCCGCTTTTCGCGGTCTATTCCCTCACGTGCCTCCCGATCCTGGACGCCAACATCGCGGACGGCAAACGATCGCTTCACGCGCTAATTCGTGCCGGGGGAGATGGGTTCGCGCTCGCGGACGGCCCGCCCGAAGTCGCCGCCGCGCTCGCGAATGTCAACACGCCTGAGGATTGGAATAGGGTGCTGGGGAATTAGGTGCGGGGAGCGGGGAACGACGTTCCCCGCTCCCCGCGCCTAGAAACCGCGAAGTGTGCTGTATAATGCGGGGAAACGAACCGGTGCAGCATTTATCGCGCGACCGGCGAAGGACACTCCGACACATGTTCGCGCTCAATTTTTACAACGAACTCTACGGCGACGCCCTGCGCAAGGGGCGCAAGACCGCCACCATCCGCCTCGGCGACAAATCGGACAAGTACCAGACCGGACAGATCGTCTGGGTGACAATAGGGCAACGCTTCGGCCGCCACACGAAACTGTTCACCGGCATCCTCGATGCCGTGGAGGTCAAGCCGATCCGCGAGTTGTCTCCACGTGACATCCAGCGCGAGAACCCCGAGTTTCGCACACAAGATGACATCCTACATCTGCTATCGCGCGTTTACTCGCGTGACGTCACGCCCGACGACGAAGTAACGATCATCTACTTCTCGCCCGTTGACGAGTATGGCCTGGAGGGCGTGACCGCGTGACGAGCGACCACGGAAGTCACACAGCGCGTTTGCTCTGAGACCCCTTTTCAACAGTGACGCCTCCGCGCTATGCGTCCTGTTACTTCGTGCTCGGCACGGGGGGGGGCTCGGCGTCCGCGAATGAGGAGCCGCGCCGCGTCCGTCAGGCAGACTGCGGTTGCGACTGACACACAGAAAACTACTCCGCGCCCTGGTAGCCCCGTGAGAATCGCGACCGCGACTGTCACACCGATCGTTCGGAATATCCCCGGCAGCAACATGGCGGGCTTCGCGACGTCGCGCTCGGTCGCCCCGCCCGTGACGTTCACGTCTGGCAACCGGGATGGGGAGGTCTCCTCCACGACTGTCACCCCGGAAGCGATTCGCCACTCACCAAGCTTTCGTAGTAGATCGTCCGTGGCCGCCCGCAAGTCGCTCAGAGACGCCGCGCTCGCGGGAGCGATCTGTAACGACGCCGCCTTACCTTCCGCGTTCGCCCGTTCGGACAAAAGGATCATGCGGAATGGGATCCATGATCCGGACGAGTAGGGGGATAGGCGCAGGTCGGCGATGGCCCCCGCCGGGATTGTGAATGTGGCTTTCTCTCCAACATACCGCAGCCCCCCGTCTCGTCTGATCAGGTAACCCGCGTCCCAAAGGGACGATCCGCCGTAGTGCCGCGGCTGGCTTCCAGGG
>JAYUUO010000241.1:0-26462 GCA_043754515.1 Armatimonadota bacterium
GCTTTGAGGGCCGATGGGTACTGTTTCCGGGTGCTTTTCATCATGGTTATCCACCTTAATAGAACCCGATTTTCTGTCTAAAATTATGGGACCATTATAAGATACGGGTGGCGATCGCCGCCGCGCCGAACTACGCCCCCGCGCGCCGGATGCTCTGCGACTTGTTGGTCAACGAGTCACAGATTGACAGCTTCTACAAGCGAGGCGCGAAGGCCGACGTCGGCAGGGAGGAGGCGGTCCGCATCTACCGCCGCGCCGCTCGACACGGGCGCGACGAACGCCGCCGCGCAAAAGGCTCTGCATTCCGACTGGCTAACCGGGGGGCCGAGGGCCGCGCGACAATAGTCTAGCACGTGGGCATGTTCCTCGTAATTGCACCCCGGAGTCCCTTCCAGGGTGAGGTCACGCGAGAGGTTAGACGGTGGACGTCTCGGAGACAACCGGGGTAAACTCCTGGGTCACCCCTCGGCGGCCGCGGACGTCGAAACTCCCTGTAGCCCGTCCAGAAGCGTGTGTAGCCGGGCCTGAACGTCGGCGGTGACGTGGGCGACCTCGGCACGCTTATCGGCCTTGTATGCCTCGGTCCGCTCGCTCATAGAGAACGGCTTGCTTAACGCCACCGTGACATCGCACAGAGGATGCGTGCGCTTCTCGCCGTATATCTCGGCTTCGAGGCGTACCAGCATCTCGCGAATCTGTTCCAGCGTCGCGTCCGCTTCGAGACGCTTTTCTCGCACACCCATGAAGTTCTCCACCCGCCGCAGATCCGCGAGGCAGGCGTCGGCGATCCACTCGCGCCGCTCCTGAAGCCGGTGATCGTAGCGCGTGCCACCGTGCTCCATTTTCTCGCGGTAGGCGTACGCCGCGTTGAACAGCGTGCGCATTCGGTGTACCAGCACCGTCTCCTTCGGGAGTGGGACGCGGAGCATGGCGGCGACGCGGGTTTCGAGCGACGTGTACAGCACGCCCAGCCGGTCGTTGGTGTCGGCGCGCGCGCCGGTCGGCAGGTCGTACTCCTTTTCGATGCCCGCGAGGATCGTTAGCGACGCGTCGCGCGTGCGCCGGTACAGCGACGCGTGCGTTTCGGGCGTAATCCCGAGGTCTCGCTCGATGTGCTCTAACGCGTGCGTGATCTGGCGCCGGGCGTCGTGCGCGTCCACGAACCGGTATTTAATCGCGACCGGTTGTAACAGGATGTCCGCCTCGGGTTCCGTCTCGCTCAGTTTCTCCCGCGCCCAGAACGCGACCTGGGCGAAGCCGGAGTTGAGCGGGAGCAGGTAATCGTTCTGCCCGTGCGCTTCCCCTTCGGCGAACAGCACCAGTTTCCCCGACGGGACCAGGAGCGACGCCTGGCATTTGCGGAGCGCGGCACGATCGGGCATTCCCCGCCGGATCGGGAACGCGCCGATGCGGGCGACCACCGCGCCGACCGCGCCCTCGAACAGCTCCTGCATCGCGGTGTAGCGGAACGGCTCGCCCAGTATCCGCGACAGGCCGAACATGACCGGCGGGTCGGTAGCGGTCGGGTGGTTGGGCAGAAACAGCACCCGCTTGCCGCGCAGTGCCATCAGCCGCGCCTCGTCTTCCGGCGTCGCGAAACGGATAGCAGTGACATGCTCGCGTATCCGCATGATGCGCGCATAAGCGACGTTGACGATGCGGCTCACGCGTTCATCAATGGGCGGCAGATCGGCGGACAGGTCGGCGGGCGACGGGGGATGGGCTTGCGCGTCGGCGCGGGCGGCAACTTCGGACATGGTGCGTTAGGATTCGTTCCGCGTGGGGGTTTATCCTGCGTCGCCGCTCTGTAGCCACCCCATCATCCGGCAGGATTCCGACCAGCGGAAGCCGAACGGTGCCTTATAGACTGAATCAGATGGCCAACCAAACATTATCCTATTGGGACCCCCGAGTGATCCGCCATGGCGACGAGACCGGTGTGTAGCTTGCTATCCATGAGGTCTACTTCTCGGAGAACGGGGAAGCAGTCACGTATACGGAGGATGCCTTATAGACCTGCCTCCGCCACCCGTCTGTTCCGTCCCGCAGGCTTCGTGGCGGGGAGTCGGGGTCGGCTCGGTCGCCCCGGCACTTCGGGGGGGGGGGGCGCGCCCCCGGCCCCCGGGGGGGCCAAAGCGTCGGGCGCGCGGACTCCTGCCCCCGGCAGGTAGCCTGCCGGGGGCGCGTCTGGGGAGGGCACCGGGCTCCGCGCGGGCCATGGGATCGCTGACATGTTGCCTCGCGACCTGGCGATCTGGCACGGCTGAATAGTTACCTTCCGCGCACGGCAACCGCGACATAGTGTGCGCGGCGCGGTTGCCGCGCTTCCCGCCTGGGTGTTCCACGGCGACGTGGACGGGAGCGTACTCATCGCCGAAGGGTGACAGATGGCCGCCGCGCTACTCGCCCGCGAATCAAACGAGCATGTTACAACGAATATTCCGGCGTCGGCCACAATAGTTGGGACTACGCCTACTAAGGAACCGGAACTGCTCTGCTGGATTCTGTCCCAGAGGCGAAAAAAGTAGGAGCGAAACGGAGTGAGACGAAGCAGTCGGCGCGGCGACGCCGACTACTTCATCTCAATGCGGGGGCGTCTACGCGGCGGGGATGGCTTTCTTGCGGCGGAGAAGAATGGCCCCCGCGAGCGCGAAGGCGAGCGGCGGAAGCACGAGTGCGGCGGTTCCGGCTTCGGGCACCACGGTCGGTGCCACGCCGCGAATACCGATCGTGAAGCCGTTCCAGTTCCCCGCCGTCAGGCTGTCCCACGTGATGGAGGAGAACGTCCCTGAAACTCGATCAAACCATGCGGTTCGCCCGTACCGTCAAGCTCAAACAGGCCACCGCTCGTTACCTGTCGGGTCAGCGTCCCGTTGCCCCAGAACCCCTGCCCGAAACTCAAGATGGAAAAGTCGCGGTCAAAGCGGTACCCGTTGCCGTTCAGACTCACTACCGCGAACAGTGGGTTCGTGACGGGTTGGGAGAACGTGATCGTTTTGGTACTCGCCTGTGAAATGGCGATGATGTCCGGCGTCGGCGGCGCGTTCGGAACGGTCGCGCTGATATACGGCGCGGACGGGTTCCAATAGTCCGTACCACCACTAGTCTGTAGGGACTGGATTTCGCCGGCATACGCCACTCCCACCGTGGTCGTACCGACGGTGAGCGAGCCGACAGCCGCGCCGTTGGTACCGGCGGTGCCGCCGGTCCAGTCGGTCCAGATAACTTGTGCGTGGACGGCGTTCTGACACAGCGCGGTCAGACTAAGAACACAAGCGAGAACGAGAATACGTTTCATACGTCACCTTTCCCGGCGTGGGGACAGTGTTAGATTGTTAAGAGAGCCACCACGCGGCTGTCATGCTCGGCGGTATCATTCACTTTGCTAGAGCAGTCAGCTGGCAACCAGTCTACCCAACTTTCGGCGATACAACCATAAATCTGTGTAAACCAACCAGGCGAGTGCAACTATTTTTCTACTTAAACGTCATAATAGGCCATACCGTATGACCGTTACCGCACTCACCGCCCCCGTTACCTCCACCGTCACCGATTCCGCTGTATCCGCCACGGTCGCCTCCGTCGTCGGGCTGACCGTTCGCTACGGCTCCCGCGCCATTCTGGAGGACTTTTCGCTCAACGTGCCCGCCGGTTGCGTCGGACTGCTCGGCCCGAACGGCGCGGGCAAGTCCACGCTGATCAAAACCATGCTCGGGTTCCTGACCCCGGCGAGTGGTACCGGGAGCGTGCTCGGCATGGACATAGGGCGCGAGCCGCTCCGCATCCGCCAGCGCGTCGGCTTGATGCCCGAGCAGGACTGCCACATTCCGGGCATGAACGCCGTGACGTTCGTCGCGTACGCCGGGGAACTCGCCGGAATGCCGCCGAACCAGGCATTGCGCCGCGCCCACGAGGTGCTGGAATACTGCTCGCTCGGCGAGGCGCGGTATCGCAACGTCGAGACGTACTCGACCGGCATGAAACAGCGCATCAAGCTCGCGCAGGCACTCGTCCACGGGCCGAAACTACTGTTTTTGGATGAGCCGACGAACGGGCTGGACCCACAAGGGCGCGACGAGATGCTGGATTTAATCCGCGACATCTCGCACGGCAAGGGACTTTCCGTGATTGTTTCGTCCCACCTGCTCCCCGACATCGAGCGCACCTGCGATGCTGTAGTGGTAATGAAGGGCGGACAGGTACTGCGGCAGGGACCTATCGCGGCGTTGCGCGGCACGGGCGAGGCGCAGTTCGAGGTGGATCTGCGGCTGTTCTCGGACGCGTTCGTCGCGACTTTGGAGCGGCAACAGATCACGCTCGCGCACCGGCAGGGGTCGCGATGCCGGTTCGTTTTCCCGCCCGGCACCGAAACGCGGGTGGGCAATTTGTTATTCGAGGCGGCGCGGGAGTCGGGGGCGCAGGTGCGCGGCTTCCGCCCCGCCCAGCGCAGTCTAGAAGAAGTGTTTATGGAAGCGGTGACCGCATGACGCCCGAGATTGGTACAAGTGTTGCCCCGCCGGTAATCCCCGGTGCCCCGACGCGCGAGGTCGCGCCGTCTATCGCTGACGTCAGTTACCGGGGCTACGACGGCGAACTGCGCGACCGTTCCGCCCGCTGGTGGACTATCACGCGGGCGACGCTCCGCTCCGGCTTCAAAAAACTCGGCTACTGGATTCCGGGCGGGCTGGTGCTCCTGATCTACCTGATCAGCGGGCTGGTGTTCTATTTCACGCGCAACGTGCGGGCGCAGTTCGGCGGCGAGGCACCGGTAAATCAGTACGCGGTAGTGCTCGATCAGGGGCTTGGCGGCACGGGACTGCTCTTATTTATCGCCGCGCTGACCATCGGCGCGGGCAGTATCGCGGCGGATAACCGGGCGAACGCGCTACTGGTCTATCTGAGCAAGCCGATCACGCGCCTCGATTACCTGGTCGGAAAATGGATCGGGCTGTTCCTGCTACTCGCCGCACTATCGTTCGTCCCGGCACTGCTGATGTTCCTGTTTTTCGCGGTTGCTTACAGCGGGGACGGTTTCCTGAAAGAGAACCCGACGCTGATCCTGCGCCTCGCGGGCGCGACGCTGTTCCCCGCCGCCCTGCACGCGTCGCTAGTGCTGGGAATCTCCGCGTGTTCGAAAAGCCCGCGCCTCGCCGGGTCGCTCTACGCCGCGCTCTACTTCGTCACGCTGATCGTCGCGCTGACGGCGGGGAACCTGATGCAGAGCCGCGACAAGGGGGGCAAGAACGGCGCGACAATCGCGCTGGTGTCGAACCTGTCGGTGAGCGGCGTCGTGAACGGTCTCGCGGAGCATCTCTACAATCTGACGCCGCGCCAGATCGTCCAGAACGCGGGCGGGCGGCGGCGGTTCCGCAAGAAGCGTCCCGGCTCCGACGAGGAGATGCCCCCGATCACGATCCCCGAGCGGCCGCCGCTCGTGCCGCTCCTGCTGATCGGCGGCGCGCTGATCGTGTTCCCGATAGGGGTCGCCGCCGCGCGGGTACGGGCCGTGGAAGTGGTGAGCGGGTGAGCACCCCAAAGACTGGGATTGGCCCTGATGTTGCGTAGCCGTCGCGCGCCGGGATGGCGAGCCGCCCGCAAGTGCCGGGATTCGCACGGTGCTCTGACACCGCCGGTGCCGGCACCGGGCCAGAATATGTGCGCGCCGCGTGTGCGAAAAAGAAAGTAACGATGATCGAATTATCGCGGGCGTCCCGCTGGTACGGGCAGGTGATCGGGCTAAACGACGTTTCCTGCGCCATCGGCGCGGGGCTGACGGCTCTGCTCGGGCCGAACGGCGCGGGCAAGTCCACGCTCCTGAAACTGATCACCGGGCAGTTGCATCCGACCACGGGCCGGGTGACACTGCTCGGCGAGCCGCCGTTCGCGAACGGCCGCGTGCTCGGCAAGCTCGGTTACTGCCCCGAGATTGACAACTTCTACGAGGAGATGACCGGGCGCGAGTTCGTGACGCAGATGGCGCAGCTTTCCGGCATGGGCGGCACGACCCTGAAGCGTAAGGTGGACGAGTCCATCGAGCGCGTCGGCATGAGCGACCGGTGCGACCGCAAACTCGGCGGCTACTCGAAAGGGATGCGCCAGCGGATCAAGGTCGCGCAGGGCATCGTTCACGATCCGCAAGTGCTGATCCTCGACGAGCCGCTGAACGGCCTGGACCCGATGGGGCGGCGCGAGATGTCGGACCTGATGACCGATTTCGCGCGGCAGGGACGTTGTGTGCTGATTTCCAGCCACGTCCTGTACGAAGTCGAGCAACTAACCGACAACATCCTGCTCATGCAGCGCGGGCGTCTGCTCGCGCAGGGGAGCGTGCAGGGCATCCGGGACCTGATGGACCGGCACCCGCACCAGGTACAGATCCGCCTCGCCCCGGCGAGCGGCGGAGACGCGCGGGCACTGGCGCGGGATTTACTCGCTTTGCCGAGTGTGCTGGGGGTCAAGTTCGACGCCACGGACGCGCGGCGGCTCGACATCGAGACCGGCATGCCGGATCAGTTCTACCGCGAGTTCCCCGAGATCATTCTCGGGCGGGGCTATACGGTGGACACGTTCGACGCGCCCGACAACAATCTGGAAACGGTTCTACGGTACCTACTCGAAAAATGAGCGATCTATCTCTTTTCCGGAGCAGTCTGCGCGACGCGTTCCGCCCGCGCCGTCTCGCGATCCTGCTCGTGGTCGCCTTCCTGCCCGCGTTGCTTGGTCTGCTCTGGCGGTTGCTCTCCCCGGCGGGCAAGTTCGACCCGGAGTCGGTCTATGACAGCCTCGTGCCGAGCCTCATCTTTTCGTTCTCGCTCACGATCCTGTCTGTTATCTACAGCACCAACATCGTCTCGCAGGAGTTGGAGCAGCGTACGATAGTCTACCTGCTCACGCGCCCGCTCCCGCGCTGGCGCATTCTGGTCGCGAAGTTCGCGGCGAGCCTGCTGATCGTGATCGGGACGACTATGCTCTCGACCGTTCTGCTCGCGCTGGTGCTGTTCGGCGTATCAAGGTTCGGCACGGCGGGCGTCGGCCCCGACCTGCTCGCGCTACTCCTCGGCGGGTTCGCCTACGGGAGCCTGTTTCTGCTACTCGCGGTGCTTCTGCCGCGCCCGCTCATCTACGGGTTGCTGTTCGTGTTCGGCTGGGAGACGTGGGTGCCGACGCTACCGGGTGCCTTCGCGAAAATCTCGATCATGACGTATCTGCGCGCGCTGTCTGCCCGCGAGATCACGCCCGACGCCGCGCCCGATACGGGCGGGAACATCCTGCTCGCGTTCGGTAGCGCGCCCAAGATCGTGGTGCCGATGAGTCAGGCGTGGGGGGTGTTAGTCGCGGTGACCGTGGTCGCGCTCACGCTCGCGCTGCTGATCTTCTCTACGCGCGAGTACGCGCCGCGCGACGACGCGGAGTAGACGGGCGACGCGCTTGCAGTCGGGAGAGAGGACGATGAATTGCTCCCGTTTGCGGGTCACAAACTGGAAGGTCTTCGGCGCAGATTTTTTCGCGGCGAACAAGACCAGGTAGACGCTCGCGTCACGCTAGTTTGATTACGGTTGCTTGCCACACTTCAATCCACGAGCGAGAACGCGGCGAAGCGGATAACTGAACGGTTCTTCCTTGATCCCGTTATTCGACGTCACTGACGTTGGAGAAGCCGACCACCGTCGAGAATACGCCGTCCTGTTTGGAATCGAGATAGCCGACGTTTAGCGCGATCTTAATTTTGTTGTCCCCCGGGTTCAGGTAGCGCTTCCCCATGAAGTGCAGGGCCTCGTATCGCGTGAAGTACTTGGGAGTGTCTCTGTTAAGGATGGGCGCGGCCTTCCAGAGAAAGTCCCCGAGGACCCCTATTGTGATGGCTCGCCGCTCCGTCGCGTCCAGCCCCGCGACGGGCATGCCTTTCTTCCCCGCCGCGACGATCTCGCGCTCGTACTTCTATCGCAGGAGCCGCACCGCCTCGCTCAAATACAGGACGATCGTCGTCTTCTTCACGTCGTCGGGGGACAGACTCACCGTTGCGATGATGTCCCAATCCGCCTTCGGCACGAGTTTGTCTGGGGTCTTGTTCGTGAGTATCCGCGCCAAGGGGGAGGGCAACGCGCCGAGGATGGCTTCCTTGACGTTGCCGATGTTGACGGGAGAGAGGCACGGGCGGGCGATGATCTGTTCCCCGGACCGCGCGTGGCGAACCCGCAGGTCGTAGACCGAGGCGAGGGCGAAGGCGGCTTGCTCGGGGGTAAGTCGGTCGAGTCCCACCACCGTGACCGGCTTATCCGCGAACCCGTCCCCCAACTCGAACGTGACCCCGGTGCCTAGCTTCGCGAGTCGGTTGAGCCGCGCGAACTCCTCGCCGAGCGTTGACGGTGCCTCGGCGGGCATTACATATCCCGATGTCGGCGCGGTGCTTTTCGCACTACTGTTGCCATAGTTGAGCGGCTGATCGCTCAGCGAACGCTCGACATCCGGGCGGCTCTTCTCGTTCCAACTGATGACCGCGTCGTTCCACGTTGCCTTGTGAAGCGCGCCGTTCGGCAGTTCCGACAGGTCGTATGCCGCGTACCTCGCCGTGTCGCTCAGGTCGAATAGATACGTGGAAACGAGCATATCGCTCGCCTTATCCTTCTGCGCGGGCGTGAGTCGCGCCAGCGGGAGGGGCGTGTTCTCCATCGCCGCGACCTGCTCGGGCGACAGCGACCGGAAGAAGGACTGGACGTATGGCTCCCTGGAGTCGGTGGTGTCCCCCGGCTCTACCGGGCGCATCAGCCCGGATAGGAGGGACGCCACTTCGCGCAGGGAGGCGCGGCATTCGCTAATCGTCACGCATGGTATGTCGCGCGGATTTGAGTAGCGTTTCTGGAGAAGAAAGACGCCGCGCGCCTTCCGCGCGTCATAGTTTGCCGCGTCCGCGAGGAGCGCGACCTTTGTCTCGGTCGGGGTGGCGGCGTAGGCGGTGCCGGTCGTGATCGCGGCGTCGAAGGCGAGTGGGGCACCTTCGGCGACGATGGCAATCCCGCTGTCAGCGGATAGGCTCTTGATCACGGCCTGGAAGTGCGCCGCCGCCGAATCCGGCGGGGGCGGGTTGTCCTCGGCTCTCGCGCCGGGGCTTGACAGTAGGCATAGGAGGAGCAACAGACACAAAGCGTGGCGTTTGATTCTATCGGCGAAGATGAGTGGCATAATATCCTCCGTGGGAACGGGAAGTCGCGTCCCCGCGGGTTGCTCTCACGACGGCGTGATCCCGAGAGCAATCCGCGCGGCCTGGCGGATCAGAGTGTGTAGACGATATTCGCCGTCGAACTAGTGTCGAACGTGCTCCCGACTCCATAGGCATTGCCATTGGAGGTGGCTTGCAGTGTGAAAGCACGTCCTTGCACACTTGGCCCTCTGGGTCCCGTGGGTTTTGTACCAGGGGAGGGCAGACCGAGCGTGCCGAGTGTGTAGTACATACTCAAGGTGCCCCCTTCCGAATCGAGATACGCGCTTCTTCCCTGTCCGCCATTGCCAATTAGTTTCACAAAGCCCCTGATGCTTGGAGATAGAATCGGAGGGGTGCCAGCCCCGCTGTAATTAAACAGTTGAACACAGTTGGCTTTGAAGCCTATCGTCGCCTGGACGCTCTGTTCCCCAGCGGGAACGGTTCCCGACGCATGGGAGAAAACCTCCGAGATAGCGGAGGAAAGGTACCCGTCAGCCGCGCCGCCCTTGGTCTTGAACGGGTACCCCGTAGACGAGTATCCGGGTGGGAAGGATATAGTACACACTCCTATCGACCACTGCGCGTGCGCCGGTTGTGCGAGTGCCAACAGAGTCGTGGCGACCAGGAAGAAACCAACGAGAGCAGGGCGACAAGCCGTCGCTCGACACGTGAATACTGATATAACAGCCTCTTTTGGGCGGGTCATGGCATGCTGGACAGACCGTTCGTGTCCAATAGACGGATGGCAATAACCGAGATTCGCTACGAAGAGATCATTTACCACTTCGTAACGATCACGGGGTCAACATACCTCCCGGTTCGAGACCTGGCAAGTGGGATTTTGCGTTCTCGTAAGCAGTGTGCTACGAACCGGCCCTCCTCCACGCGCGCATCGGCGTTGCTCACCCGCCGCGTTCCCGCCGTGCACGCCTACTCTTCCCCGTTGACGCCCCCCGCCCCGACGGGGTACAATGCCGCACAACTTCATACGGGCGTTAACGGGGAAGAGTAGGCGTGCATCCTATCACCAGAGAGTCGCGGTCATCGGCTGGAAGCCGCGACAGTACATAGGTTCCGCCGAAGGTCACCCCCGTCGCCAGTCAGGCCCGCGCTCCTGATCCGAAATAAACAGCGCGTGCTTTAAGTGCGGGTGGGGTTCGCCCCCGCCCGAACCGGGGTGGTACCGCGCGTGGTTTTTGGAAACGAAGCCTCGCGTCCTCGGACGTCGTTTCGCCACGACTCCGTGTGGACGCGAGGCTTTTTCGTGTCTGCGGCGTCCAGAACAAGGAAACTATGTCAACCGAACTATCTACCCGCTACGACCCGCAAACCACGGAGGCCGACATCTACGCCCGGTGGGAGGCCGCCCACTGCTTCCGCGCCACCGCCGACGACAACCCGAAACGGTACTGTGTCACGATCCCGCCGCCCAACATTACTGGTGCCTTGCACCTCGGGCACGCGCTGAACCACACGATCATGGACACGCTCGGTCGCTGGAAACGGATGCTCGGCTACAACACGCTGATCCTGCCCGGCACCGACCACGGCGGCATCTCGACCCAGAGCGTGGTCGAGAAACAGATCGCCAAGCAGAAACTCACCCGGCAGGAGTTGGGGCGCGAGAAGTTCGAGGCGCGGGTCCATGAGTGGGCGGACGAGTACGGCGGGATCATCCTGAGCCAATTGCGCCGCCTCGGTTGCGCGTATGACTGGGAGCGCACACGCTACACGCTGGACGAGCCGTACGTGGACGCGATCATGACGGTATTCGCCCGCCTCTACGAGACCGGCTATATCTATCTTGGGAGCCGGATCGTCAACTGGTGCCCGTTCCACCGTAGTGCAATCTCCGATATTGAGGTGGAGAACGAGGAGGAGCGCGGCTCGCTCTACTACCTGCGCTACGACTTCGCGGACGGTACCGGGAGCGTGACGGTGGCGACCACGCGCCCGGAGACCCTGCTCGGGGACGCGGCGGTCGCGGTGAACCCTGACGACAAGCGGTATGCCGCGCACCTTGGCAAACTGTTAATACTGCCGCTGGTCGGGCGCGAGATCCCGCTAATCGCGGACGATTTCGTGGCGAAAGAGTTCGGCACCGGCGCGGTAAAGATCA
This sequence comes from Armatimonadota bacterium, assembly GCA_043754515.1. Taxonomy (GTDB): domain Bacteria; phylum Armatimonadota; class Armatimonadia; order Armatimonadales; family Armatimonadaceae; genus JACMIU01. Next base: position 11,319 of record JAYUUO010000241.1, read on the forward strand.
CCCCGGCGCACGACGCGAACGACTTCGAGTGCGGCTTGCGCCACAACCTGCCGCAGATCGTGGTGATCGGCGAGGATGCGCGCTTGACCGTCGAGGCGGGCATGAAGTATGCCGGGATGGAGCGGTTCGCCGCCCGTAAACAGGTCCTCGCCGATCTTGAGGAGATCGGGCAGTTGATACGCATTGAGGAGTACACAAAGAAGGTTGGCCGTTGCGACCGGTGCAAGACCATCGTCGAGCCGCTCCTGTCGAAGCAGTGGTTCTGCAAAATGGGCGGCACGGACATGGTGCGCCGCGCCATTAAGGTGGTGGAAACGGACGAGGTGCGCTTCGTACCGCCCCGCTACAAGGATATGTATCTGCGCTGGATGGAGAACCTGCGCGACTGGCCCATCTCGCGCCAATTGTGGTGGGGGCACCGGATGCCGCTCTGGCGCGCCGAAGGGAGCGACCCCGGCGAGCAGAACTCCTACGTCGTCGCCCGTTCCCCGTCCGAGGCGTGCGATAAGCTACACACCGCCAGCGTGATACAGATTGACGACGTGCTCGATACCTGGTTTTCATCCGCCCTATGGCCGTTCGCGACGCTCGGCTGGCCCGCCGAGTCCGAGCAGGCAGCCCGCGACATGGCGTACTACTACCCGACCGACGCCTTGTTCACCGCGCAGGAGATCCTGTATTTGTGGGTCGCGCGCATGATCATGATGGGCGAGGAGTTCGTCCACGCCAAGCCGTACCGCGACGTGTATATCCACGCGACGATCCTGGACGAGATGGGGCGGCGCATGTCGAAAACGCTCGGCAACGGCGTTGACCCGGTGGATTTGATCAACCTGTACGGCGCGGACGCAACGCGCTTCGCGCTTGCCCGAGAAGCCGGACTGCGGCAGGACATCCGGTTCAAGCCGATCAAGGACGGCAAGCATGAGCAGGTCGAGCAGGCGCGGAACTTCGCCGGGAAGATATGGAACGCAAGCCGGTTCGTGATGATGAACCTTGGCGATGATTTCGCGCCGACCGAACAGCATCCCGCGCCGGAAACGATCGCGGATCGCTGGATCCTGGGCCGTCTGTCGGCGACCGCCGGGGCCGTAAACGCCGCGTTCGAGACGTACAATCTGGACGACGCCGCCCGCGCACTGTACGTTTTCTTCTGGGACGATTTCTGCGACTGGTACGTGGAGGCGGTCAAGCCGCGTCTTCAGGGGGACGCGGTGGGGGCGGACGCGGCGCGACAGCTCGTCTGGCTGGTGCTGGAGCGGAGCCTGCGTCTCCTGCACCCGATCATGCCGTATCTCACCGAAGCGATCTGGCAGACGCTTCCCGGTGCGAAGGAGGGGGCAGGTACGGAGTTTCTAATGTTCGCGCCATTCCCGACTGCCGAAGTAGCCGCGCCCGACGAGGCCGCCGAGCGCGACTGGACGGTGCTACAGGAGACGATCCGGGCGATTCGCAACGTGCGCTCCGAAAGCGGCGTCAGGGCGTCGGGCGGCGAGGTGTTCGTCGGGATCGCGGACGAGGCGATACGCGCCCTGATCACCGACCCCGACAACGCCGCGACGATCCGGTTCCTGGGGCGCGTCGAGACCGTAACGCTCGGAGACGGCCCGGCGGACGGCTATCTCGGCACGACGAAGTACGGCACTGTTCGATTACCGCGCCCCGAAGTCACCCCCGAGGAGCTAGCGCAGGAGAAGGCGCGGATCGAGAAGGAGCTACTCAAGATCGAGAAGGACCGGAGCGGACTGTCGGCACGCCTCGACAATCCGGAGTTCGTGGAGCGATCCCCCACCGCTATCGTGGAGAAGGCACGGACTCAGGCGGCAGAGCTGGACGAGAAGCGGGCGAAACTCGCGGAGCGGTTGGCGCAACTGGGTGGGTAGGGGCGTGTCGGGTGGCGGCGCGGTGGGTGGCGGCGCGCTCGGGGCGGGGGGAGGCGGTCGCGGTCGTCGTGCGGACAATGAATTGTTCCGCTGAAAGCACTGCGTGCTGTAGACCCTTCGGGTCGCGCTTGTGGGGGGAGCGGGACGGGCCGCGTTTGCCGAAACGCCACCCGACACGCCCCTGCCCGCTCCCACGCGCAACCGAACTTACTTTCCGAACGTCTATCACCCATGACAGATCGCCGCCGCAACCTTGCTATCACGCTCGCCCTCGTTCCGTTCTGGGTGCCGCTGGTCTGGTACGCGTATGAGCGAGCCGCTCCGGTTGTGATCGTCGCCCCACCGCGCCCACCAATGCCACGCGCGAACGCGTTCCCGCTACTGCAAACTGCCGCGTCGAAGATCACGCGCTCGCCCGAAGTTACCGATGCGAGCCTGATCGTGCCGTGTCCCCGTGTCTTCACGCACGCCGAAAAGCACGGACTGGTCACCGAAAATGCCGTGCCGCTCCGCGAGACGATGGCCGCGCTCCGTCTGCCGTACCAGGAAGTGAACACCACGGTGTCGCTATCCCACCAGCCGAACCGCCGCCCGTTTCGAGACCTCGCGCGGCTACTCACGTTGGCAGGCGATGTCGCGTGGGAGGAAGGGCGGCAACGAGAGGCAACCGACTACTACCTGGCCTCCGTGACACTCGGGCGGCGGATACCGAACCAGACTGGACTTCAGGGACAGGCGAATGGTCTCACTTGCGAGAGTATCGGGCGCGGTCATCTCTGGCGACAGCGAAGCAGCATGGACGTCGCGACAACAATGTATTGCCTCGGTCACCTCAACGCGCTGGCCGTTGAGCGGGTTCCGCTCTCTGTTTCACTTCAGGAAGAGAAATACTCCCTGCTCAGCGGCACCTTTGAGATGATAGATCATCCCGAGCGGAACCCCCTTCCGCGCTCTAGCGACGACGGTTCGGATGAGCCGAAGGCGGAGGCTACGCACCCAAGCTACTCCGAAGTCGTGCCGAGGAAGTACATCGCCGACACGCTTGCGGCGCACATGGACGCGCTCATCGCCCAGTCTCGTCAGCCGTACATTAAAGGGAACAGCGATATCGAGCCGCCACGGGAACTGTTCACCATTATCGTCTCGCCCTTTACAACAGGAAATCGTTTCCACTACGCCATGAGCCAGACGGGGGACGCGCTCCTGCGAACCGTGCTCGCGCTACGCGTCTACCGATCCCGAACCGGACACCTCCCGGCCCGCCTCGCCGACCTCACGCCCGGATTATTACCCGCCGTCCCGGACGATCCGTTCGCGTCGCCGGGAGCACCGCTCCGCTACGTCGCCCTGCCGGACGGTCACTACACCCTGTACAGCATTGGCCCCGACGGGGTTGATGACGGCGGCACGACGATTCGTGTCAAGTCGGTGAAGGGGTACGATCGCGGCGCGGGGAGCGACAGCAAGGGCGACATAGTCGCGGGCTGGTGCCGGTACTGAGTCGGGCTTCCGGTGTCCGCGCTTAGGGCGGCGGGAGGCCGAACGAGCCGGGCGAGGCCCGAACGAGCCAAGCCTCCCCCCACCGGCCCCAGGCGGCCCCAGAGGTTTGGCGCGCGGGAGGCCGACGCGCGGCCTCGCCCAATCCATCCGAGGGTACGTCGTGTTCCCACGTTAGCCTCGCATCCCCCGTTTGGTTTGAACCAGCGGTATAGGGTGATATAAAGGGTGGGCTATTATGAACACGAACCGAAATGTTTTGATCGGGACCGCCGTGGTGCTCACCGCTGGGGTCGGCACATGGATGGTCACGCGCGGCGGCGCGAAGGCGGAAGTCACTTACCGCACCGTGGCTGTCGAGCGCACCAACCTGCGCAAGACCGTCTCCGCCACCGGGTTTGTTCAGCCGTTGACCACCGTAGACATCAAATCGCGGGCGGGCGGCGAGGTCAAGAAACTCGCCGTAGACATCGGAACGTTCGTGAAGCCAGGCGACCTGATCGCGAGGATCGATCCGACGGATTCGCTCACCGCCTATAATCAGGCGCAGTCGGATGTCGCCGCCTCCAACGCCCGCGTGACACAGGCGCAACAGACCGAGCAGTTGCAACGTCTGACCGCAGTGACCGCGATCACGCAGGCCGAAGCCGGTGTGGCCGCCGCGCAGGCACGCTACGGTCAGGCGTTGCAACAGGCCAAGGTCCAGCCCGCCCTCACAGACGCCGCGATCAAGCAGGCACGGGCGAGCCTGGTCGCCGCGCGCGAGCAACTTGGGCAACTCAAGAACGGCGGCGATCCGCAGACGCGCGCCGATGTTCGGTCGTCGCTCGCGACCGCCGAGGCGAACCTGGCGAACGCCGAACTCGCGGTCAAGCGGCAGGAGTCGCTCCTTTCTAAAGGCTTCGTGTCCGAGTCGGCGGTGGATCAGGTACGTACCCAGCGAGACATAGCGCGGGCGCAGGCGGAAGGTGCTCGCGTCCGGGGCAACACGGTCGGCGTCTCGCAGAAGTCAGTGATCGCGACCGCTGCGGCGCGCGTCGCCGAGGCGGTCGCCGCGCTCCGCTCTGCCGAGGCGCAGAAGGTACAGATCGGATTACGCGACCAGGACGTCGCGAACGCCCAAGCCGCCTTGCTCCAGGCGCGCGCGAACCGGGACACCGCGCTCGCGAACCGGGCGCAGATCGGCATCCGCGCCGCCGACATTCAGTCCGCCAAAGCGCAGACCGCCCGCTCCCAGGCGCAGTTCAGCAACGCCCAAGTGCAACTCGACTCGACCACAATACGCGCGCCCCGCGCCGGGGTGATCCTGCAAAAGTACGTGGAAGAGGGCACCATTATTACGTCCGGGCAGTCGTTCAACTCGGTCGGCACCAGCATCGTGCAGATCGGCGACCTGTCGCGCATCTTTGTTAATGCACAGGTGGACGAAGCCGACATCGCGCAACTCGCAAAAGGGCAGAAGGTAAAAGTGCGGCTGGACGCGTTCCCGGATCAGGATTTCGCGGGGGTTGTGCGCCGCATTGACCCGCGCGGCAGCACCGACCAGAACGTGACCACTGTCTTGACGCAGGTCGAAATCCTGCACCCGGATAAGCGCCTACGCCCCGGTCTCAACTCGGAGTGTGAGTTCGTAGTCGCCGAGAAAGACAATGTTCTGGCGATCCCATCCCGCGCGGTTCGCAACAAAGACGGCAAGAAATTTGTGCTGGTGCTGACGCCTGACCCTGAGAAGAAGAAAGCGTCCGAGGGCGGCGGTCATGGGGAGGGCGGTGGCGGCGAAATGGGCAAAACCACCGAGTATGAGGTACGGACGGGGCTTGAGGCGGGCGACACGATCGAGATCGTGAGCGGTATTAATGAGGGCGATAAGATAGTCACCGCGACGATTGACCCGAACGCGCGGAAGGACGGCGGCGGGGGCGCGGGGCGTCCCGGCGGTGGTAAGGGCGGCCCTCCGGGCGGGATGGGCGGCGGGCCGGGTAAGCCAGGCGGGTTCGGCGGGCGGTAGTTGGTTTGTGGAGCGGGGGCTTGTTGGTTGTCGTGTCGCGCCCTCTCCCCCTAACCCCATCTCCCTCCGAAGGGAGAGGGGGAACCCGGAGGGTTCCGAACAACCAGTGTGGCGTGCGCTGTGACCGGAATGCGTAAATCCCCACGGGAACCCTCCGGGTTCCCCCTCTCCCTTCGGAGGGAGAGGGGGTTAGGGGGAGAGGGCGCGACACGACAACCAACAAGCCCCCGCTCCACAAACCAACTACCGCCCGACAGATGTGCCTAACAACAAAAAGTGCCATGTGTAGAATTGTTCAGGAGAGCCTATTGTATGTTTGATCCCTTCGGAAATATAACCAACGCCGCGATAGCGGACCCGATCACGCGCAAGGAGCAGGACACCGCGCCGTCCCCGTCGCCGCGCGTCACGAACCGCGTGCAGCCTGCGCCGTCCAGCCCGCACCCGAAAAGTAGTACGCCCTACCCGAAGCCGAACCAGAAGCGGGTCGGGGGGAGCATGCCGCTATCGGAGAACCTGCGCGTCGCGTTCGGCGGGATCGCGGCTAACAAATTGCGCGCGATGCTGACCATGCTCGGCGTTATTATCGGCGTCGCCGCCGTGATCGCGATGATCGCGGTCGGCGAAGGGGCGCGCCAGAAGACGCTCGCGCAGATCAAGGCACTCGGCACCAACCTCCTGCTCGGCGAGCCGGAGCGGCGGCGGGTCGGTGCGGTGCGTGGACGCGCCGGGACGTGGAACCGTTTGAAACTCGAGGACCTGGAGAAGTTCGGGCCGGACGCCACTCCCGCCGTGCTGAACGTTTCGCCCGAGATTACGACCTCGATCCAGGTCAAAGCCGGGAACCAGAACGCCGACACGAACTTGTTCGGCGTCTGGGCGGACTGGTTCGAGATCCGCAATCACAAAGCCGCTATGGGCCGTCTCTTCACCAAAGACGAGGAAAAGAAAAAGGCGAAGGTGGTCGTGCTAGGCTGGTCCGTGTACGAGCAACTGTTCCCGAATCACGACGACCCCATCGGAAAATTGATCCGGGTCAACAACATCGGCGTCCAGTGCATCGGCGTGCTCGCGCCCAAAGGCTCCAGCGGCAACCAGAATAACGACGACGTGGTCGTCGTGCCCGCCGGGACCGCGCAGAAGCGGCTTCTCAATTTCTGGCAGGGGCGCGTACGCCAGTTCTCCGCGCAGGCGGTGTCCGAGGATAAAATGGGCGACGCGCAACAGCAGATTGACGGGCTGTTCCGCAAGCAGTACCGCGTGAAGCCGGGCGATCCGGGCACGATAACGGTGCGCTCGCAGTCCGAGATCGCGCAGTTCGCGAATGAAACCGGCTCGACATTCACCGCGCTTCTCGCCTCCATCGCCGGGGTTTCACTCTTGGTCGGCGGCATCGGGATTATGAACATCATGCTCGTGTCGGTGACGGAGCGCACCAAAGAGATCGGCGTGCGCAAGGCGATCGGGGCGAAGCGGCGCGACATCCTGCTTCAGTTTTTGATCGAGGCGATGGCACTTTCCGTGCTAGGCGGGATCATCGGCATCGGGCTGGGCGTCGGCATCGCGCTGACATTGCCCCGGCTAAACGCGGATACGACCACGATCCTGACGCTTCCGCCCGTACTCCTGTCGTTCGGGTTCTCGGCGGCGGTCGGCGTGTTCTTCGGGTTCTATCCCGCGCTCAAGGCGTCGAAACTTGACCCGATTGTCGCATTGCGGTATGAATAGGGGGAGAACCCCGCCGCCCGTTCCCGGCCCGCTATAGGTACGCGGCGCAAGAACGGGCGGGGGCTCGCCTGTCGCCATGAGTCGAACTGCCCGCGCCAAACGTCCCACTACCCGCGAACCGGTGCCCCCCGCGCCGCCCTCCCGGTCGGTGACCGTAGCGGTGTCCGAGACTCTGCCGTTGCGGAAGACGCTGGTCGCGACCGGTTCCCCAAGTGACCCGGCGCAACCCGTATGGGAGCGCGGCGCGTTGTGGCGCGAGTTGTTCGGCATTGACCTGCGCACCGTGGCCCTGTTTCGGATCGCGCTCGCGCTGAGCCTACTCGCTGACCTTTTTATGCGCTCCGTGGACATCGAGGTTTTCTACACCGACCGGGGCGTCATGCCGCGCTTCTTACTAGATAGTCAGTGGAACGGCGCGATGTACTTCACATTCCATGGGATCGCCGACTCGCCATTCGCGGTCGGTATGCTGTTTCTGGTAAACGCCGCGTTTCTCCTGTGTCTGCTGGTGGGGTGGAGGACGCGCCTAGTATCAGTGGTCTGCTGGCTGTTTCTGATCTCGCTCCAGTCGCGCAACCCGCTGATACTCCAAGGCGGCGATGTGATACTCCGAACGATGGCGTTCTGGGCGATGTTCCTGCCGCTCGGTGACTACCTCGCGCTGGACGCGCGGAGGCGGTTCAGCACGCGTCTCCCCGGAGATGACCCGGCGCGGCCCGTGCGCGCGTTCTCGTGGGGCACCGCCGCCGCCGTGTTGCAGACCACGATGATCTACTGGTTCAGTGCCCTACTCAAAAACGATCCGAGTTGGTGGGAGACTGGCTACGCGATCCATGTCGCGCTCAACATTGACATGCTAACGAGGCCGCTGGGCAAGTTCCTCGCGTCCATGCCGGTCGTAACCTATGTGCTGACCTTCGTCACCATCTGGTCGGAGGCGTTCGTGCCGTTCCTCGCGTTCTTCCCGCTACGAAACGGGCCGGTACGCACCGCCACTGTGTTTTACTTCCTGGCGTTCCACCTCATCGCCCTGCAATTCATGATGTATTTGGGGCCGTTCCCGTGGTCGTGCGCGCTCGCGTGGACGGTGCTACTGCCGTCCTGGTTTTGGGATAGGATCGCGCCGTGGTGGGCACGCGGCCCCGAGACCGGAATGCGCCGCCGATTTTCGCGTTTCGCGGCACTATATCTGCCCCAGCGCGGAGTGCCGGAGCCGATGGAAGGGAATAACTCCCGCCCCGTTCAACTTGGTTTGTCACTCCCCGCGAGTATAATCGCCGGGTTCTACCTGATACTGATCGGCGTCTGGAACTTCCGAACCGCTTATTTCGGCACGCTCGTACACTGGTTCCCGCCCCGCTGGAACGGCATCGCGGAGTTACCACACATGGATCAGTCGTGGGATATGTTCTCGCCGCGCCCGATGTCAGACGCCGGATGGTATGTGATCGCCGGTACGCTACGCGACGGCTCCCGCGTGGACTTCATGCCCTGGCTCGCCGCGCGAGGCGACCCGACGCCGCTCAGTTGGGAGAAGCCCGCTCAGGTCGGAGAGCAGTTCCGGGACGAGCGGTGGCGCAAATACCTCCTCAACCTCTGGTCATCCGGTAATCAGCGGTTCCGCCGCTACCTCGCGCAATACATAACCCGAACCTGGAACCGTGACCACAAAGGCGCGAAAGAATTATGTGCGTTCGATATCGTGTACATGCGCCAGGATACGCCGGATCATTACGCGGCGATCCAGAGAGCGGTCCCAGTGCTACTCTGGAAACAGTGGTGCTTCCCCGAGTTCGCGCCGCCCCCGGTGAGGGCATCGCTGAACCCGCCTAGTAACGCGGCGTCAGCCGCGCCGGGTGTCGGGCAACGTCCGCGCGACCAGCAGACCGGCGGTCAGTAGCACGGCGGCGAAACCGAGTGCCGCCCCCGCGCCCAGCCACCGCGCGAGCTGCCCCGCGATCAGTGGCAGGAACAGCGCGGGGAGCGAGACGGCGTTCATCAGGCCGATGTAGATAGGCTGTTCGCCCTCCGGCACCGATTCGAGCAGATAGTTCGTGAGCGTGATCCAGTTCTCGACCACGCCCCCGAACACGAAATAGGCCGCGTAGAATAGCCACAGGTTGCCGCCGAGCCGTTGCCCCGCGAACGCCAGCAGGGGCCAGAGTAGGGAACAGGCTAGTAGCGCGGTCAGCGTGTGTTTGGGTCCCCGCCGGTCTGTCACCGCGCCCCATAGGGGCGCGAATGCCAGCAGGCCGATGGTTTGCGCGATCAGAAACTTCCCGGCGTCGCCCGCCGAGATCCGGCCCCCAGACGCGTCGCGGGCGAACTCCCACAGGAACGGTGCCGCCGCGACCGACGCCGTCGCCAGCACCTGTACCAGCGCGAGCCGAGCGAAGTCGGGCCGCTCCCGTAGCCGCCTCGGGAGCGAGGCGAGGAACGCGCCGAGCGGCAGGGTTTGCGTGACTGGTTTCGGGGGCGGGTCGTCGGGCGGCGGCTCGCGGATCAGGGCCAGAAATACCCACGAGATCGCGAGGAACACGGCGCACCCGCCGACGACTAAGCCGTCCGCGAGTGGGAACTTGACCAGATGCCCGCCGAGTAGCAACGTGATTAGTGCCCCGACCCCCAGTTTGCCGACGCCACTGAACGCCTGCGTCGCGGCGAACAGTGTGCCGCGCCGCCGCGACGGGATCGCCCTCCCGATGAGCGCGGTCCACGGGACGCCCCCGCAGCCGTCGCAAAACCAGCCGAAACTATACACCCCGGTGAACATCAGTAGCGCGAGTTCGGGGCGGCTCTTTCCGAACAGCACGATCAGCGCGCCCGACGCGAAGTAGCCGACGCGCCCGAAAAACGTCACGAATAGCAGGATCGGCTTGTACCGGGTGGCGTTCTGGAGGCGGTGCGCGACGAAGAGTTGCGGCAGGTAGTACGCCCCCTGCCGGATGGAGCCGATTACGCCGAGCAGTGCCAGATCGCCCCCGAGCCGCCCCACCAAAGCCGGGAGCGCGGTCGCGGAGTCGAGAAACGCCGACCCGATCACGAAGCACGCGACGTCGCCGACCAGCATCGCGAAGTTGAATCGGGCGTGTGGCGGCGCGAACTCCGTGCCCCAAGTCGCCGCCGTCGGCGCGACCGCCGCCCCGCTATCGGGAACGACCGGCTCGCTCACGGTTCCGGCTTCGGGGCGGTCGCGGTACTACCACCGCCCGCGCCTTCTTTCTCGGAGGCGGTCTTGAGCGGCTTGAGGGTTTCGAGCAGGACCGGCATCCGGTCATCGAGCAGGATGTTCTCCACGAACGCCCCGGCGGCGAGTTTGAGCACCTCCTCGCGCGGTGCCTTGCGCGGGTCGGCGCGGTACCGCGCGGGGATGCGCCGGCTCCCGTAGGTCGCGATGCTCTGCTTTTCCATCTCGGCCTTCTGCGCGTCGGTGAGCGTCGGCCAGAGCACGCCGAGGATCTTTTCCACGGCGTCGCGCTTCGCGGTGCCGATCCGCGCCATGGCGGCCTTCTGGCGATCCGCGAACTGAGTCTCGGCGGCGGCGGGGATCGGCTTCCCGGCGAGCGCTCCGTCGCGTGCTGTCTTCATGTCGTCCGCGATCTCGCGCATGGCGGCGTCGTCTTTGTCGCGCCGCGCCTTATCCGCGGCAAGTGTTTCTTTGACGACCTTCGCCATCGCCTGGATCTGATCCGCGCCGAGGTTGACGCTTTGTAGGGAGCGGAGCAGGATCAGGTCGTACACATCGCGCCGCACGGCGTTCGCATCGGTCGCGGGCACTGTAGCGGGTTTGGGCGGTGCCTTCGCGCCCGCGACGACACCAGACACCGCGACGCAACAGAAAAGAAGCGCGGGAGTAGCGGCGCGGACGAGGGAGAAAAAGGTAACGGTTGGTGATTTCACGCTCTATCATAGCACGTCGGACGCGCCCCCGAAAAACCGCGCCGCGAAAAACCGGGCGAATGAAGGAGTTTCGGCAGTTGCCGACCAATATCACTAGCGGAAACGATGTCGTGATCCCCTCGTCAAACAAACGGCACCGGAAACAGTGACCGTCAGACTACGGGCGGCGGGACACAGGGCGCGAGCCGCGTCGTCAATCGGCTCCGCGGGTTGTTTTACACAATCGGCTTCGCAAAAGGAAGGGTACGAATGGTCTTTTTAAGCGGTCCGCGTCAAACGGCGGGGCGAAAATTTCTAGTGGCATCAGCGGGCGGCGTGGCGGCGGTGCTGGCTCTGGCGGCGATGCTCGGCGGTTGCGGCGGCGGCGGCTCCGCCGATAACAGCACCAACAACCCGGCCATCACGACGGCGACCGTAACCGGGCGGCTGATCGAGAGCACGACCACGGATCTCATCAGCGGCGCGGTGGTGACGTTCGGCGACCAGACTACGACGACAGGCGCATCGGGTCAGTTTACGTTCACGGTTCCTGGGAACGGCGACTCCCGAACCCTGCTCATAACGCTCCCCTCCGGTCTCTACTTCGCGCGCGGCGACGTTGGTGATGCTAACGGCACCGCCACCTGCGTCGCCAACATCGGCACCACCGGCATCCCGGTTGACAAGTCGAAGTTGGTGGTCGGCTCACAGTTCAGTGTCGGCAATATCAAGGTGTACAGCCAGAGCGGGCCGCCGCCGCCGCCGTGCGCGTTCTGAGGGGGAGACTCCAGGGTAAGCAGTGGTGTGGTCCGTGCCCTCTCTCCCTTACCCGTCTCCCTCCGGAGGGAGACGGGTGAAGGGAGAGAGGGCGCGAACACTCCGACGAAGCGACCCCTCTAAAACGCATATGTAACCCACAGTCCAAACCATGTCTACCCCCGAATCGAGCCGATGGAGCGTCAACGCGGACGGCAACGGCATCGTCTGGGATGTCGCCGACCAAACGAACCCCGCGAACCTCCTGCCGCACGCCGATCACGTCGAAATGAGTGGGCGGCGCGTTTCCGTCATCGTGCGCTACCGCGTGGACAAATCGCGGCGGCTATTCGTCGAGCGCGACATGATCTTCCCCCAACTGCGCGTCCGCGAGAACGACGTGCGCGGCTACCTGCGACGCGTTTATGACGACCGGTTCTTCCTACCTCGCTTCGTAATCGAAGGCGAGGAGTGGTATCCGCTAGTGACACCGGTCATGCGTATCGCTCAGGACAAAGGTTGTCTGACTGTTTACTACAAGCTGGAGGCACTCGGAATAACGATTGAGCGCGTTCTTTTCCCGGACGCAACACGTGCCACGGTTTGGGAAGACTGGCAGTTTTACGCGGATGATGGGCGCGATCTCACCGTCGATCGGCTTCCGCGCATGTTCTCGGACTACGATTATGGGTTGGATAAGACATACGGTATCGTCGCCGGGAATAGATATCTGTCTGGCAAAATGCGGCAGAACGATGGGATAATCACTTACATTCCGGTCTTCTTCGACGCCTGCACCATTGACCCCGACACGAACCCGTCCCCGATAAGCCCGGAGGAATACTTTACTGCCTCGGAGGGCCGTATTTCATTCGATAAGCGGATCCAATCCGACCCCGCGCACATCGCCTTTCACTGCCCCGACCCCGAACTCAACCAGCTCTTCGCGTTCGCCAAACTCCGCGCCGCCGAGTCGCTGTTCGAGACCGAGCTTATGGGACTCGTCCACTCCCCCGGCGGCGGCAACTTCTACTGCGGCATCTGGGCGAACGATCAATGCGAGTATTCCGCGCCGTTCTTCGCGTTTCTGAACGATCCCAGTGCGAACGAAGCGTCGGTGAACGCGTACCGTCACTTCGCGAAGCACATGATGCCTGAATATACGCCCGTGCCGAGTTCTTTCGAGATGAGCGGCCACATTCCCTACCGCGCGTGCGGCGACCGGGGCGACGCGGCGATGATCGCGTCCGGGATGGCGCGTTACCTGCTGGTACGGGGGGATCGCGCCCTCGCCGCCGAGATGTACCCCGCGCTGACGTGGTGCAACGAATACAACCGGCGCAAGACCGACAAACGTGGCGTGGTGCTGTCCGACACGGACGAACTCGAGGGCCGTTTTCCGACTGGCGACGCGAACCTGTCTACGTCAACGCTCGCCTATGACGGCTACCGGATGGGTGCGCATATCGCCCGCGAACTCGGCCACACTGACGACGCGGCGGATTGGAACGCCCGCGCGGACGCGCTCGCGCTCGCAATCGAGGCGCACTTCGGCGCGGCCGTGGAGGGGTACATGACGTACCGCTACCACGACGGCAACACGGTGCTCCGCTCGTGGATCTGTCTGCCGCTCGTGTTCGGGCTTGCGACCGGGACCCGCGCGTCAGGCACGGTTGACGCGCTCTTCTCCCCGCGCCTCTGGATGCCTGGCGGTCTGGCGACACAGGCGGGCGACACGACATTCTGGGATCGCTCCACGCTGTACGGTTTGCGCGGCGCGTTCATCGCGGGCGCGACCGAACTCGCCTACGCCCGTCTGCTCGCCTACTCGCGCCGCCGTTTACTGGGCGATCACGTGCCCTACCCAGTCGAAGCGTACCCCGAGAACGATCAAGCGCATCTGTCCGCCGAATCCGCGCTCTACTGTCGCGTGTTCCTGGAAGGCTTGCTCGGTATCGTGCCCACAGGCTTCGACTCGTTCACGGTGACGCCGCGCCTGCCAAGCGGGTGGGACGAGTACAGCGCGCGGTTCACGGCGTTCGGCGGGCGCGACATCTCGATACGGGTGTTCCGCAAGGCGGGTGAGGTGGCGTATTCGATGACGGGGTAGGCAGTGCGGAGGTGTCCTGGAGGTAGCAGTAAGGTGCGGTACCATGGAGTAATCGCCCTATCTATCGTCCCGCATCACCTAATCACCCTGCGCCGCGCGGCTCCCTGATGCGGCTTCCTGACGCATTGGCATTTCGATGTATTTACAATCTGACGTCATCTAAAAAGAGGAGGAACGCAATTGAACCAAGTTTGGACGATACAGCCGTTGCTCGTCTGGGAGAGGCTACAGGAGGAGCGGGTGTTGCTGGTGGACGAATCGCTGGCCGACATCAGCTGGGTGGACTCGTACGACTGGATGCGCGAGCAGATGCGCGAGCGGCTCCCCGGCAACCGGGGGCTGTACCCGTGGTGGGCGTGGTACGCCCCCAAGCCGAATCTGCGCCGGATACGCCACTTAGGGGACAATGAAGGGGGTACGCCCTACGTGCGCATTGAACCGTTGTTACCGGACGAGCAGGTGTTGATCTCTCACCTGGACGCCTGGGTCTATGTGATCAACGGGTCGATAGTCCCATACACATGCAAAGAGCACGTGGAGTGGATGGATTGGGAAGACACCTTCGAAGGTGGGCCGCTACCGGAGGGTGCTAAAGCCATGCGGGAGGCGACGTGGCCCCGGATCTTCGAGCGCGACCTGCCCGCGCGCGGGATGGAGGACCGGGAAGGTCTGGAGCACGGCATATGGGTGGAGGACTACTGGCAGGCGACCTTTGAGGAGTTGCGGATGGACGACGTGCGGAAGGTCACGCACTTCCTGTCCAGGTAAAGGTTGACAAGCGATGAGGCAAGTGAAACCGTCTCTCTCTGCTGATTGTGGCTACGGGCGTGTCAGAGTTCCGCCCAGGAGGGCAGCTTGTGCCTCCGTCATGGGCACGCCTCGTCCCACGTTTTCGCGCCGTGCGACGCGCTTCCCGCGCCCATAAGCCGCGCGAATACCCCCTCCCGAAAAACAATGCCCCACACGCCGCGCCTCCTCTTGTAAAAGTTCGTGAAATCCGGTACAAAGTACAGACCTACAAGGAGCGGGGAAGGTACGCCCCTCCTGTAGTCGCCCCGAACCTCGCGGGGCGAACCGGAGTTCGCGGCAGGAGTTTACCACCCGCCCCGCGAATTGTACCTGCGGAAAGTGTCAGCGGTTTTTTATGGCGCATATTTTTCGACCCAGTAGCAACACCTTTGCCGTCCTCAGCCTGCTCGCGGGGGCGGTCGTGCCGTTCGGTCTCATCCTCGGAATGTCGGAGTTCACGCGTTCCGGCTACGTGACCAAAGTCGGCGTCGCCT
>JAYUUO010000242.1:0-8583 GCA_043754515.1 Armatimonadota bacterium
TCATGACCGAAGAAACTAAACAACGCCTTCAAGACCGCTTCAAGCAACTTCTCGACACAACCGGCGAAAATCCCCGGACCCTCTTTGAAATCGAGGAGCCAACCATGCGCCTTCGTGAGAAACTCACGCAAGCGACTTTGGAAGAAATCAGTCGCGATGTCCAAGAGCCGATTGAGGAGGAAACGCGGAAGGAAGAGCCTCCCTCGAAAGTCTGTTGTGTCCACTGCCATCAGAATGCTTTGTATAGGGGCATCCGCTCACGTCACGTCGTGACACGAACAGGGATCCTCCTGTTTATTCGTCGTTATTACTATTGTAAAAGATGTCATCAAGGCATCTGCCCTCTGGATGATCGACCCGGCTTGCCGATAAACAGTCAGTTCACGGCTCCTGTTGTCCAGGAAATTGCCTGTTTGTGTGCCTATTTCCCATTCGAGCAAGCGACGCAAACGCTTCATCGTCTAACGGGTGTTAAAGTATCGGCGCGTTCGGCAGAGCGTTTATGTCTGACTCATGCGAGAGAACGGGCGAAAGCTTTCCCAGAGGAACGTGACACGCGATCTCTATCCCCTCGCCTTCGTGCCTGTTTCCTCCCCGCCTATTTCTCCGCTGTGTCCAGATGTCCTTTATGCGCATCCTAACCCCCATGCGGGGCGGACATTGGCGGGAAATGAAGATCGGGGTGGTTCGCTCTAAACACAAGGATGGCCGAGAATATCGGAGGAGTCGTTATGTCAATCATTTAGGAGGTGCTCAAAGTTTCGGATCGCATTGGGAGTCTTTGGCAATAGACTGTGGTTCTTTGACGGCAAAGTGCCTGGTTGTCTTAGGGGATGGAACTGCTTGGCTTTGGAGATTAGCGGAAGCTCGCTTTCCCAAGGCGATACAAATCCTAGATTTTTGGCACGCTTTAGAGTATCTCGGTGCCGTTGTCCAGGAAGCCTTTTTTCCGGATGAGGCGACCAAGAAAGAAGGGTTGTCTGCCCGCGCCGGTGAGATGAAGCGGAGTGATTGGGGACAAGTTAATCATGCCTTGGATTCGGTTCGTTCGGTCGCGAGCGAGTCCGTAGAGTCTGCCTGTCGTTATTTCCGCAACAATGCTTCCCGGATGGATTATGCCAGTTACCTAAAGGATGGATTGTGTATCGGTTCGGGATTAGCCGAATCGTCTTGCAAAAGGTTAGTCACCCAACGTTTGAAAGGGAGTGGGATGCATTGTAGTGAGGAAGGAGCACAGGTTATCTGTTCCTTGCGATGTCTTTTGCTCGGCGGGGAATGGGAAGACTTCGTGGGTTTCTGGAATCGCAAACTCAGGACACCCATTCCCGCACCACTTGCATGACTTACACCCTCGCGAGACCTATCCCGCCCGGTACCTCACCGCAAACATACCACAAGCGATGTTCCCCCCTCTCCGGCACGGAGAGGGGGGAACATCGCTTGTTTGTTGCGACAGGCATGCCGGTTATCCAGGGCATCCGGGTAACGACACACCACACCACTCAATTTCCCATCCACGTCACGCCTATCGGAAGGGCGGGGCGTACACCCCAATCCTCCCCGGACGCAGTGAATGCTACTTTCGACATCGCTCCAGCCGGTGATAGAAGAACCGAGTCGTTAGAACTTCTTCCCCCCCACCATCTGGAAGTGCTCCACTATCGGCCCGAGCGCGAGCGCGGGCAGGTAGGTTAGCGCACCGACGATGATCACGACGCCAACCAGCAGGATCACGAACGTTCCGCCGTCGGTCGGGAAGGTGCCCGCCGAGGCCGGGACATACTTCTTCGCCGCGACGCTCCCGCCGATGGCGAGCAACGGAACGATCATCAAGAACCGCCCCAGGAACATCGCCACCGAGAGCGTGACGTTCCAGATCGGCGTGTTCGCCGTTAAGCCCGCGAACGCCGAGCCGTTATTTCCCGTCGCCGAGGTGTACGCGTACAGGATCTCGCTGAACCCGTGCGCCGCGCTGTTGTTCTGGTTGTTGTACATCGCGCCGTAGTAGTTCGACGGGCTACTGTTATTGACGTGGTTCCACTGTGCCTGTGCCGGAAGTTTCGCCTCGTCCGCCGTTTGCTTGTCGGTAAACGTCTGGGACGTCGCACCAGGCGGCAGGTTGTAGTTCGCTCCCATTGCCGTGAAGCCGAGGATGGACGCCGCCGCGATTAGCACCGCGAGCATCGCCATCTTGACCTCAAACTGTTCGATCTTCTTGCCCAGATATTCGGGCGTCCGACCGACCATCAGCCCCGCGATAAAGACCGCGAGTACGGCGAACATCAGCATTCCATACAAGCCCGAGCCGACGCCGCCGAAGATCACTTCACCGGTCATGATGTTGAACAGCGGGACAAGCCCCGCCATCGGCGTGAACGAATCGTGCATCGCGTTCACCGCGCCGCAGGACGCATCCGTGGTGACCGTGGCAAACAGCGTGGACGCCGCGATCCCGAAGCGCGTTTCCTTGCCTTCGTAGTTGCCCGGATCGTACACGCCCGTGCCGACATTCAGGGCGTGTAGCTGTGGGTTCCCCGTCTGCTCGAATCCGTAGCAGACGAAGGCACCAAACAGGAACATCGCGCTCATCGCGCTGAAAATCGCCCAGCCCTGCCGCGTATTACCTACCATTTTGCCGAACGTGTAGCACAGCGCGGCGGGGATCAGAAAAATGGAGAGCATCTGCACGAAGTTGACCAGCGGATTCGGGTTCTCGAACGGGTGCGCCGAGTTCGCGTTAAAGAATCCACCGCCGTTCGTGCCCAGCATCTTGATCGCCTCTTGAGACGCCACGGGACCCTGCGCGATGGTCTGCGCCGCCCCCTCCATCGTGGTCACTTTCGTATACTCGGCGAAGTTCTGCGGCACGCCTTGCGCCACCAGGAACAGCGCGTAAACGAGCGAGATCGGGAGCAGGACGTAGAGCATGGAGCGCGTGACGTCTACCCAGAAGTTGCCGATGCCCGGCGTCGCGGGGGAGCGTCGGTCGGCCCCGGCGCGGCTCTTGTCGTCGCCCGACACGGAGGCGAGCGTGACCCGTTCCACCGCCCGCGCGGAGTCGTCGGTTATCACCCGGCGGCGGGAGAACCCACGCGTCAGGGCGATAGCCACTGCTATACCGGTCGCCGCGCTCATCCAGTTGTGTACCGCAAGCGACACCATATTCGAGAAGTACGAGACGGTTGACTCCGGCGTGTAAGACTGCCAGTTGGTGTTCGTGGTGAACGAGATCGCCGTGTTGAACGCGAGATCCGGCGTCATCTCCTTGCCGCTGAAGTGTTGCGGGTTGAACGGCAACGCCCCTTGGAGGCGGAGCAAAGCGTAGGTGAGCAACGCACCGACGAGGCTAAACGCGAGCAGGGCGAACGCGTACGTCGGCCACTTCATGTCCTCGTCCTCGCGCACTCCGAAGAGACGGTAAAGGCCGCGCTCGAGTGGGGCGAACACGGGTGTCAGGAAGGTCCGCCCGCCGGTAAAGACCGCCGCCATGAACGCACCAAGCGGCTTGACCATGAGTAGCAGAACGCCGAAGAACAGCAGTATCTGCAATATTCCATTAAATGTCATACCAATTCTCCTAAAACTGCTCCGGGCGCAACAGGGCATACATCAGATACCCCAACAACAGCAGAGCGATCAGTCCGATAACCACATATTCCATCGGTTTTCCCTTGCCTTACAACTTGTCGCAGGCGCGGGTGTAAACCGCCGCGAGCGCGAAAAATAAGATGAACAGTCCGACCAGTAAAACATCCATCATGATGATGATCCTTCCGTGCCTCCCGCGCGAACAAAAAAGGCCCAGAGGTTCGCGGCGTTCCCACCGCATTGGGGGCGGATTGAACCGCCCCCTTTATCAGTGAGACACCCTCGAACTTCTGGACCTCCCTGGCAACTGGCTACGTCTCAATGAAACGCCGCCCTTCGCCCTGGCAACCCCTGCGACATGCCCGCCCGTGGCTCGCACCTGTCGCTAAAACGCTTTATCACAGTTTTCCCGGTTTTAGCCGGGACGCTTGGGTGCCATACCCGATAGCCTGTCAACATCCTGACGTAGTAACCGCTTTTCGATGTCCACGGACAGAATGTACACCTCCATCTGCTCCGCGACGTCAACCTCCAGGTCATAGTAGCTCCGCACGACCGAGCAACCAGCGATCCGCGCGATGACCTCCTCGATCTCAGCGCGATTGATGCTCCTTAGTTCCTGGCGTGCGCTTTTGATCAAACGTCGCCCTTCCTCCGAGACGGCGAGGCGAGCCTCGGTCGGCGTGAAGATGCCGCCGCAACGCACCACGATCAAGTCACCGAGCAGATGCGCCCGCACATCGGTTGCGCCCCGCCCCTGTTGCTCGCGCTGGAACCGGACCACCGCGCTCGCTACATCCGATTCTATATTTCCTTTGGTTACCACGCTATTCAGACTACCCCCAAAACGAAAAAAGCCAGCACAAACCGCCAGGCGACATTTCCGCCCACGGTGTGCTGACCTACAGTTCGCACCGGGCGCGGCGATTGATCGCCCCGCTCCTTGCCCCTGTCAACCAGTTACATGATGATGTTACCATAATCGGGGCGGCTTGCAACCGTAGCGGGCCGTTATTTTTTACGCGATTCACAACATGTCATCACATCCAGCCAACCGACGTGACTTTCGCGGCGGGGCGAATCGCTCTTCCGCCTGAAATAAACCATCCCTAGCCCGCGCAACCGGCCCCGTCGGCACGGGTCTGATGATTTAACATGCCGCCGAAACATCCCCCGCCCAACGCGCGATTCCGGCTCGGTGTTGCGGCCACGCTCCGCGGTACCGCGAACCGTCTGCGGCTCACCCTCCGCAAACCCGCAAACCGGGCTTTGCTCGCGCTCTGCGTAGCCATATTATTCGCGGGGGTGGTGGTCGTCGGGCGCACCGTGTCGGAACGGGAAGCGACGCGCATGGAGGACGAGTACGCCGCCGTGCCCTCTCCGAACTTCGACAGCCGTCCATTTCTGATGCCGGTAGACTGCGTGGTGCTTCACGCGACGGTGACGGAAACGGCGGATCAGGCGATACAAGTATTTCTCGAACCACGCTCCCATGTGTCGGCGCATTTCGTCGTCGCCCGCTCCGGACACGTGACACAGATGGTGCCGCTGGGGAGACGGGCGTGGCACGCGGGCAAGTCTCACCTGGGCGGTCGCGCGAACGTCAACAACTTCAGCGTCGGCATTGAGATCGTGAACCGCAACGACGGACGGCAACTATACACAGGCGCGCAATACCGCGCGGTCGCGGGGATCATCCGGCACCTGCGCGCGGCGCGGGGATTCCAGGTCGGTCCGGAGCGGATCATCTCGCACCGGGCGATCGCGCTCCCGAAGGGGCGGAAGAGCGACCCGCGCGGCTTCGACTTCGCGCGGCTGAACGCGCTACTTGTAGCGCGGTGAGCCGCGTTTGGCCCCCTGTCCCACAAACCCCAAAATCCGCGTTATAATAGGGCGAGAATCTTCCCACCAATGGCGGTCTATAAAGCAAACGCTATCGTCCTGCGACGCATCCCTCTCGGCGAAACGGACAAAATAATTACCCTGATGACCCGCGAGGGCGGTAAATATAACGCCGTCGCGAAAGGGGCGCGGAAAACCACCTCCCGAATGACGGGTGCCACCGAGCCACTCATGTTTCTGCGTGCCGCGCTCGCCGAAGGGATGAACCTGGACGTGCTCACGCAGTGCGACATCCGCGAGTCGTTTGCCCTCCTGCGTGGCGACTTCGGGCTGTACCTGCGCGCGACCTACGCCTGCGAACTTCTCGACAAGACCACGCCGGAGCGCGATACGGTGTCCGCGCCGGAAGCATTCGACCTGCTACTCTCCACTCTATACATCTTGCAACGCGCCGTTGACCCCGATGCCACCATCCACGCCTATGAACTGCAACTGATGGCGCAGATCGGGTACGAACCGCAACTGACAGAATGCATCCGTTGCGAGCGACTGTTCGACGAAAAAACGGTTCACACCGCCGCATACGCCCCCGCGAGAGGCGGTGCGCTCTGCGACCTGTGCGAGCGGACAGTGAAGGACGAAAACTTCCCGCTTTCCCTGGTCGCCCGACTCACGATGGTCGCGCTCCGGTCGGAAGATAACGCCCGCGTCCTCGCCGCGTTCGTTCTGCCGGAGGGCGAACCTCGCGCCCAGATCGCCCGCGCCCTGCGTTCGCACCTGCGCTACCGCCTGGAGCGTGACGTGCGCTCGACCGCCTTTCTCGATGCCCTGCGTCTCGGCGCGATGGACACGATAGACTCTCTCATGAACCCGGTTACGTTGCCGATTAAGGACGCCCATTGAAGAACACAGCTCCCCGCCCCGGAGTAGCCCCGCCGCCCGCTACGGCTACCGCCAGAATTAGTGAGGTCGAGCCGGAGGCGAGCCGGGGGAAGGAAACTTGCGTCGGGCAGGCGGTCCCGGACAAGACGCCCCCCGGCGTTACCACGCGCGCCGTGATCATCGGGATCGTTTTCGCGCTTCTCCTGTGCGCGTTCACGCCCTACAACGATTTCAAAATCGCCGCGACCTACATCGCGGGCACCCAATTTCCTATCGGCGCGGTCTTCGTGGAGCTGATTCTGGTCGGCGTCGTGAATGTGCTTCTGCGCCGCTTCAGGCCGAAATCTGCGTTCAACCGGGGCGAGCTACTCACCGTCTGGAGCCTGATTCTGGTCGCGTCTGGTCTGCCATCTTCCGGCATGATGCGCTACTTCCTGCCGCAGATCGCCGCGCCGCATTATATGTCGGACGCAACGAACGGCTGGGAGTCTAAAATCTGGGCGACGATCCCCGAGTGGATGAAAATCACCGACACTGCCGCCGCCACCGCCTTCGCCAAAGGCTATCCGCGCGGCTCGGAGCACATCCCGTGGGACGCTTGGGCGCGCCCGCTCTTCTTCTGGAGCATTTTAGCGTTCCTGTTTCTGATGGCGTCCTTCTGCATCGCGTCTCTGATTCGTAAGCAGTGGATCGAGAACGAGAAGTTCTCGTTTCCGCTTGTGGCACTCCCGATGTTGCTCGCGGAGGAGCCGGAGCAGGGTCGCCTCGCCCCGCCGCTCCTGCGCTCGCCGCTGTTCTGGCTCGCTACGCTAGGGGTCACCGCGCTTCACACCATGCGTGGGCTACACACGCTGTACCCATCGGTGCCGGGCATCGTAATCCACTGGGATATGTGGAGCGTGTTTACTTCGCCGCCGCTGAGCTGGACGAATCCGATTGACTTTTTCATATACCCACTTGTGATCGGTATCTCGTATCTGCTCTCGGCAGAAGTCTGCTTCTCGCTCTGGTTCTTCCACCTGTTCTACAAGATGGAGATTTTCATCGGCGCGGTTTACAACATTGATATGCCGGGTCCCGTGGCTGGCTACTCCTATAAGCAGTTCCACTCGCTGGAAGCATTCGGCGGCGGGGTGGCCCTTCTTCTGTGGACAGCGTGGTCGGCACGTCGCCACATCGCTGATGTTTGGGAGAAAGCAACGAACGGACCACGCGCGAAAGATATTGATGACAGCAGCGAGTTGATGAGTTACCGGGCGACGATGTTCGGCTTGATCTTCTCGTACGTCGGTATCGGTATCTTTTTGTATCTCGGGGGCTTGAATCTGGTGATGATTCTGCTCTCGCTCATAACGCTGACGCTCGCATTGGTCGTCATTTCCTGGGTCGTCTGTCAGGCAGGGCTGCTATTCATGGCGCAACCGTACGGCACCGTGGACATTCTGACATGTACGGTCGGCACGGCCCCGTTCAAGGTGCCCGCTCTTTACACACTGTTCCGCTGGGAGAACATGTTCATCTTCGACACTCGCGAAATGCTCGCGCCCTCGCTCCTCGAAGCCGCGAAAGCCGCCGAGGACAGGGGCAAGGAGATGCGCAAACTGATGGGTGCGATGTTGCTGGTGATCGCCCTGGGATGGGTGGTCTCGCTGTACGCTTCGCTCTGGCTCCCGTACATGAACGGCGGCGGCTACTCGCTCGAAAACTCGTTCACCTACCGCTGGTCGCCAATGAAGCCGCTCGGGTTCGCCGGGGGGATTGCGTCCGTGCCGAAGAAGGGCGACTGGACGAACTGGTTACACCTGATCGGCGGCTTCGCGGGAGTACTGATGATGCTGATCGCGCGCGCCCAAGCGAATGTCGGATTGCATCCTATCGGGTTCCTATGCGCGTCGGTATACTCCATGCACATGCTCTGGTTCTCGATCTTTATCGGCTGGTTCGGCAAGACGCTGATTCAGCGGTACGGAGGCATGAAGGGGTATCTCGCCGCGATGCCGTTCTTCCTTGGCTTGATCCTCGGCGACGTGATCAACGCGATGATCTGGATACTAATCGGCAACCTGACTAACGTCGGATATTCCGTGATGCCGGGTTAGTGGGTTACGGGCTGTGCTTCGGCCTTCCGCCGCCTATTACCGCAAGTGCCGGAGGAGCCTCGCCCGCCCCGGCGGCCTCCCGCGCCCCCTAGCCCGGAACCGGTAACAGCTGGCTTCGCTCTTCGGACTCCCACCGCGCTAGCCCGAACACCGGTAGAGTTTCCTCTCGCTC
>JAYUUO010000243.1:0-8554 GCA_043754515.1 Armatimonadota bacterium
CCTTCACGCGGTGCCCGAACTCAGCGTCGGCGACGATACCGGAAACCTGCTAGTGCAGGGGGACAACCTCCACGCCCTGAAGTCGCTCCTGCCGCGCTACGCCGGTGCCGTGAAGTGCGTCTACATTGATCCCCCGTACAACACCAGCAACGAAAAATGGGTGTACAACGACAACGTCAACGCGCCGGAGATACGCGAGTGGCTTAAAAAAGCTGTTGACCGCGACGACCTGAACCGGCACGACAAGTGGCTGTGCCTGATGTATCCGCGCCTACAACTTTTGAAGAAGTTTCTGCGCCCCGACGGCGCGATCTTCGTCTCGATTGATGACAACGAGGTGCATCATTTGCGCCTGCTGATGGACGAGATTTTCGGCAGTCAGAACTTCGTCGCCAGTGTCGTTTGGAAACATAGTGTGCAGGGAGAGAACGACTCTAAGACCGTCTCCAACCACCACAACCACCTCCTTTCTGACGCCTTTTCGCCCGCTTTCGCGGTAGGTCTACTTCCACGCACGGATGAGCATAACGTCAACTATTCTAATCCTGACGATGACCCAAATGGACTATGGCGTTCCGGTGATGTCCGCAGTCCGCACTACCGTGCCAACCTCTGCTACGATATTCTAACGCCCGCCGGCAAGACCATCGCTCCTCCTGCGAAGGGTTGGCGTTGGGAAAAGAAAACTTTACAAGTCAAAATAGAAACCGGTGAAATTGTTTTCCGGAACGACGAGACGAAAATAGTTCGCAAGATCTACCTCGATAATCAAGGCGGGCGCGTGACAGAGAGCATCTGGCTCGCGCAAGACGTTGGCACGACGCGGGAAGCGTCCGCCGAACTCAAAACGCTGTTCGGAGACGAAGCGATCTTCGATACACCCAAGATGTCGCACTTCACCGGCCTGGACGACGCGGCGACGGCGGGTCTGGAGATGGTGGACGGCACGAATAAGCCGAAAACGTCGCTCGCGAATCTGCTCGAGCTCCACCGCCCGGTGATCATCTCCGACGAGGCACACAACGCCCGCACCGCGCTGTCGTTCGACACGCTGGCACGCTTGAAGCCATGCGCGGTGGTGGAGATCACCGCGACGCCGCGCCCGGACAGCAACGTCGTGTTCCGCATGTCCGCCGCCGAACTCAAAAACGAGCAGATGATTAAACTGCCGGTGTGTTTCGAGACGCACCCGGAAGCCCGCACCGCGCTCGCCGCCACGATTGACCGGCGCAACACGCTGGAATCCCTCGCCAATGATGAGCGTCAACTCGGCGCGAAATACCTGAGCCCCATCGTGTTGCTACAGTGCGAGGCGGACGTGAAAACGAAAGCAAGCCTGACCCCGCCCGTCGTGCGCCAGATGCTGATAGATTCCCAGCAGGTCACGGCGGAGCAGATCGCGATAGAAACCGGCGACGTGGCCGAAATCGCCGACTGGGAGAAGGCACACGGCAAAATGCTGTTTGACGAAACTTGCCCGATCCGCTTCGTGTTAACGGTCAACAAACTGCGCGAGGACTGGGATTGCCCGTTCGCGTATGTGCTTTGCAGCGTCGCCGAACTCGGAAGCCCGACTGCGGTGGAGCAGGTCTTGGGCCGCATCCTGCGCCAGCCGGGCGGCAAGTGGCGGGGAACCCGCGCGCTCAACGTCGCCTACGCCTATGTCACGTCCCAGAACTTCACCAAAACAGCGGAGAGCCTGAAGGACGCCCTTGTCGCGTCCGGCTTCGAGGACTGGGAAGCGGCGCAAGCGGTAGCCGCGATCACGAGACCGGCGAGTAGCGCGGCTAGCGGCAGTGCGGGCGGCGCGGGCGGCGCGAGTATTTCCGCGCCCGCGCCCGTTGCGACCACGCCCGCGTTCCCCGCCCCGGACGAGACCGATACCCCGGCGACGCGGGGGAAACGTTGCGTGGTTCCCGTGCTGTGCCGCGTGCTACCGGACGGGACCACGAGACGCCTAACGGAGGCTGACTTCGAGCCGACGGACTTCACGCTCGCGGACAAGAACGCCGCGCTGTCGGACGCCGAGTTCCCGAAGGTCGCCGCCACTGCGTCATCGGGGCTGATAGACATCGAGAGCACGATCGGCGCGGCTGTCCGCGCGGAGCGCACCGGCGCGTCGTATTTCACCGCGCTTCAGCGGCAACTGCAACTGCTATTCCCCGGCAACTTCGCGGGCGCGGACGGCGCGGCGCGTTACCTTGACTACACTATCCCCCACAAGGCGATTCCTCAGACGGAGAGTCTACCGTACTTGAAGCGGCTCGTCGCGCATCTGCTCGACGCGCGCGGCTTCACTATTGGCGACCTGGACCGGGAGCGCGTCCGGCTACGAGAAGCGGCGGGAAAGAAGATGAACGGCTTACGAAAAGCCGCCCGCGATGCTCGCTTCGGCGAGGTTATGTTCGGCGCGGACGCGGCCCCATGCGTTTCCGGGGACATCACTTTCATCTTCGACCCCGACGTCTACGCGGTAAAAGCGGCGTACTCGGGGACACGGAAATTCAAGAAACATTACTACGCGCAGATCGGCAAAATGAACGGAGAGGAAACTACCTGTGCCGCGCTACTAGATGAACTGCCGCAAGTAGACTTCTGGATACGCAATCTGGAGGCGAACCGACTCGGGGCGTTCTGGTTCCCTACCGCGACCGACTACACGTACCCGGATTTCGTCGCCGTCTTAACGGATGGACGCGTCGTCGCAATTGAGTACAAAGGCGGTAACCTGCTCACGAACGACGACACCAAAGAGAAGGAAACCATCGGCGAACTATGGGCGGCATCTAGCGGCGGCACGTGCGTCTATCTCATGGTTGGCGTATCGGATTACTCCGCGCGACTTCATCAACTCGCGGGCTGACCGCATAAAAGTAGGCAAACTTACATGATTCTACGCGGTGGCCGGGTGATTGACCCGGCGAACAACATTGACAGCGTCGGCGACGTGCGCGTCTCCGACACCGACGGCACTATCGTAGCGGTCTCCACGAACGGCGAAACGCTCGCGGCGGACGCGGGCGAGACGGTGCTACCGTGCGACGGCTATGTGGTCGCGCCGGGCTTAATTGACATCCACGTACATCTGCGTGTCCCCGGCCAGGAGTACAAAGAAGACCTGATTTCGGGCTTAGGTTCGGCTGCGGCGGGCGGTTTCACGGCGGTCGCTTGCATGCCGAACACTAACCCGTTTCTGGATACCGCGCCGGTTGTCCGTGACATTTACGCGCGGGCGAAATTGGTACATGGGGCGCGGGTACACGTGATCGCCGCGCTCGCTAAAGGGATGGGCAACAAAGAGTTGTCGGAGATGAGTGACCTGAAGGACGCGGGCGCGGTCGCGGTTTCCGACGATGCGTACGCCGTGCAGGGCGCGGAGTTCATGCGCCGCGCGATGGAATACGCCCACATGCTGGACCTGCCGGTGCTTACCCACTGCGAGGACGCGAGCCTGACCGACGGCGGCGCGATGAGCGAGGGGTATACGTCCACGGTGCTCGGGATCAAAGGGATGCCGCGCGAGGCGTACGAGATGGACGTCGCGCGAAACTGCCTGCTCTCGCTACTCACCGGGGCGCATCTGCACGTGTTGCACGTTTCGACCCGGCGCGAGGCGGAGATCATCGGTTTTTTCAAGGCGCAGGGCGCGTGGGTGACGGCGGAGACCGCGCCGCACTACTGGTGCCTGACCGACGCGGCGTGTCGCGGCTATAACACGAACGCGAAGATGAATCCCCCACTACGCACCCAAGATGACGCCGACGCGATGATCGCGGGGCTGGTTGACGGCACGATTGACTGCATCGCCACCGACCACGCCCCGCACGCCGAGTATGAAAAGCAGGTCGAATTCGGGGCCGCGCCGTTCGGCATTCACGGCCTCGAAACGTCGCTCGCGCTAGGCGTTACGTACCTCGTGGAGACGGGACACCTGATGCTTTCGGAACTAGTGCGCAAAATGTCCACCGAACCGGCGCGAATCCTCGGTCTACCTGGCGGCTCGCTCGCGGTAGGAGCAGTCGCGGACGTTTCCGTGTTCGATCCGGCGGCGGAATGGACGGTTGACCCGGCGCGTTTCGTCTCGAAAGGTAAGAACACGCCGTTCGCGGGGCTGACGCTACGCGGGCAGGCGATGTACACGCTCGTCGGCGGGCAGATCGTCTACCGTGCTTCGTAGGATGACGCTCGCACGAGCAACGGGATAATCCCGAAAGCGAGGAACATATGACACTGCCCGCGAAAAACCTGATTCAACCCATTCGCGCCGCCTCCCCCGCAAGGCGCAAGTATTCCGACATCGGCTTGGAAGAGGCCATGCGACTTGTCGGCAAGCAGAATGTCATCGCATGGGAGTTGCCAGCAACGCCCCGCCCGTCGAGCGACACTCTTGTCGAAGTGTTGCGCCGCTTGCAGGTGTTCGACCTGTCCGCATCCGAGCAGAGCAAAACGCTACTCATTGACGCCCTGCTCGCGGAGATCGTGCCGGGGCATGACAACCTGAAGATTTGGAAAGCCGCGCCTCTCCAGACCGACGCCCTCACCGGAATCGCGGATTATCTGATCGCGCCGCGCCGCGTCTATCTAGCGACGCCGCTCTTGTGTGTGATCGAAGCGAAGCGGGATGATTTCGAGCGGGGGCGTGCGCAGTGCATAGCTGAAATGTACGCCTGCGCGTGGAACAACCGCCAGGCGAATGTCCCCGGCGACGTCTTCGGAATCGTGAGTAACGGGCAGACATGGCAGTTCTACAAACTCGCGGAGGTGAGTGGCGAGGTGTACGAGTCCGAAATCTACGCCCTGCGCGAAATGCCCGCCCTTCTTGGCGCGCTTGACTACGTGTGCGGCGAGTGCGCTAAGCACATTGCACAAGCGATCACGCGGGTCGAAGACCCGCGTGGGTAATTCATGGCAAATCAAGAAGACTATGATGCAATCGCCCTGCCATTAATCTGCCAACACGGGACGTCGCCCCGGTTCCGCGATAAACTACCAACCGATGAAAGCAATCTTAGCACTCGCCGACGGCACGCACTACCAGGGAACGGCATTCGGCGCGGTAGGGGAAACCAGCGGCGAGGTGGTCTTCAACACTGGCATGACCGGCTACCAGGAGGTGCTGACCGATCCGTCGTACGCAGGGCAGATCGTCGCACTGACATACCCGCTGGTCGGCAACTACGGGATCAGCGACGGGGACGAGGAGTCGCGCCAGATCCAGGTGGCCGGTTTCGTGGTACATGAACTCGCAGACGTCTACTCCCACTGGCGGGCGGGCGAGTCGCTCGAAACGTTTTTGCAGCGTGCCGGGGTGGTCGGTATACAGGGCATTGACACCCGTGCGCTGACGCGCCGTTTACGACACGAGGGCGTCATGACCGGCGTCCTTGCGACCGGGGACGATCTCGACGCGGACACGCTCGTCGCGCAAGCCCGCGTCCGGCAGAACGAATACGCGGCGGTGGACTGGGTGAAGAAGGTCACGACCCCGCAACCGTACCACTGGGGACCGGAGGAAGCCGACGCCAAATACCGCGTGTCCGTGCTGGACTGCGGCGTCAAGTACAACATACTGCGCGAGCTCGCGAACCTCGGGGTACGTAGCACGGTCTTCCCGGCCACGACAACAGCAACGGAACTCCTCGCGGGCGACCCGGACGGCGTGTTTCTATCCCCCGGCCCCGGCGACCCGGAACTTCTGGGGTATGCGGTAGATGCCGTGCGCGGCGTGCTCAACTCCGGGAAGCCGATGATGGGAATCTGTCTCGGCAACCAGCTACTCGGAAAGGCACTCGGCGGTAAGACGTTCAAACTCCCCTTCGGGCACCGCGGCGCAAATCACCCGGTCAAGGATCTCCCGACCGGACGCGTGGTGATCACGTCGCAGAACCACGGCTACGCGCTCGACGACGCTTCCCTCTCCGGCGCGGATGTCACGGTCACGCAGATAAACTTGAACGACGGCACGGTCGAGGGTTTGTCCCACAAGAGTCTCCCGGTGTTCTCTATCCAGTATCACCCGGAAGCGTCCCCCGGCCCGACAGACAGCAAGTTCTACTTCGGGCGGTTCCTGGAGAACATCGAGCGGGTACGCGGGTAAGGCTGTTAGCGTAGCGACAGGAGGTAGACGACCATCAGCAGTCCGATGGCGGACACGCCGACCGTGACCATCATCGCGAGGCCATAGGGCGACGGTTCGTACCCCTCCCCGCGCCGCAACCGCGCGACGGTGCGCAGGTACCACGGCGCGGCACCCACGCATAGCACGACGCCGAGCGACATGAGTGCCGTGCCCAGCAGGAGCGACAAGCCCGTCGTATCGGTTAGTTTCCCTATCTTCGCGTCGAGTGCCAGTTGCCGCAGAAACAGCCCGAACCGCGCCACGACGAAGCCGAACCCCATCAGTGCCAGCCCGGTGCGGACGTAAGCGAGGAGTGTCCGCTCCGCGGCGAACAGGATGCGTGGGTCGGTCGGCTCGCTCCGGGGTTCCCCGGCAACCGGTTCAGTTTTCGTTGGCATGGCTCGAATCTTTTACCCCATCCCGTCCCAATCTCTCCGACAGATTAAGGCAGTGTTGAAGCGGGAGTGCCGTTAGACGACTTCCCCACGCGCCGCGTCGTCGCCCGGGGCAGGCGGCAACGCGCCGTCAAGGAATGTGATTAGTCGGCGTTCGTACTCGTCCGCGTGCGTGTGAACTCCACGCACGTGCCGCGCACCGGGGATCTGCCAGACCTGCGTCGTGCCGGGATTCGCGGCGGTACTGAGCAGTTCCAGACTGTGCGGCGGAACGACCTCGTCATCGCTCCCCTGGATCAATAAAATAGGGCGCGGCGAGATCGCGCGGATCACCTCCACCGGTGCTAGTTCGGTCGCGGGTTTGTTCAAGATGCGCTCGCCGACTCGTTGCGAGTGGGGCGCGAGAGTGGCAGCGAGCGGCTTGCCGAAGAGCGAAGCCATCCGCGTCTCGATGGCCCCGTCGAATCGGGCAAACGCGGAGTCGGCGACCACGGCTTCAATGCGCGGGTCAACCGCCGCGACCAGGATTGTCGTCACCGCTCCCATGCTCTCGGCGACTACCGCGAGCGGCAGTGCTCTGGTTTCCGGACGCGCCTTGATCCAGTCAACAGCGGCGATCAGGTCCAGCGTCTCCCGGTTGCCGAACGAGACCCGTAGCCCGTGCGACCAACCGTGGCCCCGGAAATCGAACAGGAGGACGGCGTACCCGGCGCGGTGGAGGAAACCGAGGTGCGGGAGCATCATGCCCCGGTGCCCCCAGTAGCCGTGGCAGATGATCGCCGCGCCCCGCGTCGGCATATCAGACGGGGGCGGAACGTACCATCCCGAAAGGCGCATCCCGTCGCCCGCGCGCAGACGGACGCGCTCGAATACCGCGTCGTGCGCGGTGCGCGGGCTACGGGAGTGGTGGCGGCGCGGCGGGTGGATGAAGCCCCAGGCGAGTAAGAATGGGAGCAACAGCACCCCCGCCGCGAAACCCAGAGCGAGTCCCAAGAGACTGTTCCCTACTCTACCATCATGCAGTGACTTTTCCGAAGTAGACTTGTTTTTCGCCACGAAGTATTTTACCGTTAAACTAGGAACGTATCGCGGGCACGAACGTTTTCACAGAATATACATCGCCCGGTCGGTTCGCGTTACACGTCCGGATCATATGGGTAAAGTGACAGGCAAGAGCACCAGGAAGTGCAAGGAGGAGAGTCGCGTTGGTGAATCATAGATAAACGTGGTTAAACAGCCGAATATAGTAGTGGGGAATAGAATCGATGAAGCAACATATCAAGCCAATGGCGGACGTATCTCAGCAAGTACACGCTTTGCAACACATCGAGACCGGTGAATACATCTGTCTGCGTCAGAACAACCGGGAATATATGGCGTGCTTCAGCGACGGCGATAGTGCTTACCAGTTCCGCGACGAACTCGGCCTAATCGAATATGTGGATGTCGCTTGCGTGCGGCTTGGTGACGCGCCGTTCGACAACTTCTGGCTCGACGGCGAGATGATCGGGCGCGGCGTGCTCGTTGACCGTCAAACCACACGCCGATCGTGAATACCAAGATCTTTGTGAAATAGGGATTGGCGAAGTCATCCGGCTCTATTTATGACGTGGGAAGCTACTGAACCACAACTTGTCACGCAACCGCGAGAAAGCACTCTGCTGGCGGGGTCCTTCGGCTATATAGCGCATCTAACTGAAGTTGTAAAAAAGCGATAAACT
This sequence comes from Armatimonadota bacterium, assembly GCA_043754515.1. GTDB lineage: Bacteria > Armatimonadota > Armatimonadia > Armatimonadales > Armatimonadaceae > JACMIU01. The sequence continues at coordinate 8,235 of JAYUUO010000243.1, forward strand.
GCTTGGCATGAAAGCCTATTCGCTTGATCTACGCGAACGGATTGTGGCTTGTGTTCAACAAGGACACAACTACAGCGAAACGGCGAAACGTTTCGGCGTCTCGATTCCGACGGTCTCGCGTTACTTAGAGCGTTTCGTTCAAACCGCCTCGCTTGCCCCCGGTACTGCTCCAGGAGCCAGAGCACGCATCACCCCGGAAATATGGCAAGCCTTAGAAAAGCACGCTCAAGAAATGCCCAACGCGACTCTCGCCGACCACCAAGCATGGCTTAAAGAGCAAGGGGTTGTGTTGTCGTATTCCGCCGTGCATCAGAACTTCG
>JAYUUO010000244.1:0-8552 GCA_043754515.1 Armatimonadota bacterium
ACTATGGTAGACTGCAAAAATGCGATTCGGCGATCTACATATTGTGTTTCTGCAGTTGCAGACCCCATATATTGTGTAAAATGGGGCTGAATAGTTACCTTATAGGAGGTATATGACGGCGGTGTGCGGCCGGTTCATCCACGATGCCCCCGCCGAGGCCGTCGGGCACTGCCTGGGTCTGCTCATCCACCCGCCGGACATGTCCGAGCTCGTCCGGCGCGTCCCCGCCGCCGCTTTCATCTTCATGGACCCTTATCAGAAATGCGCGGGGGGGCCCGCTGGGTTACTCGAAGAGGATATACCTGAAGGCTTCAGTGAGTGGTTCGACGCGTGCGTTCTGTTGCGGTACGCCGAGACGACGGATCTGGTCTACCGGGCGTTTATGGACGGCAGAGAGGGTTGGGCACCCGTCCTGGCTTACATAGCCGATACGGGCAATCCCGAGTGCCTCCCCTGGCTGGATAAACTGCTAGGAGTAGCGGGCGGCATTGACGGCATGACACCGGAACAACAAGTATTGTTCGGCAAAGCTAACGATCTGATAGAGCGTAGCATGACCGCTATATCCCCTGATCGTTCGCATCAGCATTATTACCAGGATCTAAGGCGGCTCATCGGGAAGGAATAGATGCTGGGGCTTGCGCGGTTAGGCTCTTCGGAACAAAAAGGTCATCCCTTCACCCCTGAACGCTCGTATCTGCCCGTCCAGAGAACGTTCGGCAACGCCGTTGTCTGTAGACGTGGGTTTCAAAACCCGCGTTTCGGATCGCAACACCACCGGGCGGTTTTGAACCGGCGCATTCGTTTCGCACGGCACCAGCCTGACTCAAACACCCGGCACACAAACCCCGCCTTTGCGCTATACTGTAAGCCGTACCATGACCGAACGCCCTACCGATCCCACCCGTAGCCCCGTCTCCGCGGGCGACGTTGCCGACAGCAACGACCTCGCCGCTCCCGACGCCGATTCCGACGCATCCGGCAAGCCGAAACGCGGGAAACTCTCGCCGACCGAGCGCAAGGCGATCTTCCTGCTCGCGCCGACCATTTTCATTGACCTGATGGGCTTCGGCATCGTTCTGCCGAACCTGCCGAGGTATATCGAAGCCACGTTGCCGCTCCCCGCCGGGCTCGCCGCCTTGCTCGCGTCGCTACCGCACCTTCCGTCGGGGAACGGGGGCGCGGGGTTGCACGGCGACGGCGCGCTACTCGGCGGACTGCTCGCCGCATCTTACTCGTTCACGCAGTTCCTGTTCGCGCCGTTCTGGGGGGCGTACAGCGACCGCGCCGGACGCCGCCCCGTGATCCTGATCTCGCTGATCGGCATCGGCATCTCGTACATCCTGTTCGGCCTGTCGAACGGTCATTTGTGGATGCTGTTCGCGGCGCGACTGCTCGCCGGATTTCTGTCGTCGGCCAGCATCGGCGTCGCGTTCGCCTATATCGCGGATGTCACCTCGCCGCGCAACCGAGCGACCGGCATGGGCATACTCGGCGCGTGCTTCGGACTCGGGTTCGCCTTCGGGCCGGTTCTCGGCGGCATTTTAGGGAGTATTAACCTCGCCCTCCCGGCGTTCGTCGCGGCGGGCATGGCACTGGCGAACTTCGCCGTGTCGTGTTTCGTGCTCCCCGAATCGCTGACGAAGGAGAAGATGGCGGAACTCGGGGGCCGGGCGCGCGTCGCGTTCCCGGCGATGGTGAAGCGCGTCGTTTCCGACCCCGCCGCGCCGCTGTTCATTATCACGTTCGTACTGACGCTCGGCTTCACCGCCATCGAGCAGGCGTTCGGCTTCTTCCTGATGGCGCGTGGGATCGCGACCCCAGACACCCAGCAACGGCGGCAGGCGTACCTGCTCGGCGCGGTCGGACTGGTCGGGATTATCCTGCAAGGCGGTTTGATCGGGCCCCTCTCGCGGCGGTTCGGCGAGGGCAACCTGATCCGCGCGGGCCTCGCCGTGCTCACGCTCGGGTACGTGTTGCTGCTCGGGCCGCGCGAATGGGGCGTCGGCATCTTCGTCGCCACCATCTTCGTCGGCACGGGCCGCTCGATGATCGGGCCGACCGCGACCGCGCTGATCTCGCGCAAGACGAATGTCGAGCAGGGCTTGATCCAGTCGTCCTCGCAGGGGTTCGACGCCCTCGCCCGCACCGTGGGTCCGCTACTGGCGGGCGCGCTGTTCGCGTCGCTCGGCGCGACCGCGCCCTACATCTTCTCGGCGATTCTGACCATGATCGCGCTGTCGCTGACGTTCGTACTGAGTTCCGCGCTCCGGCTACCCGAATCGAAAACGGCGGAGGGGACGGAGCGGTTGCGGGAGCCAAGCACGGCGACGGTGGCAGAGAGGTGACCCCGCGCGCCCCGGCGTTCGGCACCGCGCTCCTGCTCGGCCTGACGCTTTCCGGCTGTCACCGCCCGGTCGAGACGCGCATCGAAAAGGTGATCGCCGACCGGTTGCCGCGCTATCTGGGCGAGGCGGATTCGTACGACGTCCACGTTGCGGGGCGCGCGGACGCGATCTACCGGGGGCGGCTCCGCTCGGTGCATATCGAGGGCGTGAACGTCCGGCTCGTCCCCGACCTCGTCGTGAGCCGACTGGTCATTGACGTCAAAGACGTGTCCGTGGACAAAGGGAGCGGCACGCTACAGAACATCGGCGAGACCCGCTTCTCCGCCCGCCTGACCGAAGGGGCGATTACCCACTACGTCGCGAGCCGCCCGAACGCGCCGCGCGACTTCGCCCTCTCGCTCGGCGGCGACGGCAAGGCGACCGTTACCACCCGCCCCGAACTGCTCGGGTTCCCCACGCTCCCCGTTTCGCTACGCGGCACCGTGCGCCTGCAAAGTGACGGAACGCACCTCGACTTCGCGCCCGACAAGGCGTTGCTTGACACCGGCATCGGCACCGTGGGCACGCGCCTCCCCGGTTTCGTCGCCGATCATATCGCGGCGAAGGTGAACCCGGTCGCCGACCTGTCGCGGGCGCGGTTCCCGGTCGTCGCTGACTCCGTAACCATCGAAAACGGCGCGGCGACGGTGACGGGGCGAGTACCGGCGGGCGAACTGCAACGGCTGATCGCCGGGGCGGGCGGGCGGTAAAATGGACGCGCTGGTCGAGAGTTTCGTCACTTATCTGTCCGCCGTGCGCCGGGTCGCGCCGCTCACGGTGAAGGCATACGCCGAGGATATGTCGCAGTTCGTTGAATGGGCGGAGGAGCGGGGCGTGACGCAGATCGCGAGCGTAGACCACACGCTACTACGCGTCTTTCTCGCCGACCTGACGGAAACGCGGAAGATGGCGCGGGCGAGTATCGCGCGCAAGGCGGCGACGCTACGCTCGTTCTTCCGGTTCCTGACGCGGCGCGGCGAGGTGGCCCGTTCCCCCGCCACGAACCTAGTGACGCCGAAGAAACTGGGGGCACTACCGAAGTTCCTGTCCGGGACGGCGGTCACCGCGCTGCTCCAGGCACCGGACACCGGCACCCCGGCGGGCCTGCGGGACCGCGCGATTCTGGAGATCCTGTACGCGTCCGGCATCCGCGTCTCCGAACTCGCCGCGCTCGATACGACCGACTTCGCGGAGGAGGAGGCGAGTCCGGGTGAGGGCACGTTGCGCATTCGGCACGGCAAGGGCGGCAAGGAGCGGATCGCGCTGCTCGGCACCGCCGCCGTTACCGCGCTGAAGACGTACCTGAACGCCGGGCGACCGCATCTCGGAGCCGCGCAGACCCTCGGAACCGACTCCCCGCTCCTGCTGAACCGCTTCGGGACGCGGCTGACGGACCGGAGCGTACGCCGCCTGTTCGACAAGTACATGGGCGCGGTCGCGGAAACGTTCAAGGTCACGCCGCACGTCCTGCGGCACACGTTCGCCACGCACCTGCTGGATAACGGCGCGGACCTGCGCGTCGTGCAGGAGCTACTCGGCCACTCCGACTTGCAGTCCACGCAGGTCTACACGCACGTGTCGTCGGCGCGCCTTAAGGAGACCTACGAGCGGGCGCACCCGCGCGCGAAACGGTAGAGGGCGGCTCTATCCTTTCGCGTCACCTCCAGGTGTGGTACCTAGCCGGTCGCCCATGCGCGGGCCGGGAGCCTGTCGCTCCTTCCTATTCTCCATCCGCTCGGTAGCGTTCGCGATAGGGTACGGGCGGGTGCTGTCCGGGATCGAAGTGTCGACGACGCTGAAAAGGGTGCCACGGGTAACAACGGTGAAAGCGACGTGTCTATAATGCAATCGCCTTATCAACGCGCCCCGGACGTTCTCGCCGCGCACACGGCGGGTGCAATACCGCAAGTCATATAGCCGCATGCGCGACAAGTTTCGCGGCGCGTTGATGGGCACGTTCGTCGGCGACGCGGTCGGCGTGCCCGTCGAGGGCTTCAGGCACGATCAACTGAGCGATATTTTAGATGCTGTGTCACGGATGCCGCAGGGGGCGCTAGATCGGGCCGAGGCAGAGGCACTGCTGGGGCTGATCGCCAGCCCCGCCTACTTCCCCGGTGACACCGCGAACTATTCCGACGACACGCAAATGATGCACGGCGTCGCCGAATCCCTGATCGAGTTCGGGCACTTCCACGGTGCCGACATGGCCGAGTGGTTCGTGCAAAACTTCGACCTGTGGCGTGGGTACGGCGCGGGCGCGTACGCGGTGCTGATGGCTCCGGGACGGTATGGCGTAGGACGAAGCGGGCGGGATGCTGTTTAACGGGCAGGGCAGTTTCGGGAACGGCGGCGCGATGCGCGTCGCGCCGGTCGGCGTGTGGGCGCACCGGGACGGCCTCGCCCTGCGCCACCTCGCCGAAAATCGGGCGCGAATCACGCACATCCACCCGCTCGGCGTCGGCGGCGCGACCTTACAAGCGGCGGCGGTCGCGGTCGCGTGTCGTACCGCAACCACGGACGCGTTCGACGCGGTGTCATTTCTGGATCAGGTCGAGGAGCTGGCACCCGTGCTCCCCGACGCGTATGGGTACGCGCTCTGGGATGTGCGGGAGTTTCTGCACGCGGTTCCGGCGACCTGGGATGCGCAGGAGCGGCTCGGCAGTTCCTGCGAAGCGCACGAGTCCGTGCCCGCCGCGCTGTACGCTTTTCTGCGCCAACCGTGCTCGTTCGAGTCCGCCGTCACCTGGGCGGTACGGCTCGGAGATGACGCGGACACGGTCGGCGCGATAGCGGGCGCGTACCACGGCTACTCCGCGATCCCGGAGAAATGGCTCCGCGCCCTGGAGAACCGGGAAAAGGACCGCGAATACACGCTACTGCTCGCCGACCGCCTTTACGATCAGTGGGCGGCGCGGGCGGAAGAAGTCGTCGTTGCTCAATCCGATCCGCGCGCCTGACAAGCCAAACGGCGTAGAGTCTCTGGTGGCAGGACGGCTTGCCTCAGACATGGTCTCGTAACGCTTCGGGTCAGGGGGGCGACAGTCAGTTACCCCGCCCTGCTAGTCAGAGAAAGATAACCTCGCTTTGACTGTTCGCGCCCGTTAGTTGGACTGCTCCTCCTGTTCAGCAAGAGAATTGTCATCTACGGTTGAGTTGGTGGATGCGCGACGAGCGCGACGGGTTCTAATCGGCGGATCAGGCGGCGTCGCGGGAACTAACGCGTCAACAATCGCCGAAAGGTGGGAACGCACATCCTCTATGGTTTGTGCGGATAGTGGGAGGCGTCCTCGCTCAAAGGCTTGTCCGCGATTTCTTCTGGTTTCGTCGGGTAGTTCCGCGTCACGGTTGATAGAGTGATACCCGAACCCCATTCACCGCGAGCCACTTTGACGTACTCCCAATGGTAGTTGCGGTACGTCGCCGCGTACGAGGCATTGACGATATAAGGTTGAAACAGCCGTGGCGAACCGCTGATGACGTTCGTTAGTACCCACGGATACACGACGAGGAGATCTTGCGGGGCGCACACCGCTGGCGTCACGCTGAACCGAAAACTCGGCTCGCTCTCCTTCGCAAGCACGTACCAGCCTTTCAACTCGATCCCGAGCAGTATCTGCGGATCTGTATCAGGTGACAGAGCGCGGAGAATTACGTCCGGGAAGCGTTGGGACTGGCGGACGAACGCATAACCGCCATACTTGCCATAGGGGTCCCAAACCGGACGCAGTTGGTTCAGGGTCTCTACCGCCTTTACTTCGATTACCGCTCCGAGGGAGGTATTAAAGTTTTGCAGATCGGTCGCCGGGATGCCGGTGATGTTCAGTTCGGTATCGAAGCTGGCGGGAAGGGCTGATAGCGCGTTCCGGACCGCGACATAGAGCGCATGATGCGGGGCATTCTCAACCGGATTATATTCTTCCTCTCGCGGCGGAGGCGTGTCAGACAGTGCCCACTCCCTTGTGGCTCAGGCGGGCGCGGGCGGCGTGGTAGAAGTCCGGTATCACCTCCGCGCTGAAGCAACGGCGGTTCAGGCGTAGTGAGGCAACTGCCGCCGAACACAGTCCGCCGAACGGTTCCCAAACGGTGTCGCCCTCGTCACTGGAGGCACTAATTATCCGCTCAATGAGGGCGAGAGGCTTCTGATTGCCGTGGAGTGTTTTGAAGTTGTCATCCTTTAATCGCTCCGCGCCTCGCACAGCCGATTCGTTCCAAACGTTCGTCAAGGCATGCGTGTGGTTCCACTTCGCCCGCATCTTTGCCCACTGCTCCGCCGTTACAGGTTTTTTGCCGTCAACGGAGAAGTATGTCCACTCCGTAAGCTTCCCGTGTTTGTTGGCGTATGCGGCAACGCGTTCCATCATCTCGGCTGGCGGGAAATACCATAGATGGCAGTGCGTGAAGTATTTCCGGGTGGCCGCGTTTTTAACACCACACGCCTCGTTGGTCTTGTTCAGCGGCAATCCGGTTCGGAACCATTCGCTCCGGAGCCACTGCTGGAGCGATAACATTTCGCCCGTCGGCGTCGGCAGTTTGACGGCTCAGACGTAGTGAACACATACCTCGGTAGCTACCGGAAAACGGCGAATCGTTTTGCCGTTTACGTTACCCGCTATGTGTGCGATACCTTTGTCCCATACCTGACAGGCGCGATATTCCCACCCGAACTCTTGAAAATGCCGTCCCTTTGGACGCGGGCGTTTTACGTCGGGTCGGTCGGTCACACATCGGATAGTGTCGTTAAATCGTACATTGAGAACCAAAAGGGCAAGTAGGGCAAGTATTTGAAACTGGTAGCACAAATCAAATTGGTAGTCACCACCGAGCAAAAAACCGCTTTGCTGGTTACACTTCGTGCCGCCAATGCCGCTTGCAATGTCATCAGTGAATGGGCTTGGAGTAACCGCAAGTTCAAACAATTCGCCCCGCACCACGGGAATTACTACGCCGCGCGAGAGCCGTTCGGTATTTCCTCGCAAGTCGCCCTGCGGTGCGTTGCCAAAGTTACCGACGCCTACAAACTTGATAAGGATGCGAAACGCGCTTTTAAGCCAACGGGCTCTATCACCTTTGACAACCGCATTTTGCGATTCCTCTTTAAGACAAGCGATCGGTTTCTCTTTGGACGGTCAGCGGGCGTATCACCGTGCCGTATCAGTGTGGAGAGCATCAAGCGAAGTTGCTTCAAGCCCAAAAAGGGGAGTGTGACCTTTGTTTCGTGGACGGGCAGTTTTACCTGCTTGCGACTTGCGAAACTCACGAATTGCCTCCGTCCGCCCCCAATGGTTGCATCGGGGTTGACCTCGGTATTGTTGAACTTGCGACCGATAGCGAAGGAGAGCATTACACGGGGGAACCCACTCGTGCTGTGCGTCGCCGTTTCCGCTTCCTTCGCAAAGGGTTGCAGAAATGTGGGTCTAAGTCGGCGAAGCGTCACCTTCAAAAAGTACGCCGCCGCGAATCGCGCTTTGCGAAGTGGGTCAACCATGGTATCGCAAAGCGTTTGGTAGAAAAGGCAAAAACACTCGGTAAGGCACTCGCCCTTGAAACCCTTATGGGTATCAGGGATAGAGGAAACGGTTTCAATCGAGAGATATGTTGGCAGTTGGGTTCTTGGGGTTTTCACCAGTTGGGGTTGCATATCCCCTATAAAGCATAAAGGGCGGGCGTACCCATGGTATGGATAAATCCCGCGTTCACGTCTCGTACTTGTAGTGTGTGTCAACATCGTGATAAAGCCAATCGAAAATCCCAAGCCTGTTTTCACTGTCAAAAATGTGGTTTCCAGACCAATGTGAACTATAACGCTTCGTGCAATATAGCCCGTTTAGGATTGGAAACACGGAGTGCTGTAACTCACCCTATGATAACAATCATTAAGTAACGTTAGCCGCAAAGCCCCCTGCCTTTAAGCGGGGGAACAGTTACAGCATGGGGATGGCGAACTTCCAGTTCTGTGACGGGCACGTCAAGGCCATGAAGCCGACGCAGACGAATCCGCAAAGTGCCACGGATTCGGTGGAAGATCGCGCCTCGAAAAATATGTGGGACGCGACCAGGAAATAAAAAACGTAACTATTCAGGCGGTACGAAGTTTGGCATCATCACCGATCCCGCGAAGATGGATTGCAGGCTGCGTAATAATCCCATTCCTTGCTTCTGACAGGT
>JAYUUO010000245.1:0-8551 GCA_043754515.1 Armatimonadota bacterium
GACCCCGCGTTACGCGGCGAGTTGGGCCGCCTCGCCCGCGCCCGCGCGGAACGGTTCTCCATCGGCGCGAGCGCGGACGCTTACGCCGCGATCTATGAGCGGCTATTTCCTCGTGTGATTTGATGGCCACCCACTGCAACGAGTTTAGCCATCAACCACTTTTCTAAAGCGGCTACTGCTTGCGGAGCGATAGGACCTTCTAAGCCGGGAGATTTGTCACCGGCAACGAGCTTGAGGTTATGACTCGCGCCCTTTACCGCCACTAAAAGGTGGTCGTCGCGCTCGCGACGGCGAAGTGCGGCTTCCAGCGCGGGGGCGTCTGCCCGAGGTGACACCTGCGCGTCACGTTCCCCCTGAAGGATAAGCACCGGGCCAGCGTATTGCTTTGCTCGCTCAGGGGGGGGCAGCGCGAGAATGGCTCTGTAGAACTTCCCCAAGTAGGCCGGGTAGAGGGCCGCGAGTCCCGGCGGAACGTCCGGGGGATTTTGCCCGTCGCGCGGATAGCGGCGACGATCGCCGAGTTCGCGTCCAGGAAGAGTCTTGTTTGCTCCGGGGTCGCGTTCTGCTTCTTTAGAGTGGAGGCGAGTTGTTCCTGGAGAACGACATCTATGGGACGTCCGGGGGTCGAAGCCAGCACTAACACTGAGGGTGCCCCCCGGAGTGCCGATGCCCCGTCGAGCGCGATCAGTCCCCCCTCGCTATGACCTAGAATCCCGACGCGGGTTTTGTCAACTCCGGCCTGATGACTCAGGTGGGAGAAAGCACTGACGGCATCGCCGACGAAGTTTTCCCAGGCCGCTATCTCCTCCATAGTTTGATTGGCGGGAAGAGGTTTGCTACCGCCTACCCCCCGCTTGTCGTATCGCAGGCTGGCAATGCCGCTATGGGCGAGGAGCGCGGCGATCTGTTTCAGAAGATCGGTACGAAGGGCGGGTAACTGGTTACCGTCGCGGTCTGTGGGACCGCTTCCCGAAATCAGGAGCATCGCGGGATAGTATCGTCCACTATGATCGTTCGTGGGTAGGGCTAAACTCCCCGCCAGGCTTACTCCCACCGCCCCGTGAAGTCGTACTTCGTGTTCCGTCATCTTCACTGCCCACCCATTCGACGCGCGAGGCGATACGACTCCACGACCGGCACCAAGAGTGCCACCCCGAACAGGGTGTAACACGCCGCCGGGGGAACGCCCGCCCAGATCGCGGCCGTGCTGATAACGCCTGCGAGGAACAGCAGGCGCGCCGCGAGCCGATGCGTGGGGATCCAGACGGCGTCGCTCGCCAGCGTCCACGGGGTCCGGATGCCCATCCAGAGGTTGCGCCGCACTTTCCCCAAGACGTTGCCGATCAGCCCCATAAAGAGGAACAGCCCGCTCAGGAGGAGGCGCGAAAGATCCGTCGCGGTTGACAACCCGCAGAGTAGCATGACCGCGTGGATATGCGCCATCAGACCAGCTACCACGACGAGGACGTAGTAGTAGGTCGGCGCGAACGGCTTGACCGGGAAAGGCTCCGGCGAGAAACGGGGTAGCAGATGCATCAGAACCGACAAACCCGCGATGACGCCGGGCATCAGGTAGGCGGCACTCGATTTGTCCGCCCAACCGTCGGGTTGCCCCGACCAGTTCCAGTGGACCGGCAACTGATCCGATAGATGGGGGTAGAGTACGAGGGACGCAGTGATCGTCGCGAATACCAGCAGGATCATAACAGCGGTCGCGTTGCGTGCGTTCATTATTCTGGTTCCTTCCCCGTTGCCTGACTGGCACGCGGGGCGATGTCGAGTAGCAGTCGGATCACATCCTGGAAAACGGTCGTGTTCAAGGCGTAATAGATCTGTTGCCCGTCGCGCCGCGAAGAGATCAGGTCTGCCTGTTTGAGTAGCCCGAAGTGGTGAGACATTGAGGCCGCCGAGATGGGGAAATAGGCCGTCAGTTCCCCGGCGGTCTTTTCGCCGGCGTCGAGAAGCCGGAGAATCTCCCGCCGCGTCGGGTCCGAGAGTGCCTTGAAGGCGATGCCATTTTCCATGATTTGTTTAGATGTTTTGTCAACTGTCTAAATATTACCGCCGACTGATGATTCTGTCAAGGGTCATCTCTGGTGGGCAACGATTGCACGCGGCGGGCACGTGGGTGCCGCGTCACTCTCGCCCTTCTCGGGGAACCGATTCGCCGTCGCAGCGCGGACGCGCGACCGCGATCAAGCCGGTACAATAGCGGAGTTAAAGATGATATTTCCGGAGATTGAGGACCTAAACGACGAATCGTTGGTCGGCATGTTCAAGGCGCCCGTGCCGGGCGAACATCTGGATGAGGAGCAGCTGTGGCTCGACGAGATCGCCCACCGCGTCGCCTCGTTCGGCGAAGCCGAGTTCCTGGGGATAACCGATGTCGCGCCTTCCGACCTGACACGGATTCGCGCCGTCGCGACGGGGGTAATGTCGCTTCCGACGGTGCCGACCGGGGGCGACGCGATCTCCCGGCTAGCGTGGGACTTGTTGGGACACGCCGACACCGACGTCTGCGTTCACATAATCGATTCGATGGAAACCTTACAGATGCGGTCCGCTAAAGACCGCTTGGTGCTGATGGAGCGCGACTCCGTGTCAGCCGTCCGGGGGGCGGTATTGAGGTACCTGTCACAGCTATTCCCACAACTGGCTCGGGAGTACGTGGTCCTGTATTTGCAGTCTAGCGACGATGTTTTGATTGAGAACGCGATAGATGAAGCGGATGCTCTCGAAATGAGGGAGTTGTTGCCAGCGATAGCGCGTTTTCAGTCCAGCGGGAATAAGTGGGTCCGGCAGGCGGCGGATTCGGCGGTCTCGTATCTATAACTCGAACCAGACGCTTAGCGGGCCGCGCTACGAGGACACCGTTGAGCTCAAAGGTTGGTCAGCGAAGACCCGTCATTTACTCGTGACCGACCTGCCCCGACGCTCAGCCTACCCCCTGCCTCAATACACGGAACTTCCCCGCCCTGAAATCTATCATTATTTGTAGATCTTCGTGTGAAACGCGAAGAACGAGCCGGATGCCGCGTTTAGGTGGCGGCCGTCGGCACATTTTTTCACGCTATGGCTACTCTTTATTTACGGAGGCGGGTCACATTCTCCGCCGGTCATGCCTATTGGCTCCCGAACAAAACCGAGGATGAAAACCGCGCTTTGTTCGGCAAATGGGCATCCCGGTGGGGGCACGGCCATAACTACGTCGTGGAGGCGGTGGTCGCGGGCGAGTTGGACAAGCGAACCGGCATGGTTGTCAATATCGTGGATGTGGACAAGGTGCTCAAAACCTATGTCACCGGGCCGCTCGCTGACAAACACCTGACCTACGAGGTCCCGCATTTCGCCGACACGCCGCCCACGCTGGAGAACATCGCCCGCTATGTCGCCGATCGTTTTTCGGCGAACTTCCACGACCCGGCGGCGCGACTGACCCGCGTCACCGTCTGGGAGGCGCCGAACCTCTGGACGACACTCGACTTGATACAGGAGAAACCGTTGGTCTACCTCACCCGTTCGCTCGACTTCGCCGCCGCGCACCGGTTGCACGCGCCTGGCTTGACCGATGACGAGAACATCGCCGTGTTCGGAAAGTGCAACAATGTACGCGGGCACGGCCACAACTACGGCGTGGAAGTGACGGTCGTGGGCGAGCCGGACCCGGTCACCGGTATGATTGTGAACCTGTCCGAACTCGACGCCGTGATGGACCGGGAAATTATGGCGCGCTTTGACCACAAGCACCTGAACGACGACACGCCAGATTTCGCGGCAGTCAACCCGACGTCAGAGAACCTGACAAAGGTTATTTTCGAGCATCTGGCACCCAACATTCCCGCGCCCGCAAAACTGTACCGCGTCGTCGTCAAAGAGACGGATCGCAACTTCTTCGAATACTACGGCGACAACACGCCCCGTTAGAAAACCAAATAGGACGTCGGCAATTGACGCCTCGGAACTGAATATACAGAAAGCGTGTTTGGTAAATGCGCCTACGGTTATCGTCCCAACCGGCACGCCCGCTCGTGACAGCGAGGAACAAAAACGATGAATTTAGCTAAAAAAATGTATTTCCACCGGCTCCAAGAAGAAAGCCGGGGCGAAACCCCTCATGGGCAAGATTACGACGCGCACTTCGTCATGACACCCGAGTACAAAGAATCTCTCCCGGACATGAACGAGGCCCTGGACGCGATACGCGGCGCGAAAGTCCCGATTCAGCAGGTCGGCATCTCCGGGTTCAAACTTCCACTGGCTTTCGCCACGGAGGCGGGGGAACGGATGACTTTGGAGGCGACTGTCACCGGCACCGTGTCGCTCGAAGCCGACCTCAAAGGCATCAACATGAGCCGGATCGTGCGAACGTTCTACGACTTCAAGGAAAAGTCTTTCACGCCCGACACGCTCTCGGACATTCTGCACGGGTACCGGGACAAAGTTGGCGCGCTTCAGGCACGGGTCAAGGTCGGTTTCTCGTACCCCCTGATCAAGAAAAGTCTTCGTAGCGGCATGGAAGGTTACCAGTATTACACGGTCGCCTACGAATCCACGATCTCGGCGAGCGGCGCGATCCGCCGGTTCATCGAGTTCGACTTCGTCTACTCGTCCGCGTGCCCGTGCTCGGCGGAACTGTCGGAGCACGCCCGTGACACGCGCGGCGTGTACGCGATCCCGCACAGCCAGCGCAGCAAAGCGCGGGTGAAGGTGGAGCTTGTTGACGGCGCGACGATGACGGTGGAGGATATGCAACGGCACCTCGAAACCGCGCTGAAGACCGAGACGCAGGTGATGGTCAAGCGCGAGGATGAGCAGGCGTTCGCGGAGATGAATGGGGCCTTCATCAAGTTCGTCGAGGACGCGGCACGCCTCGTCTTCTTCGAGTTGAACAAGGATGTCCGGATCAGGGACTTCCAGGTCGCGTGTTCGCATCTCGAATCACTCCATTCGCATGACGCGGTAAGCGTGATCTGCAAGGGCGTTCCCGGCGGTTTCGCGGCGGACTTCACCGACTTCGCCTCGCTGATTTGCTGAAGCCAATGTTATAATGCCCCGATGTATTCCGATCAAGTCATAGCCGAAGCGGACCGCGAGGTCGAACGTCTTCTGGACTGGGTTAATAGGCACAAACGTCCGAGGGGGATTCTTTGCACATGCTGCAAAGGTTTCGATCTGGCTAGCGCGGAGATGAGTATACTCGGGTCTGCTTACGGATACTCGAAAAGCAAAGACCGCGCCGCCAGTGCCACACATCCGGATGCTTCTTTAGGCCGGTCAACATGGGCGGTCGCGTGTAGTCAGGTGAAGTTCGGTGGGTACCAGCGCATTTATCTGCGTCAACTGTCTAACCTCGGTGGGATGTTATTACGCTCACTGGAGATGAGGCAGTACAACGCCTCGCAAGAGCAGGCGTTAGTGGAAGTTCGGGAGCGAGCCGAGCGAATAGAGTGTCAGAAAAACCCCTCGCCGTGGGGTGAATCGCGGTGCGAGGGGTGCGGCGCGAAAAACAGAGCCTGGGCAGACACGGGCCGTGGCATATGCGCGAGGTGTCTTGCCCCCCTCGCCAGTCTCCCAGCGTTATAGACCATCAACCCTGATCAGTCTGAGCGGGCGTAGACGCTTCGTTGCCGGGGAGCAAGTCGGCGAACTCGTCCTCCGTGATGACCGTGACTTTAAGCGACTGCGCCTTGTCGAGTTTCGACCCGGCCTTCTCGCCCGCGACCAGATACGACGTCTGCTTGGAGACCGAGCCGCCCGCCCGCCCGCCGTGCCGCTTCACCAACGCTTCGGCGTCCTCGCGCGTGAATCGGGTGAGCGTGCCGGTGAACACGAACGTCTTGCCGGCGAAATGATCCGACTGCGGCGCGTTCTCGTCGCCCGCCGCCTCGACGCCCGCCGCCTTGAGTTTCGCCAGTAGCTCCAGTGTTTCGGGCAGGCCGAAGAACGCCGCCACCGATTCCGCCGTGGTGCGCCCGATCTCATGTACCGCCGCCATTTCGTCGGCGGACGCGGACGCGATCCGGTCCAGCGTTCCGAACTGACCGGCCAATACTGACGACGCCCGGTCACCGCAATGACGGATGCCGAACGCGAAAAGGAGACGCGACAGCGTGGTGCTTTTACGCTCGGCGATCCCGTTCAGGATGTTGTCGACGAGCTTGTCACCCATCCTCTCCAGCGGGAGTAGATCCTCTTTTTTGAGGGTGAACAGGTCGGCCGGATCTTTCGCCAGGCCCGCCTCGATCAGTTGGGCGATGTGCCGCTCCCCTAAACCTGCTATGTCTAGTGCGTTCCGCGAGACGAAATGCTCGAGTCGGGTTTGTAGTTGCGCGGGGCAGTGTAGGGCGTTAGGGCACCGGATAATCGCCTCGCCCTCGGCACGTGCCACGGGCGTTCCACAGGACGGACATTCGGTCGGGATGACGAACCGCTCGGAGGTTTCGGGGCGTTTCTCGGGGAGGGAGCGGACGATCTCCGGGATGACTTCCCCGGCGCGTTGCACGATCACCGTGTCCCCGACGCGCACGTCTTTGCGATCCGCCTCGTTCTGATTGTGAAGAGTGGCGCGGGACACGATTACGCCGCCGACAGCGACTGGCTTTAAGATGGCGAGCGGGTTGAGCGAGCCAGTGCGCCCGACCTGTATCACAATGTCTTCCACGATCGTTTCGACCTGCAACGCGGGATATTTGTACGCGATCGCCCAGCGCGGGGAGCGTG
This sequence comes from Armatimonadota bacterium, assembly GCA_043754515.1. Taxonomy (GTDB): domain Bacteria; phylum Armatimonadota; class Armatimonadia; order Armatimonadales; family Armatimonadaceae; genus JACMIU01. The sequence goes on from JAYUUO010000245.1 coordinate 6,721, forward strand.
ACACCTGCCCCAATTCATTTTGCAGTGCCCAATCGTCCACCTTTACCACGACACCGTCGGTGTCGTAAGGGATCGTGTTCTTCTTCGCGCCCCATTCGTCCACGAACGCGATAGCCCCTTCCACATCCGGGCACACCTGCCGGTGCGGGTTGACTGGCAATCCCCATTCGCGGTACTGATCGAGCAGGGCGGACTGAGAACCCGGTTCGTACCCCTTCGATTCCCCAAGGGCGTACAGATAGATTTGCAAACGACGGCTCGCCGTAATGTTCGAGTCCAGTTGGCGCAGGGAACCCGCCGCCGCGTTGCGCGGGTTTGCGAACGTCTGCTCGCCGGACTTCTCACGCTCGCCGTTGATCCGCGCGAACTCGACATGGTTCAGGAACACCTCGCCGCGAATCTCTACCCGCTCCGGGCAGTTATCGCCCGCAAGGCGGAGCGGCAAGCCGCGCACCGTGCGCAGGTTTTGCGTGATGTCCTCGCCCGTCGCGCCGTCGCCGCGCGTGGCTCCTTGCACGAAGACGCCGCTCTCGTAGGTCAGGGACACGGCCAGTCCGTCAAGTTTCAGTTCGCAAATATACTTGATGGGCTTTTCGAGATCCATGCCGAGGGTGCGCTTCGCCCGCCTGTCGAACTCGCGCATCTCATCGCCGCTGAAGGCGTTCGCGAGCGACAGCATCGGCCTGCGGTGCGTGACGGAACCGAAGGTGGAGACGGGCGCGGCACCGACGCGCTGGGTAGGGGAGTCGCTGGAAATCAGTTCGGGGAACGCGGTCTCGATCCCGGTCAATTCGCGCATCAGGGCGTCGTATTCGGCGTCGCTGACGGCGGGCGCGTCGTGGACGTAGTAGGCGACATTGTGGCGGGCGATCTCGTCGCGCAGGAACCGGGCGCGGTCGGCGGCGGTTGGCAGGTCAGAAACATCGGGCGTTGTCGGGAATACATCAGGCATAGTTTTGAAGCGGTGTCCATGTTGTTTAAGTTACACGGACACTGTGTCACTTCCTGCCGTTTCGGAAAGGGTCGCGAGAATGGCGAACACCGCGTCCCCCTCTGTCTCGGAGTACCCCGCTCTTTCCAGAACATTGTTCGAGCTAACCCCGAGGAAATCAATCAGTTCCGGTAGCGTTAGATTCGCCTTCTCGCCGCGCCGGATATAGTCTCGCAACACCTCTTCTTGCCCGCTAGGATCACCGGCGCAGTCTCTGAACCTGGTGCTGTAAATGTCACTCAACATTTCGACGTACACAGAATACTGACCATCCGTGGTTTCTGGGTCGTCATTGTCGAAAAGATCGAAATCTACAGTCATGCGGGTACCTTATGGCGGCAGGACTATGTTCGTCCTTCGCCTCGTGTGTCACTTGGTTGCCGCAACCTCGGTCGGCGGCGGAAAGAGGGGAATTATGCAACAACAACGTACGCCGGGTAAGGCGTTCACATCGGATTTGTCGGGCCAGGAGTTCTGGCTCGTGATTGACAAAGGCTACACGCCGCTCGGTCTCGTGCTTGGGAACTGTGTCTACTCAATGGGCATGGTGGGCAACTTCATGGGCAACCTGCGCGGCAATTTGGTGCAGGGCGAAGTTGAGCAGTACAGCAAGTTGATGTACGATGCCCGCGAACTGGCACTCCATCGTATGCAGGCCGAAGCCGACGCACTGGGCGCGGACGGTGTAATCGGCGTTGACATGTCAATTCAATACATGCACAACAACGAGTGGATGGAAGTGACCGCGGTAGGCACCGCCGTTAAACTGGTACGTCCGGAAGCTGCTTCCGAAGGCGCGGGGCGCGTAGTCCTTAATGTTGGGTAGGGCTTGCCGGTCGG
>JAYUUO010000246.1:0-26224 GCA_043754515.1 Armatimonadota bacterium
GCGCTGCGCGCCCTCGGGGCCGACCTGGACCGCATCGATGCGCTGCCGGTGCTGGTCCGGGGCACCGGAGCACTGCCCGGCGGTGAGGTGGTGCTCGACGCTTCACAGTCTTCACAGCTGGTCAGCGGTCTGCTGCTGGCGGCGCCGCGCCCGCTATCTATCCGCAAGGAGATAAACTATGGAGCAGAATTTGAGACACATTTACCAGACAGGAAACCGCGCCGCACGATCAAAAAGACTCTTTTATTATGCGATTCGCTCACCTAAAATTCAGCAACAACGATAAAGTATACATTTGGCTTTATCTCGCCATCTGAACGCAGGTGGCGATACATTCCCGAACCGTGGTATTATGTATATGTACTCGATTCGGAGAGTGAAACGAGTAGCGGAAAGTTCTCCGAACATTAACGAATACGGTTTGTAGGCTGGTACTACCAGCCTCCACAGGACACGACGGCGACCCGAACAGCGGGTGCGACCGTCGTTTTTGTTTTTTAGGGTTTCCGCTTCATCGCACTCTACTGGCATCCCGTTTTTAATACTTACGCACATCCCCATCTCCAAGTCGCGCGGTCAATCACGGGGGGGGGGCGGGGAAACTTCGTTTCGCTGGTGGTTCGTGACTATTGCGGATGGTCAGTCACGTGGGCGAGTTCGTGGGCACGGTTGTCTGGCGGCGGTTCGGTGGGTGTCCGGTGACCGATCCTACTCGTCTCGCCGGGACCGGCTAACCGTCCCCGGACCGGATCAGGCGCGGCTCCAGCATAAACATCTTTTCCGGCACATGAACCGCTTGCTCTTCCCAGGACGGTGGTTCACCGCCGATCAGGGCGTTTAGCGTCTCGAACATCAGTTGCACCAGGGTCGTCAAATCGTATTCGAGGCGAGTGATCTGGTGGTGCCACGCGGCGAGTGCCATAGACCCCGCGTTCGAATGCGTCGCGACCCGGATCGTGGTGCCCGGCTCGATCCTCAGCCGGTACAGTGCCATCAACAAACCCTGCGTCTGCATGTCGTCCGTGGACAGGATCGCGTCGGGCAGTTCGCTGTGACTGCCGCCCGGCCCGAACTGCTTCATCGCCCGCAGATACCCCTCTTCCGCGCCCGAGAGCGACTTCGATTCAAAGGTCGGCACTCTATGGGGGGAGAGTGGGGCAAGCCCGTACGAAAGCATGGCACCCCGGTACACCTCGTGCAGGGAGTGGTAAGCGGACGTGCCACCCTGTTGCACGTCGAAATCTATGTGAAACCAGGGTTCGATCCGTTCGCACCCCTGACGCACCAGATCCGCGATCCCGAGTTGTATCATCGTCGCGGCGGATTGACCGAACATGTAATTTGCCGCCCCCGCGTAGGCGACGACGGGGACGCCCTGCGCCTCGATCCAGCGCGTGACCGGGTGCGGGGCACCGATAGCGAGCAGGCCGTGAATGCCACCCCGCTCGATCTCATCGCGGAGCGCGGGGCTGAGCGGTTCGGGGTCTTGCGGATGGGAGATCGTCTGCTGGTGGAACGGGCGCAGGAAGTGGAGCGACAAATGCGCCTCGTTTTTGGCGGCGAGTTCGCGTATCTGCTCGATCAGGAGGCTCCAGAAGGGCGAGCCGCCGTGCGCGAGGAAAAACTCGACGTCGCAGAGCAGGGCGATATTGCGCTGGCGCAGGCGGTTGGAGACATACACGCCGCTACCCTGACGGCGCACGAGGACGTTTTGCCCTTCGAGCCGCGACAGGGCGGCGTCGAGCGTCGCCTGCGAGATGTTCATCTCCTCCCGCAGGGCGCGAACGGTCGGCATCTTGGCGAGCGGCCCGAGGCGGTGCGCGAGGTCGAGCAGGTGCCCGTATGTCTCGTCCACCTTGCTCGACCCCTTGGTCAGCTTGATGGCGCGGCGCGGGATGGCGATAGGTTGGGGGCGGGCGTTTTGCTTATTCATTTTTTGATTATCTTGTAATTAACGCAGATCCGCCACACTCACATCCGCGCGGGGTCGCTACTTCCGTTCACTTGGCACCGCTCTTCACCCCACCGGAGAACGCGCCCTGCTCTTCCGCAGTGGGGGCCGTTTTCTTATCACCCATGTGCATGAACGGCTCAACCTTTTTTTGGTCAGCGGGAGACATTTTGTTGTAGTCAGCCGTCTTTTTAAGACCTGCGCGCAACGCGTCTTCGTCCGTTTTACCGGCTCCCGCTTTTGCCTGACACCCCGCGCCTAAAGACAATAAGGAAATCACAACCGATAACTCCACCGCTAACAGCAAGCGTGTCCCGACCAAGTTCTGAAAAATCATTTAGTGTTCCTCCAGAGTAGCGAAGGCATTCCACCAACCCGCTACCTAATCCATCACCCATGTCTTGCTAGAATTCACTACATCCAAGGAGATGCAATTCACGCCTCCCTGGATGCGTGCCACGCACTCTATTTTCGACGAGCGTCCCACATGTTCGCGTCGGGGCGGTTCACGGGATCAGGGTTCGTCGCCTCGGGCTTCATGGACTTCGAGTGGCCGTCCGCGAAGACGAAGTTCGACATTCCCGAGTGATGTGCAGAGACGCCGCCATTGATACCCAGGGGCATCGGGGCAACAGTCCGCTTGCCATTCGGGATCACGCAACCGCCAAGACACCACGGCGCGTTGGTCACGGTGTCTGTGATAAAAACGCTCGTTGGTTGGAAGTTCGCTCTGTTACGTCCGCCATCGTCGTTGGTCCACTGAAGGATCTGTTGCGAATCAGTGCTGAATTTCTCCGCGATCATCACGGTCTCCGATGAGCGCGAAACGTCGGCGACAGTCCGCGCTGGAAATGGTACCCAGGGCAACAATGTGGTTACGACGCCGATTGGGTCATTCAACCCGCCGGGATCTGTTCCATACTTAGTAAGTCCGTTGACGCCGTAGCTGACCCACGGCCCCAGGACGTTGAAGTTGTTATTCGGGTCTGTGGTACTGTCAATACCGTCATCCGAGGGGCACCGCAGAATCCCAACGGCCTTCATGTATGGCTCAAGCTTGGACGACCAACCGGGCTGTAGTACCCCGCCGATGACTTCGTATACGGGCATTATGACGAACGTCTCATCGGAATCTTGCGCGTACATGAGCATAGCGAGGCCCATTTGCTTGGTGTTGCTCAGGCACGAGGCTTGGCGCGCTTTTTCGCGGGCCTGAGCAAACACGGGGAACAGGATCGCGGCCAAGATCGCAATAATTGCGATCACTACGAGTAGCTCGATCAGCGTAAACGCTTTGCGGCCGGGGTTGGTGACGGATAGGGACGGTTTCTTCATTCGGGTACCTTCTTCAACGACGGTTGATTTAGCGGGTTGCCGGACTTTGGCGATACAGTGGCAACCGCGTCGCTATTGTTTCGATTCAATAATATTGTACTCAACACATGAGTTGTTGTCAAGGTGTTTTCGGAAAACCAACGGGATCATTTTCCGTGGGGCATGAGGTTGTCTCCCTCCGGTGGGGTTTGGCTACGCTCGTTCGGCCTCCTGCGTGCTAACCCTAGAGACGGTGGCGTTTGGCCCGCCCTGGCACCCAACCCCACAAGCCGCTCGGCTCGCGGGGCGCGGTACACGCCGACGGGGGGCGGCAGGAGATAAGTATCACCTACGGTTGCTTGTAGCGGATAAACATCACCGAGTCCATCGTGAACATGTCGCCGGTCATGGTGCCGGTGACCTTAGCGCAGGGCGTGATGTCGCCGGGCGCGAGGGCCATGTTCGGGCTGTTGCCGTCCGTCTGGAAGAGCACCCGGAACGAGCCGTCGTCAATTATGGCGAATCGGGTTTTCATGCCATCCTCTCTCGCTTTTTTGTTCAGAAGAGTGGGGAAGTGACCGGGGTCGCGGCAGATCGCATACCGGTAGCCCCGCACGGGTACCTCCTCCTTCGAGAGGTGGTAGTGGGCGTAGGCAAGTCCGTCGAAGGCGACGACCTCTATGGGTTCGGGGCTGACCGGCAGACTTCGGTAGTAGGCTGGGAGCGATTCGCTCGCTTCCTCCCAATTGTCGGAGTTGACCCTGGTGACGGGCCTCGCGTTACGGACGGTCAGGAACGTCGTTCCACAGATCCCCTCCGCGACCAGGTCAGTGTCTCTCTGATTACCATTCCTTTTATCGTAAATGAATAATATGGTCACCGGCTGTGTTTCGGGAAGACCGGCTCCTGGGTTGAGCGTGTCCCACGGGTCGGCGAGGATTTTCGACAGGCCGTCGGAGGGCGGCGCGGTCTCCGATGAATCGGGAGATGTCGCGGCCTCCGGGTTCTCGGAGCGAACTACCACGGTGGCGAGCCATATCTTCTCCATGCCGGAAAGTTGTTCGGTCACCATGGTTATGCCCTCGATTGGCGCGGTTATGTCCTGGGGAGGTATGGTTACGTCTTGGGTCATCTTGAACTCCTGATCGTGTACGCGTCGCGCGGTTGCGGGCGGGGGATGATCGTCTCCCCGGGCCGTCGGTATCGCAAGCTATAAATCCTCCTCCCAGAGTAGCGGCAGTGCCGCGTCCCATGTCAGCCCCGACAGCCCGTCAATGAGCGATGTCAGGGAGGGCGAATCCGCCGCGCGTTGCCGGAACTGAAGCCAGCGCGACAGGCTCCGTGCCATCAGGCGGGACTGGAGTTCCGCGTGGATTTTATGCGCGGTATAGAGAGCGATTCCCGCCTTGCCTGGTATGCCGGCTTCGTTCCATATATCGGCTAGTTCCGCGCAGAACCGCGCCGCGTAGAACGGGTCCCGCCCTTCCCGCGCGAGCCGGAGCGCGTCGAGGAGCAGTGTCAGCGCGGCCTCGGTCCGCCCGAACTGGCGGTAGATGGGCGCGAGGTAGTAGTCGCGATACAGCCGGACGTGGTACGCGTCGTCGGCTAAAGAATGCTCGGCCTGCGCCGCGTCGGCGTGGCGGATCGCGTCCCCCTCGTCGCCCCGCCCGGCGGCGAGGCGTGCCCGCAGGACGCGGATGACCACCGCCTCTTTCCCGCCGCCCGCGAGCGCGTCGGCACTTCGGATGTAGTCATCTCCTTTGGCCCACTGCTGCCGGTCAACCGCCTGCCCCGCGAGGTCGCACAGTGTGTCCAGCGGTGCGCCCGCTTCGGGATGTTGCTCTTGAAGACGGAACCGTTGCTCCCAGAGGCGTTGCGCGTCCTCCTCGCGCCCGCGCCGCCGCGCCATCGCGCCGCGTAGCCCTAGAATATCGCCGTGACGACCGGCCGCGCCGGGGGTGCCGCCGAGGGTCGCCTCCGCCTCCCCCAGCAGGTAATCGCAGTCGCTCCAGTACCCGTTCTCGAACAGGAGGCGCGCGAACAGGCCAGAGAACTGGAACAAGAGTTCCGCGTCCCGCTCCCCGGCGGCGAAGGTGACGGCACTTCGGGTGTTTGCCCGCTCCCGCTCGACCCACGCCCGCGCCGCGCCCCATTCGCCCTTCGCCACCCGCTCCCCGACCCGGTTCCCCGTTTCGGCGAAGTACGCCGCGTGCCGCCGCCGGTACGTCATCCGTGCGGGGGGGGCCAGTAGCGTCCCGGCAAATTCGCGCACGATCTCCAGGAACTGCCAACGGGTACCCTCCGCGTCCGAGCCGGGTTCGGCGGTGATCCGCGTCGTCAGCAGGGAGTAGCGGCGCAGTTCGCTCACGGAGTCGAGCAGTTCCGCGTCCGGCACGCCCGGGACCGCCGCCCGGAGCGCGTCCAGCGTGAACCCGCCGCTGAACACGGAGAGTGCCCCCAGCCGTTCGCGGAGCGCGGGTTCGAGCAGTCCCGCCGTCCACTCCAGCGCGGCGCGTAGCGAGCCGTGCCGATGTCCCCGATCCGCGGGGGCGTCCGCCGCCAGAAACCCCGGCTGGCGCGTTAGCTGGCTTAGTATCTCCCCCGTGCCGAGCGTCGCCACCCGCGCCGCCGCCAGTTCGAGAGCCAGCGGCACGCCTTCCAGTAGCTCGCAGATCGCGCCAACGGTAGAGCCGCCGCTCCCAGCGTCCGACTCGGGGGCGAAGTCGGGACGCGCCGCGCGGGCACGGTCTAAGAACAGCGCGAGGGCGTTGACCGGCGGGAGCGGCGACAGGGCGAGTAACGTTTCGCCGGGGATCGCGAGCGGTGCCTGCGACGTAACGAGGCAGCGCAGGTTGGGGCACTGGGCGAGCAGGTTTTCCAGGGTGCCGGAGCCGCCCCTTATCTGCTCGAAGTTGTCGAACACCAGCAACGTCGGCACCTTGAGGGCGGCGAGACGGGCGATGATCGTGTCCGCCACCGACGGCGAGGTGACCTCGGCATCCGCTTCGGGCAGAGCCAGCGCGATCGCTTCGAGCAGTGCCTCGCTCTCGAACACGGCGGCGAGCGCGATGACGGGGAGCGGCGAATGCAGGATGGGTGCCGCCCCGCCCCGCCCCGCCTCCTTCGCGAGACGCGTCTTCCCGATGCCGCCCATGCCGGTGATGGTCAGTAGGCGGCCGTCGCCCGCGACCCACGCCCGCGCCGAAGCGAGTTCCCTGTCGCGCCCGTGGAAGCGGCGGGCGGAGTCGGCGGCGGCTCCCGGATCAGCGTCGTACTCGGCGGCGCGGAGGGCGGGGATCACCCGGTCGGCGAACAGAAGGACGCAATCGTCGCGCACCTGCCGCGCGGCGGCGCGCGACCCGAGGTGGTCCAGATTCACAAACAGCCGCGTCAGGGCGTCGCCGTATAACTCGCGGAGACGGTCGCGCTCGGCGATCACCCAATCGTCGTAGAAGCCGGGCAGGAAGTCGCCCTTGTACAGCGCGACCGCCGCTTCCAGGTACGGAACCCGCTCGCGTGGCGTGGTCATGCGGGTGCCGGTCCGCACCGCCTCCTCGAACGCGGCGACATCGCCGGACACCGACTCCGCGAGGGCGATCAGGCTGTTGTCCGGCGTGTGGAACAGCCCGCCCCAGGTGGCCTTTCGGAGCGTGGAAAGTTCATAGCGCAAGCGGTTCCTCTGTTTCTCGCTCTCCTCGTCGGGCCAGAGCAGTTCACACAGGGCGTCACGCGAATGGAGGCGCGGGGGGTAAGAGGCAAGACGGGCAAGCAAGAGAACACTTTTTTGCGTACGGAAATGGTCTATAGTCCCGGTTTCTCCTACAAACCGCGATCCGCCGAAGAATTCGATCCGCCAACGCATATCTACGCGTTAGTTCGGATAAACACCGGGATAATCCTGCCCACGCCGAAATAAGCGCGGCCACCCGAAAAACCGGCAGGCGCGGGCCGGGCCATACCCCGGTCCGCGACACCGTCCTTTTCTCCGCCGCGCCGGGGGAATATTCCCAGCATCCGTATAGCACGCCGCCCCGCCCGGTTTGTCGAACTACCGGCGCGGACGGCCTTTTGATTGATCATCCCTTTCTCCCCGATGCCGGGGAGGCCGTGGGGCGTTTCCCGCGTAACGCCCGACGATTAGCAGTATAAGTGGGGGGCGTTTGCAAAACGTTAGCGGTGGCATGTGGTCAAAAAATAGTTCGGTCATGCGGGTGAATCCGCATGACCAACGAGGCGTTGATAGTCAGTTCGGTAGGTCGCGTCTCGCGTCGGGGCGTGGAAGTTTCCGGTGAGCGGGGCGGGACGGCGAACGTTGCCGCCCGCGCGTGACCACGGACCCGCGCACGCCTACTATTTGCGAAACCCACGCTGTCCATCCCGGTGGCGACGTTTTGCCCCGAACGATAAAATTGTAACCGTGATTGAGACACCGACAAACCCACCAAACTTTGATGTGATCGTAGTCGGCGCGGGGCCTGGCGGGGCGACCACCGCCTGGAAATGCGCGGAGGCGGGGCTACGAGTACTCCTGCTGGATCGTGCCCCGACCCTGCCGCGCTATAAGCCGTGCGGCGGCGGCATCCCCGCCTCGCTCGCCGCGCACGTCGCCGGGTTTGCGTCCCCCGACGAATTCGCGGATCTCGCGGTCACGCACCTGCGCCATTCCTGGAAGGGCAAGGACACCGTGCTCGCCGAGATGACCACGCGGGACGGGTCCCCGGCGGCGGTCTGGATGGTGCAACGCGCCCGCTTCGATGCGTGGCTCGTGGACAAGGCAGTCGCGGGCGGCGCGACGCTACGGACGGGCGTTAAGGTGAGCGACGTCACGATCACCGGCGACCGGGTGACGGTTTCGACGGCGGAGAGCGAGTCGTATACCGCGCGGCACGTGGTCGGGGCGGACGGCGCGAAGGGGATCGTCGGCGCGCGCGTCGGGCTTCGGCTCGGCAAGCGGTGGGGGATCGCCCGCGAGGCGGAAATCGCGTTCACGGGCGGCGCGGACGGTAACCGGGCGCACCCCACGCTCCACCCCCACGCGGCGTACCTGGATTACGGCTCGGTGCCCAACGGCTACGCGTGGATCTTCCCGAAGCGCGGGTTCCTGTCGGTCGGCGCGGGAATGTTGCTACCGAAGAAGCCATCCCCCGGCGAGGAGAACAACGTCGGGCGGGTGCTAAAGCAGGCGATGGACACGATGCTTCAGTCGGTAGGTCAGACGTTCCCCGAGGGCGCGGACGCCCCCCGGATCTGGGGTCACCCGATCCCGTTCTGGACGGGCGCGGAGCCACTGGCGACCCCCGACGGGCGCGTCCTGCTCGTGGGGGACGCGGCGGGGGTGGTGCAACCGATGTTCGGCGAAGGGATACAGTACGCGATACGGACCGGCGACGCGGCGGCGAAATGCCTCGCGGCGGGTTCAGTAAGCCAGTACACGGAACGCGTCCGCGAACTGTTCGCCGACGAGTTCGACGCCGCGCTCCGCATCGGCAAAGTCTTCTATCGCGCCCCGTACCTGTCGTACAAACTCGGCGTCAAGAACCCTGCGGGCACGCGGCTAGTCGGGCGGCTGATGGCGGGCGAGGCTAGTTTGCACGAGTTAGAGTCGCGCATCTACGAGCGGCTAAAGAACCCACTCAAACGCGCGGCTGCGTAAGCGGGTACCCGGTCGCCGGTGGGAACGGTTCCCGTCCCGTCAGCCACGCGCCATGGCCCGCCCCCGCCCCGCCGCCGATATATCCGAAGCTAGCAACATGACTGTGACGCAATCGCCCTACGGACGGTACAATGGGCAGAGGCTCATACCGAAACGAGACGTCACATCAGGGTTCAAACTTCAGAGCGGCTCGAAATGTCTTTCCTCACGTACGACGCTCTGTCGCGTATCGCGCGTTCGCTCGGCAGTACGCCGCTACAACTGATCGAAAGTTGGATCGAGCAGTATCAAAGCGAGGAAACGCAGCGGACGCTCCGACAGGAGTACCAACGGCTTATCGAAAAAGATTTGGCGCGCACACTGACGGAAGACAAGCAAAAACGACTCGATGCCGTTTGTGACGAACTCAATGTGCTGGAAGCGCGGTCCCCGAATAATGCCGCGTGGCAACAGCAGGTAGGAACGGTAGACGCGCAACTGCGACAGATTCATCGCCTTCTTGTCGCGCTACCGGAGCGACCGGTTAACCCGTAGTCCGCGGTGTTCCCGCACGCTCGTACCGCGACTACCGGGCGTACCGTGCCCTGCTCCGTACCGACTTCCTATATCATTGCGCCTACTGTTTGACGCGGGAGTTTTATCTGGGTGGCGACGTGGGCTTCGCCATTGGCCACCACCGCCCCCGTCGCGGCGATTCAGCCCGTCCCGATCTGGAGAACGACTACATTAATCTGTACTGGACGTGCGGCGAGTGCAATCAGAACAAGGGGCATACATGGCCTACGGCCGCTGAAACAGCGCGCGGCTATGACGGCGACGGCAACGCGATCGCCTACGCGAGCGGGACGTTAGACTACGACGAGGAGAGCCGGTTAGGAAGCCTCACGATCTCGGGCGGCACGAGTCCCGGCTACCGGGCGGGCTATCGCGGGGACGGGCTACGGGCGTGGCGGGTCAGTTCGTCCGGGACGGTGACGTACTTCGTGTATGACGACGCGAGCGGCACGCTCCAGTACGAGGTCGAGGGGAGCGCGGGGGCCTACACGATCCGCAACGCGTATGGACATGGGGCAGCGGGCCTGGCGCAACGGTTCCAGCCGACGGTCTCGAACCGGGTGACGAGTTTCGCGTATGACCCGAGCGGCAACACAGTCAGCCGCTCGATCAGTAGCGGGACGAGCACGTTGCCGTCGGGCTACCCGACCGAGGTGGCCTTGTACGACGGGTACGGTAAGCCGGTCGCGGACGTGTCGTGTAGCGTGGCGTACAGCACCACCACGGGGCCGACTTCCTACGGGGCGGGCTACAGCGTCGGATTCGGCGGGCACAGCGAAAACGCGGCGTTTTTCGCGAGTGGGGTTACTACACCGAGAACAACACCCAACTCGTTACGGGTAACGTGCGCGATAGAGGCCTGCTCCTCTGCACCCACCGCTACTACGACCCCATCAACGCAAGGTGGCTCAACCGGGACCCGGCGGGCTACGACGGGGACGTCAACATCTATGACTATGTCCAGGGGAATCCTGTCATGGACGCCGACCCCAGCGGGCTTGATGCAGTATTCATCTACGGTCCTGATTGGAGATCCAATGACCATACTTGGAAATACGTAGCCGAATACTGGGCAAACCTGCACGACCAAGATGCGGCCCGAAGGAAAACGGGACAGAAATCGCATGTGTTTCTTGTGAGATGTTTTCAGGATATCCAAAACTCCTTGAACACGAAAAACATCGACACCCTCGTAATACGTCGGGCATTCAGGAATCATAGGCGATCTCAGTAAGTCCCCTCTGAACTCCTGACTGTACCTAAAGAATGAAAGTAAAGGAGGACAAGACATACCCTCCTCATCAATAAGTTCTTTGAGCACTCGGAATGTGCGGAAAGGTGCTTTTATATTCGTTTTTGGTTGTGGTACAGCAGGGCGATATGACCAACCGACGGTGGGATTGCATCTTAACGATCTAAGGCCCGACCAGTTGAGTATGACACAGGCGTTTGCAAACCAATTCGGTAGCAACGCCCTGGGTTTCGAGATGCACGTATCTTTCCCCACAAGCAAGCCCAAAAAATCGTGGCTCAAGGGTTACAACTTCCATAACTTTTTTGGTACTCGGTACTTCAATAATATACCTCCGTCAAAAGTCTTTGCCCTGTTTGGTATAGTGCGTTTATGTCCTATGCCGCTCTAAAATCGACACCCCCCGAAGCCTTCAAGCGGGCGACCGGTGTCTCCGATTTCATGTTCTTCACGCTCCTCCAAGCCTACCGGACATATCACCCGCAGACCCCGATGGGCAGACCACGCCGTCTGTCGCCGGAAGATGAACTGCTCCTCGCTCTGATGTACAGCCGTCAATGGCTCCGCCATTGCGCGGGATCGGCGCCAATATCAGACGCATTTCCATATCGCCCAATCGCCCCCGGAGATTTTCTTGACCTATCAGGTCAGCGAAGCGACAGCGCGGCGCATCATCGGGCAGACAGCACCAATATTACGCAGAGAAACCGCCCCGGCGGTTTTCTTGAGCGGGACGAAGAAGCGACACACGCAGAAGGCTCAGTTGATCGTCGCTGACGGGAGCAAAGCCATCGTCTGTGTCGCGACGGGCAAGGGGGTCGAGCATGACTCGCACTTGCTCAAGCGGAGCCGGGTGTTGCCCGGCACGAGACGCTTGGCGGACTCGGGGTACGTGGGGATGGACCGGGATCTGGTCTCGGGCAAGCGGGTGCGCGGCCCGGCAAGGACGTGTTGCCGCACAAGCGCGACTGCCGTCCGGGGCTGAGCAAGGCGGAGCGCGAGTTGAGCACGGAGCAGAAGCGGGCGAATCGGGAGCGGGCGCGGGCGCGGATCGTGATCGAACACGTGAACCGGCATCTAAAGGTGTTCCGCATCCTTTCCGAGCGGTACTGCAACCGGCGCAGACGCTTCGGCCTGCGCCTGAATCTGATCGCGGCCATCTACAATCTCGGCTACGCATCCGACTTTTGACGGAGGTATAGTGCTGTGTTGCCCCATCCGTGATCCGGCCCGCGCGGGGCGTTCGCGGATCGGGTACGCTTCACCCATGAACACAACGAGCGAAATCACAGTCCGCGCCGCTACGGACGCCGACGCCGACATAATCGCCGCGTTCAACGTAGCGATGGCACGGGAGACCGAGTACAAGACGCTGACGCCGGGAACGGTGCTCGCCGGGGTGCGCGGGCTATTGTCGCGCCCGGACTACGGCTTTTATCTGGTCGCCGAAGTCGGGAGAGCCGTCGCCGGTTGCCTTCTGGTCACGTTCGAGTGGAGCGACTGGCGCAACAGCTTGTTCTGGTGGATTCAGAGCGTGTATGTACACCTCGACTTCCGTAGGCGCGGCGTATTTACGGCCCTGTACCGGGAAGTGGAGGCGCGGGCAGTGACCGAGCCGGGGGTGTGCGGCTTGCGGCTCTATGTGGAGCAGGATAACGAGGCGGCGCGGGGGACATACCGCGCTCTGGGGATGAGCCAGACGCCCTACCAGATATTCGAGCGAGTGGTTTCGGCGGATTAGGGTAGAATCGTGTATGGCCGTCACTTTCGCCCCAATCGCCTCGGATTTCCACGCGCAACATAGTCCGTTCGGCGCGTTTTCGTCCTTCACGGTGGGGCGGAGCGGCAAACAGGGCGGCTTCGGGATGGAGATCGGGGTGCCCGGCTCCCAGGATGTTTATGTCACATTGGCGCGTGAGGACGGCGGCAAATACGGCCCGGCGCGTGCCCTACCCTTCTACGGGACACCGTCGGACGCGGTTGTCGGCGCGGGACCCGGCGCGTCTGATGCGTGGCGCGTCTATTCCACCGAGGAGTTCACGCGGAGCATGGGCTGGGCGAGCGACGCATGGAGTACGCGCGACGGGTTGACCTTCCGCCTACTCACCCCGTTCGGCGTTGTCCCCGACCCTCTCACGGTCGGTGACGCGGTGCTACGTTCTCTGCTCTGTCCGGCGATTCTGGCGGAGATCGAGGTGGACAACCGGGATCATGACGTCGAGGCGCGGGCCTTCTTCGGCATCGGCGACACGTCGCCGCTTCGCCCGCTTTCCGATGTCGCCCGCTCGGGGCTGGTCGGCGTGGCGCGGGGAGCGTGTTGGGGGATGGCGGTGCACGCCAATGAGGGCGTCTGGGAGATTCTCTGTCAGGATTTGGAGAGTGCCGTGGCATCCGCGGACCCCGCTGGGACTCCCCCATTAGACCGTCTGGCCAGCCGGGGCGGGTTGCTGTTCGCCGTTCCCGCCGGCGAGACGCGGACGATCACGATCGCGCTGGGGTTCTTCCGGGGCGGCGTCGCCACCAGCGGCGTCGCGGCGTCGTACCTCTACACCCGGCTCTTCGATGACCTGGAATCGGTGCTCGATTACGCGCTGGGCGCGGCGGCGCGGTGGAAGCTGACCGCGCTGGAGCGGGACGGGGAACTCGACCGCGCGCCCCTGAACGAGTCCCGCAAGTTCCTCGTCGCGCACGCGACGCATTCATATCACGGCTCGACGATGTTGCTCCACGACGAGAATGGTGACCTGCTCCTTTCGCCGAAGGAGTCGCGTCACCGGCCTCTCTGGGTCGTGAACGAGGGCGAATACCGGATGATGAACACATTCAATCTCACGGTGGATCACGCCTTCTGGGAACTCGAATACCACCCGTGGACGCTGCGGAACACGCTGGACCTTTACACCCAACGTTATCGCTATTACGACGAGACCCAGGACGCGACCGACCCGTCCCGCCCCCGTTACCCTGGTGGCATCTCCTTCTGCCACGATATGGGGGTCGCCAACCAGTTCGCGCCGCACGGGTTTTCCGCCTACGAACAGCCCGACCGGGACGGTTGTTTCTCCTACATGACGGCGGAACAACTGCTAAACTGGTGTCTGTCGGCGGCACTGTACGCGATCACGGCCGGGGATCGGTACTGGCTCGGGTTGCGCCACGACATACTGATCGCCTGTCTGCATAGCCTTCTGCACCGGGACGGGCCGGACGGTTTGCGCAACGGGATCATTGCCCTCGACTCGGCGCGTTGCGGCCAAGGGCAGGAGATCACGACCTATGATTCGCTGGACACGTCGCTCGGGCAGGCGCGGTCTAGCGCGTATCTGGCGGTGAAGACCTGGGCGGCGTACCTCGCGCTCGGCAGGTGTTTCCAGTGGCTCGGCCACGGGGAGGCCGCCGCGCTTTCCGAAGAGCAGGCCGCGCTCACCGCGCAGGCGATAACGTCCCACTTCGACTTCGCGGACGGTTTCCTCCCCGCCGCGTTTGAGGTGGGCAATGGGGGCGGTCTCTCGCGGATCGTTCCCGCCATCGAGGGGCTGGCGTTCCCGTACTTGCTCGGGGATCACGAGGCGGTCTCCGAGGACGGACCGTTCGGCGAACTGATCACCCTCCTGCGGCTGCATCTGAGCACCGTGCTCCGTCAAGGCGTTTGCGTAGACGCGGCGAGCGGCGGCGTCAAGATTTCGTCCACGTCCGAGAATACTTGGATGAGCAAAATATTCCTGAGCCAGTGGGTGGCGGAAACGGTACTCGGTCTTCGCCTCGATGATTCCGTGGACGCCGCGCACGTCAAGTGGCAAACGCAAGGAGACGCGCGCGACTGGGCGTTCACCGACCAGGTGCGTAGCACGGACGGCAAAGATCTCGGCTCGCGCTACTACCCACGCGGCGTCACATCGGTGCTCTGGTTGCGCGAGAGCTAGCGGCCCGGATAGTAGCGGCTTTGCGGGCTAGGTAGCCGGTCCGTAGGCGGGTCAGAGGCGCGACACCGTCCACGAGACCGGCTCCCCGTCCGCGTAGGGCATCAGGCCGTGAAAGGGGCGCGGGTCGCCGTCGAACACGAGCGGCAGGAAGTGCTTGTCGCCGGGCCACAGCGGCAGTCCCCCACCCAGCAGTCGCGCCAGCGGCTCCCACGAAAGCGTCCCCTCGGGGTTTGCGTCTAGCGGCTCGCCGTCCCATTCCGTCACGACGAACAGGAAAGACAGCCAGTCCTCGCCGTGCTTGCCAAACCCCGGCCAGGAGACGGTGCCCCGGAACGCACACTCGCGAACCTCCACCCCCGCCTCCTCACGCAGCTCCCGGCGCAGACTCGCTCCGACATCCTCGCCCCGCTCGACCTTGCCGCCCAGGCCGTTGTACTTGCCGAGCGCGGGGTCGTCCGGTCGGGTGTTCCGGTGTATTAGCAGAACGCGGGACCGGTCGGACGAGACGAGGTAGGCGAGCGTGGCGAGAATCGGCGTGTACGGCATATTTTATTGTACCGGCTTAACGCGCCAATTTTGTGGGTACACGGTGAGCATAGACCGTATACCGCCGAACCACCATGGAAGAACTACCACTCGCCCATATATTGAATGCCGCCCGCGCGACCTGGGACGAAAAATACCGCGCCCGCGAGACCGCCCTCGCGCACGGCCGCGCCCTGACCCGCACCTGCGCCAATGCGATCCGCGCCATGCACCGGGGCGAGTTCGCGGAAGCGCGGGCCGCGCTCAATGGGGCGCGCACGGAGACAAGCCGGATAGCGGACGCGCTCTCGGCACACCCCGACCTCTACTTCGCGGGATACGTGCAGGACGCGCACAAGGAACTCGCCGAGGCCGAGAATCTGCTAGCAATGATGCGCGGGGAACCATTGCCGACTCCGCAAGGTTTGGGCATCGAGACTGCCGCGTTCCTGAACGGACTAGCCGAAGCCGCGTCGGAAGGGCGGCGGTTCGCGCTGGATCGCCTGCGCCGCGGGGATGTCGCCCGCGCCTCCGCGATGCTGGAGGCGATGGACGAGATACTCTCCGCTCTGACCACGCTCGACTACCCGGACGCGGTGACGGGGGGCTTACGCCGCACTTGTGACGCGTTGCGCGCCGTGGTAGAGCGCACGCGTGGCGATGTCACGATGGCGGCACTACAGGAGCGACTTTTGCAAGCCATTCCCGCGCACGGCTCCGTTCTTGCACTGCCGCGCGTGTCAATGAGCGACGCAGAGTAGATTTTTTGCGGTGGGCGGCTCGCGCCATCTACATCAAGCGATCACGCGTCCCCGCGCTAACCATCCCCCGCATTATCGCGAACCATGCCCGCCGCTTTATCGCCCCCCGCCTCCCGCCCCGGTGATATAATCCGGCGTAAGAGACAATGCCAAACGCGCCGGATTTGTGTGTCATGCTGGACGGGATCGGCAAAACATTCGGTACGCGGCGCGTACTCGCGGACATCAGCGACACCATCCGTGGCGGCGAGTGTGTCGCCGTTGTCGGCGCGAACGGCTCGGGCAAGTCCACGCTCCTGAAGATCATCGCCGGATTGCTCCGCCCATCACGCGGCACCGTCTCGGCGCGGTTCGGGGGGCGCGCGATCACGGACGCCGGGGAACGTCGGGGTTTGGTCGGCTACTGCGCCCCCGACCTGACCTTTTACGCGGAGCTTTCGGGCGCGGAGAATTTACGGTTTTTCGTCGAGGCGGGCGGCGGCGTCGTTTCGGCGGGCGAGATCGGGGCACGGTTGGACGCGGTCGGTCTCTCGGGGCGGGGCGCGGATAGGGTAAGCGTGTATTCATCGGGAATGCGACAACGGCTACGGCTCGCGTTCGCGGTCGGGGGCGGAGACGTTCCGATTCTGCTCCTTGATGAACCGTCGCTCGCCCTTGATTCGGACGGCGTCGAACTGGCGCGGGAGGTAATCCGGTGCCAGAAGGAGCGCGGCGGGATCACATTACTAGCCACGAACGACGCGCGGGAAATCGCCTGGTCCGACCGGCGCATCGGCGTTGAGGCGCGGCCGTGACCGCTCAGGCGTGGCTCCGCGCGGCGGGCGCGGTGTTCGTGAAGGATCTGCGCACGGAGTGGCGTAGCCGCGTCGCCGTGCTGTCGGTCGGCCTGTTTTCGCTGTGTACGCTGACGCTGATCGGCCTATCGCTCGCGGGAGCGCGGGCGGCACCCGAGGTCGCGGCGGGCCTGCTGTGGGTGCTGACGTTGTTCACGGCGGCGACGGGACTAGGACGCGCCTTCGTGCAGGAAGAGGAGCGGGGCACCGCGCTCGCGCTTCGTCTGTCGGCACCCGGAACGGCGGTCTGGGCGGGTAAGTTCGGGGCGAACGTGGTGTTGCTACTAGCACTGTCCGCGCTCAGCACGCCACTTTTGCTTATGATTCTCGCGGTAAAAGTAATGAACCCGTCATTACTCGCGTGCGTATGTATACTGGGCGTGCTGGGTACCGCCGCGACATTCACCATGACGTCCGCGCTGGTCGCGCTGTCGTCGGCGAAGGGGGGACTGCTCCCCGCGCTGTCGTTCCCGGTGCTCGTGCCGCTGTTTCTCGCGGCGGTGCACGGCACGAAGGCGGCACTGGGGGTGGGGAACGAGGCGGGCGCGTTTGCGCCAGGCGCGGGCGACGCGCAGGTGCTATTATCCTATGCCGTGATCTCGATCACCGCATCGCTGATGCTATTCGATTTTGTTTGGAGCGACTGAACTTTTTGTCTGTTTATCTATGAAAAGCATTCTCGCGAACTTCATCCTATTCCTCTGGCTCACGGCGGGCCTCGGGTACGTCTTCCTGGTGCTACCCCCCGGCGAAAACTTCCAGGTTCCGGAGCTGGCGCGTATCGTCGCCCTGCACCTGCCGAACGCTTACGTGGCCGTGATCGCGGCGTTTATCGCGGGCTGGTTCGGCGTGCGCTACCTGACGAAGGGGCGGCAACCAATAGACGACATCAAGTCCTCGGCGGCGGCGGGGCTCGCGGCACTGTTCTGCCTGATCACCACCGTCACCGGCTCGTTGTTCGCGCAGGTACAGTGGGGTTCGTTCTGGAACTGGGACCCGCGCGAAACGTCGGTTTTCCTGCTCCTCCTGATCTACGCGGCGTATTTCGTGTTGCGCAGCGGCATTGAAGATCCCGATAAACGCGCGACCGCGGCGGCGGTGTACGTGGTGTTCGCGACCGTGATGACGCCGCTACTCGGCTACGTCGTGCCGAAGTACATGCCGAGTCTACACCCGACCAACACGCAGTTCGACCCGTCGTATCGGATGGCTATCTACGTCGGCATCCTGCCCGGACTACTCTATTTTATGGTGCGCATATACCGCCTCACGGTACGATTCGAGTCGGTGCGCTTGCGCCGCGAGGCTCTGGAAACATTATGAACACAGGTTTACTGCCGATGCTACTCGCTGCTGTCCTGATCTGGACGGGGCTGTTTGGGTTCTTGCTCCTGCTGGAGCGGCGCGTCGGGCGTCTGGAACAGCAGACCACGTTCGACGAAGACCGGGCGGGAGGGACGATCCGATGAAGCCAGCCGGAATCGTGGGGCTACTAATTATCCTGTCCATGCTGGCGTTCGGCGCGAAGGCGTTCGTGACGAACCTGACCCCCTACGTGCCTTTCGCGCAGGCGCGTCAGACACATGGCGGCACGGTGCAGATCATGGGGCCGCTGGATAAGAACAGCATCGCGTCCACCGTCGACGGGTTGCGCTTCGACATTTTCACGAAGGACAACCCCGCCGACCGTATGACCGTGCTTTTCAAAGAGTCCAAGCCCGCGAACTTCTCGCTCGCGATTGAAGTCACGGCAATAGGACATTACGAGCCGGGCGCGACGCCCGGAAGCGGCGTTTTTCGCGCCGACCGGCTTTTAGTCAAATGCCCGTCCAAATATCAGGGCAAAGATGCGACGGAAAAGGAATACGGGGCTAAGTAATCCCATGACTCTCGGATATATCTTTTTGTGGCTCGCGGTCGTCTGCACGGTGCTCGCGAACGTGATCTTCACGCTGGCAAAAAAGCCGGAGCGTGGCGACGTCCTGAAGGCGGGACAGGCGTTCGCGGTACTCGCGGCGGCGTCCGTGGTCGCGGCGGCGGGGACGCTGGTCTATCTGATCGCCGGGCACCATTTCGAGATCGGCTACGTCGCCGAATACTCGTCCCGGCGCGAGGGACAGTGGTTCCTGCTCGCGGCATTCTGGGGCGGGCAGGAGGGCAGCCTCCTGCTGTGGGGTTTCTGGACAGCCGTGCTGGGCGCGGTGCTAGCCTACCGCTCCGGCGACAAAACCGCCCGCGTCTGGCCCGTGTGGGGCGTGGTGCAGGTGTTCCTACTCGGCCTGATTCTGATCAAGTGCCCGTTCGCGCTCGGCACGGGGCCTGTCCCGGCGGACGGCAAGGGGCTAAACCCACTCCTCGAAAATATGTGGATGGTGATCCACCCGCCGATCCTGTTCTTGGGCTTCGCGTCCACGCTGGCCCCCGCCGTCTGGACCGTGTACGGTCTGCTTAACAAGGACTGGGACGGCTGGGCGAAGTCGGTGTTTTCGTGGACGCTGTTCTCGTTCTCGATCCTGGGTCTGGGGCTGTCGCTCGGCGGCTACTGGGCGTACGAGACACTGGGCTGGGGCGGGTTTTGGGCGTGGGACCCGGTGGAGAACTCGTCACTCGTACCCTGGCTCTTCCTGACCGCTATGCTTCATGGCCTCCCGGTGCAACTCAAAAACGGCGGCTACAAGGTTACGAACCTGTTACTAGGCTTCCTGCCATTCGCGACCATGTTCTACGGCACCTTCCTGACCCGCACGGGGATTCTCGCGGACTTTTCCGTCCATTCGTTCTCGTCGCTCGGCAAAGACGGCTACTACCTGATGCTGACCGGCGTTTCGCTGTCGTTCGCCGTGCCCGCGCTACTGCTCCTCTGGAACGCGCGCGGGATTCCCAAGCCTCCGGCGTATGAGCGGGTCGAGACGCGCGAGTTCGGCTACTTCCTCGCCTCCATGACGCTCGGTCTGCTTGGCCTCGTGATCGCGATCGGCATGTCCGCGCCGCTCATCACCCGGCTGTGGCTGGCGAAAGGGGCGGGCGCGGAGCAGACGTTCTACAACCAGGCGACGTACCCGCTCGCCATCCTGCTCTCCGTAGCGATGGCGATCACTCCGTACCTCGCGTGGAAAGCCTCCGATATGGACGGAGTGCGCAAGCGGCTGATCCTGCCGTACGCCGGTGCTATTCTGCTCACGGCGGTCGCGGCGAGCTTCGCCTATTATCTCGGCTTGCGCCGCCCGTACCAGATCCTACTTTTCGCTACCTCAACCTTCAGCGTACTTGCGAACGTCGCCTTGATCCTGCCACGACTACGCACGAGTGGGAGCCGGAAAACAATCGGCGGCTTCGTCGCGCACGCCGGTGCCGGCATGATCCTGGTCGGCATCTGCTCGTTGATCGTCTTCTCCAAGCACATGGACCGGGTGATGTTGATCAAAAACTTCCCGGTCGAGGTGATGGGTTTCCGCCTAACGTATCTTGGCAATACGTCGCAACCGTATGACCGCGACGCGAACGCGGTGCGGATTCGGATCGAGAAGAACGGCCGCGTGTGGGAGGGGCGACCACGCTTCTACTACGCGCAGTGGTTAAACAAGGACACCGTGTTCGCCAACCCACCCGCGATCCTGCCCAGCGTTTACAATATCCACGGCGCACGCGATCTGCCGAAGATGCTCCCGTGGAACAACCCGTACCCGCTCGGCGATCTGTACCTGGCGTTCTCGGAAGGCCCGTTCTCGCTGGGTGACGGCAAGCAACGGCCGATCCACCCCAACAACGGCTTTTCGCTCAAAGACGGGAAGACGGCGACATTCGATCAGGACAGATACGCGTTCACGCTCCTGTCATTTACGATGGACGACGCGGCGATGGCGGCGGTACGTACAGGGAACGAAAAGGCGATGAAGGCACTTCCTCAAATTACGTTCACGGCGCAGGTCGGCGTGCTATACGGCACCCAGATGAAGGTCGTCGAGCCGCACTTCATCCTGGATCAGAAGACCGGGGCGCGTTACAGCCACCCGGTCGCGATTCCGGGCGCGGCGGGCGAGAAGGTGATGCTGAACCTGGTGCCGCCGAGCGACGAGCAGTTCAATAGCGCGGACCCGTTCGCCACGATCAACTTCCAGACGATCAACGTGCCCGATGTCACCGAGCATATCTTCGTGGACCTGTCTACAAAGCCGTTGATCGGGCTAGTCTGGACGGGGACTCTGCTCTATACGCTGGGCGGGCTGGTGGCATACCGACGCCGGGCGGTGGAGCAGGGGATACTGCCGGCGCGCGGGGTAGGTTAGTCGGTCCAGGTAGTGGCGTTAACCGCGCCCGAGACCTCACCCCCCGACCCCCTCTCCGTGCCTGAGAGGGGGTCGGGGGGTGAGGTCTCGGGCGCGGTTAACGCCACGGGAGCAACGACAACAAGCCCCCCCCCGCCGCGACTGTTTATTTGTTCAACGCGCTCTTCGACCCCTCGGCCTTGTTAAACGCGCCCGTCAGCCCCTCGACGGCGAACGCGTTCGCCTTCTTCGCCTTGTCTACCACCGCCGCCATGCCGAAGAACTCGTGGCTCACCCCCGCGTAGTTCATGTAGCGTACCGTCACCCCAGCATTCCGCAGGCGATCGGCGAACATCTTCCCCTCACTCATCAGCGGATCAATGTCGTCGGTGATCACGGTCGCGGGTGGTAGGCCCGCGAGATTCGCCTTGTCGAGCGAGATCAGCGGGTTTGCGCCGTCCTTCGGGCTTTTGAGCGCGTAACGGAAGAACCACGCCATGAACGGCTTGGAAAGGGGGATCGCATCGGCGTTCGCCTTGTAAGAGGGCGTGTTGAGGTCGTAGCCCGCGATAGGGTACACGTCCATCTGGTAAATGGGCATCATCCCCTTGCGGTCCCGCGCCATCAAGCACATGGACGCGGCGAGGTTGCCGCCCGCCGACTCGCCGCCGACCGCTACCCGCTTGGGGTCGCCGCCGAAAGACGCCGTGTTCTTCATCACGTATTGCGTCGCCGCGTAGCTGTCCTCGTGGGATGCGGGGAACTTGTGTTCCGGCGCGAGGCGGTAGCCGACGGACACCACGACGCATTTAGCCGCGTTGCACAGGGCGCGGCAGGACGAGTCGTACGCCTGGATGCTACCGATGACCCAGCCCCCGCCGTGGAAGTAGACCAGAACCGGGAAAGGACCCGTCCCCGACGGCGTATAAACACGCACCGGAATAGCCCCGGCGGGGCCGGGTACGGTCCGTTCCTCGACCTTCCCGACCGGTTCCGGCGTGGTCGGCTTGCCCTGCTTAATAAGCACTGCCTTCACGGCGTCGGGGGGGCCGGGTCGCTTCCGCACCACATCCGGCGTGTGCTTGTAATTAGGATCCGGTGTCAGCCGGGCCAGTTCCGTCAACACCGCCTTCATTTGCGGGTCGGCCTTCTGGTCAGGCACGGGTAGCGGCTTCGGCGGCGCGGCGAGCACGGAATAAGATGATGTCGCCGTCAGAAGAGACAATGCGCCTAGCAGGGTAGGCAGAACTCGGAACGATTTCATGGGTACCTTTCGCGCTCCGGTAGCCGCGCTGATCGAGCGTGCCACGAAGCGGCGACCCGCCTTTACACGCGGTCACCGAAATGGGGTTCCCGTTCCGGGTCGGGGTCAAACATAGGTCAAGTCGCGGGGCGAGTGGAACGCGGGTTCGGCGCGGCGGCGCGTGAGGCATGATTCGGCGCGCCGAACCACGCTTCACGCGCCCCGCTTCGTCTCCAGTTCTTCCCACCGCGTGTAAAGGCGCGTGATCTCTGCTTTCGCCTCCTCCAATGCGTCCCAAGTTTCCCGCAGTTTCACCGGGTCGGTGGCGATTGCCGGGGAGACGAGCGACGTCTCGATCTCCGCCGCCTTTGTATCGGCCTGCTCGATTTTGCCCTCGATTCGCTCCAGTTCCCGCCGCTCCGATTGGGAGAGATTTCGGAACGAGGTGTTGGGGGCGGCGTACTGGCCATTATTGGTCGGAGTAATAGCAGTGGCTTTTTGCCCCGTCGGCGCGCTCTTCGCCGCCTTCTCGGTGGCTTTGCGCCCGTTCGTCCACGTCTCCCATTGCTCGACGCCGGAGAAGAACTGCCCCCCTCCCACGCCGTCCAAAGCGAGGATCTGCGTAGAGACAGAATCGAGCAGGAAGCGGTCGTGCGTCACCAGCACTAGCACGCCGGGGAACGACATCAGGGTCTCCTCCAGCACTTCAAGCGTCGGTATATCCAGGTCGTTGGTCGGTTCATCAAGCACCAGAATATCGGCGGCTTGTAGCATCAGGCGGGCGATCAGCACGCGCGATTGCTCCCCGCCGGATAGGAAACGGAGCGGCGTATTCATCTGGTCCACCGCGAACCCGAACCGCTTCGCCCAACCGTGGATGTGAACCGGCTCGCCCCGGTACACGATAATGTCGCTGTTCGGCGAGAGCGCGTCCCGGAGCGACAGATCCAGATCGAGTGCCTCGCGGCTCTGGTCGAACCAGACGATCTTCAGATCGCCCGCCGATTTCACCGTGCCCGAATCCGGCTCTATCTGCCCGGTCAGCACCCGCAACAGCGTTGTCTTGCCGGAGCCGTTGGTGCCGAGCAGCCCCAGGCGCGACTTCGGCGTCAGCATCACGTCCAGGTTTTGGAACAGCGTCTTGCCCCCGAGCGATTTACTGATGTGCTTCGCCGAGATCAGCTCTTTCGTCTGCCGACCCGACGCGGTGAACGACACGCCCGCGACGAAGTCGCCCGCCTTCTCGCGCCCCCGAACCTCGGCGAGTTCGGCGATCTTCTCGTGCGCGTCCTCGATCCGGCCTTTGGCCTTCGTGGTGCGGGCTTTCGCGCCGCGCCGCAACCACTCGATCTCGCGCCGCACCTGCGACGAGAGCGCGACTTGCAAGTTTTGTTGCTCGGCGCGTATCTCTTCGCGCCGCTCCAAGAACGTCCCGTAGCCGCCCTGCACGGAGATATAGCCTTCTTTATACACAGGAGACAGTTCGAGAACTCGGCTGGAGATATTCTCCAGAAAAGCGCGGTCGTGCGTAATGCAGGCGAACGCGAACTTCGACGGCGTTTCGGTCAGGAGCGATTCGAGCCACATCACCCCTTCGAGATCGAGGTGGTTCGTTGGCTCGTCGAGCAGGAGCAGTTCCGGCTCGCGGACGATGGCGCGGGCGAGCGAGAGTCGCTTACGCCAGCCGCCCGAAAGCGTCGCCGCTTCCTTGTCCCGGTCCTCGTCCGTAAACCCGAACTTCTCCAGGATGCGGTCAACGTGCCGGTCACGCTCGTCGAGATCATTCGCGATGGCCATCCCGGCGAGTGCCTTGTGGAGAGCCGAAAGCACGGTCGCGCCGGGCGCGAAGACTTCCGACTGCGGCACATACGCGACGGAAAGGTTGCGTCGCGCCGAGACGGATCCCGCGTCTGCGGTCTCCATCCCGGCGAATATCTGGAGCAGGGTGGACTTGCCCGCGCCGTTCGGCCCGATGATGCCGAGCCGCTCGTCCTCATCAATGCCGAGGGAGATGCCGGAGAACAGCTTGCGGGTGCCGTACGCTTTGGTGAGATTCTGACAGGAAATAAGAGTAGCCATAGGTAAATACGGCTACCAGTATATCGCGCGGGGGAGCGGTTCGGGGTTTTTCTTGGCAGGTGTTTTGGGGCGACTCCCCCGTGTCAGGCGCGTCGGTGCCGACGGCATCCCAGGCCGACCTCGCCTACAAGCATCAGTCTATTCGCGGCGGCGGGCGGCAACAACCGCGCCGAAGACGCTGAGCGCGGGCAGGAGCAGGGCGAGCGTTCCGGCTTCGGGAACGACCACGGGCGCGGCGAAGGCGAACTGGCGTTGCGCCGTGTTCGCTGGTGCCGGACCGTTATTGTTGTCGTCGTTGCGGATGTAAAGATCGTATGTCTTTGCCGCGCCGCCAAACGTGCCGGAGATTTTGAAGAAGTCGGCGTAGATGCCATACGGATTGCTGTTACCATAGGACTGATACGCGAATGTCAGATTTGTACCGATAAAGGTCGTTTTTGCAGCCGTGTTCATCAGCAGGAAACCCTTGGCGAAGGTTCCGCCGCTGATGGTGGTAGTGCTGGAGTCGTAGCCGTAGGAAAAGTTCGCGCTCCCGCCGCTGATGTTCGCCGTGCTGGAATCGAAGGACTGGATATACGCCACGTTGCCGTTGCTGATGTTCGTCGTGCCGGTGTTGAAGGTAAAAGCACTGATTAGGCTTCCGCCGCTGATATTTGTCGTGCTGGCGTTATTCGTCCGGGTAGTGGTCAGGGTTCCGCCGCTGATGTTCGCCGTGCTGGTGTTGTAGGTGCGGGATTCGGCGGCGAGCGCGCCGTCGAGCACGTTCAACGTGGCGACATACGGAACGCCACTGCTGTTCGTTTGGGAACTACTACTTGTCCAAACCGACATTGAGATTTCCGATTCGGTAGGCGGCGTTGTTCATGGTAGAGGAACCACTGGTCAGATACAGGTCGAGCGCGTGCGCGGCGGGAGCGGGGACGCAAACGGTTAGTGCAACAACGACAAGGGTTGCGGCGGCGGGGATGATGCGGGCAATTGAAAAACTCATGATGAATCTTCTCTCTGTCGTAACGTCGGGCTTGGCTGTGTTGCCAGTGGCACGAATAGTGGCACGGGCAGTTTCTGCGTCGCCACCGGCGTTTCCTGCCTTTTTCGTGCTCGTGTTGATTTATTTCGGGGCGAGAATGATGGTGGCGGGAGCGTCGTGTCCGCGCCCATATCAGGCGAAGACGCGGGACAGGTCGGCGATGAAGCCGGGCAATTCGGGTTCGCCGGAAACACTCGCGGGGTCGGTCAGGGTTTGCACGGGAACGCTGGGGCGGTAAACCAACACGGCGCGGCTTTTGCGGTCAACGAGCCAGCCGAGACGCGCCCCTGAGTCGCTGTACTCCTCCATCTTCGCCTTCGCTTCTCCGACGCGGTCCGACGGCGACATGACCTCTACTACGAAGTCGGGGCACAGGTGCGGGTAGGGAGTTCGCTTGTCGGCGGGGAGCGCGTCCCATCGGGCTTGAGACACCCAGGACGCATCGGGAGCGCGGATCGCCCCGTTCGGCAACAGGAACCCGGCACTCGCGCCGAATGTGATTCCCGGTTTGGTTAAGGCACTGTTCCACTTCTCAATGTCGAATATGAGGAGACTTCCCCGGCTGTCAGTCCATGCTTCGGCGGGCGGCATCAGATGTAGGCTTCCTTTCGCGGTGCGCTCCGCGCTGATTAGCGGGTTCCGCTGGCAGAACTCGTAAAACTGTTCATCCGTTACGGGCGGCAGGGCGAGGGTGCCTTGCGTCTCGTCGAAGAGTAGCGGCAATTTGCCCAGTTCGATAACCATGCTCATGAGATGCGTTCCTTCGCCGCTCAGTATACCGTTTTTGCCGATCACGGCGGGTTTCGGGCGGCAGGGCGTCCCCGCTCGCGAGCGGGCACC
>JAYUUO010000247.1:0-8536 GCA_043754515.1 Armatimonadota bacterium
CGGCGACAGTTCGTCGTCGAAGATGGCGAGCGTGGCGTCGTGACTCTTGACCTCGGCGTGCAGTTCGTCCGCCTTGCCGTGGCCGATCAGGAACGTCGCATCGGCCTGCTTTCGCCGTTGCCCGACCCGCGCCACCGTGTCCACTCCGGCGGTAGATGCCAGCTCTTCGAGTTCGTCGAGCCGCGCGTCCAGATCATCGAGGCCGCTGTTCTCGTTGGTTTCCAGAGCGACCAGCACCGCCCGCTCCGCGCTCGCGGTCGAGTGGAACCGCACCTGCTTATCATTTCGTTCCGTAAAGGTAGCCTCCGCGTAAAATGTTACCGTGTTGTATCGCTTCTTACCCAGTTTGCGCTAAAGGATACGGGGGCGGCGGTTATATGAGGGCTTCGGCGTGGCCACATCAGGCTTGTCTTAGGTGAAAACATTTTATAATTTAAGGGTTGCGTCATTGTTCGTACTGCGATAAATTTGCCGTAGAGTAAAGGATAAAAACATGTGGATAAACCGACCGGTCAAACGCGGTGTTATCGCTCTTCTCTTCGCACTAACCCTCTTGTCCTTAGTCGCGACGTTCCAGTCCGCCAGAGCGGTCGCTGTCAATACAGGGGTAGCTCCTGTGACTGCCGCCGAGGAGAACTGTACCGCCTGTGCGAGTGGCAGTCTGTAGCTTGATGATCGGTACCTTAAGGAACGTTATGCGAAACAATCACCTTCTCGCTTTGTAAAGGACAGGCACCTCTCTGTTGCTGTTCTTTTTGGTCTGCGCATGTGCTGTCCAAACGGAGCAACTCGTTACTGCGGGTAGCTTTCAAGCATGTGCTCATAATGCCCCACCTAGGATAGTCTACACGGTTATGGCATGTAGTTCTGGGGATGGTGCATGCACAACGTATTCCTACAACTCAGGGGCCTCGTGTGTGGGTGCATTGTGTAGTAGTTGTGCAAATATCGAGCCTGTTGCAACTCCGATTACTGTTATGACAGGTCGTTGTACGATTAAGGTCGTCAACCCTTGGATACCGATGCAGTACGTGTGTGTTACTAATACGTCAACTGTTTCTGGTGCCTCCATGAATGTCAATACCTGTAAGACCGGGTGTATTCACCTTTTTTAGGTGTCTGCTCTGCCGCTATCGAGGATACCACTTTGCGACACATCTGCCCTAGCGTCATTGAGGTTAGACAGGTACAAAGATGCCTACTGACAATGGTAATCTGCTGTTTACCCGTTGCCTCAGCTTGTTGTTCCTATGCCCAGGTTCAAGGCACTAGACAGGATGACATAGCGTCACGGACCTCCTGGCTCCTGAAAACTGTGAAGGCACCTGACCCCCGTCCAGCGATTAGTAAGTTACCTGGAGATAAACAGTTCGCTGATGCCATCAAGAAATTGGAGTTTGCTAGGCACAAAGGTTGTACTCAGTTAGGCTACAGGACACTGGCAACGAATGGCCCCGACTATTACATGGCTGGAAATGACTCGCCTTGCGCGGTCGCCGGGGAAATTGTTCCGGTCGGGGGGCTACAGAAACCAGCTTATAAAACCCTGCGGACTCGTGCTGGTGTGTTGTCCATCGAGTTACATGCCGGGACGGAGGGCAAAGAATCCTACGACCTGGCCATCATGAATGACGCGACATTTCATCCCATGGGGCGTGAAGATGCCGTGCCGGGTATGCGAACGCTTTTGTTCGGCGAACCGCTGGAGGCTACTCTGAACCGGCTCCCGTTCGTGGCCACAAAGTATGGTAAGACACGTATCTACAGCCTGGATCAGAGACGTAAGATGTCGCCGTCCGAGCGGAACGCGGTGCGTTCGCCGTCGGACGCGCCGGGCATTCTAGATGACGGCGCGGTGCGTGTTGTGACGGATGCTAACGGTGCCCGCATTATCAAGATCGAATGGCTATTCCCAGGTAGCGGTTCGCTCGTTCAGGAAGTGATTTCTCCGTCCGGCTACCGGCTTATACAGTCACGACATCTTCCTTCCCGGATAACGCGGGTGACTTTTGCTCGGAATGGCAGAACTACCGAGACCAAGACTTACACCCTGAAGGCAGCTACGTTCGGTAGGCAGGTTTCCGAAAAGCTGTTTACCGAGCCGTACACGAACGAAACGGAGGTGACCGATGTTCGCTTCGGGAGTCCTGCGGTCACTTACCATTGCAAAGGTGCTTTCGTCGCCGATGAGAAAGTTAAAGATGTCTACCTGAAAGAGAAGGGCAAGCAGGATGCGTACAATCGCTATCAGGCTCGGGAGAAGATGTTGCGCGTGCTCCAACTCGTCGCTACCCTCGCTGTCACGGGCGGTTTAGTGGCACTCATCGTGGTGCTACGCCGTCGCTGGCGTATGTAAACAGGCCGGGATTTTTGGCCCTGCCCCCTGCGTCTATCTTCGCCCCGGTATCCCGTTCGCAACCTCCGGCGGTCTTGCCGTGTCAGAATGGTGTCGGAAGGACACAAGCGCATATGTACGGAAGCAACTCAGGCGGGCAAGGTAGTAACGGCAATTTTGGGCCACCCCCGGTCAACCCCTGGACGGGCGGTTCCCCCCAGCAACAACCTGATCGGTATCTCGGCGAGCGGCGCGACCCGGCTATGGTACTCGTTTTCACGCTCCTGACGTTCGGCATCTACTACTGGTTCTGGCTTTACCGCGTGTCGGAGGAGACGCAACGGTTCTTGGAAGAGCCGGACACTTCGCCGGGACTCGACGTGTTGCTCTGCTTCGCGACCTGCGGCGTGTATATCCTGTACTGGGACTACAAGCAGGCGAAGAAAATAGCCCGAATGCAGACCATGGTCGGGCTTCCGCCGACCGATAACGCGATCCTGTATCTGATTTTGAACCTGTGTGGGATCGGGTTCATCAACGCGATGATCGAGCAAGGGCACCTGAACGAAGTCTGGGATCGCGCCCGTCAGGGTGTCGCGAACCGTGCTTAAATCCGTCGCTGCGTTCGCACGGCGTCCCGGCTCCGGCTCGGTGCTGGTGCTGGTCGCGGGGCTTGTCGTGCCCCCGCCGACCGTCGGCGGGGGCGCGACGCACCTGCTCGGGCTACCGACGCTGTGCCCGCTCCGCGCGCTAACGGGCGTGCCGTGCCCCGGTTGCGGCATGACGCGCGCCCTGTGCCTGTGCTGCCACGGGCGATTTTTCGAGGCGGTAACGGTGTATCACCCCGCCGTGCCGCTGGTGCTGGTCGGGCTGATCGCGGCGGCGGTCTACGGACTGATCGCCCGCAAGCCGCTCCCCGAACGCTGGGTCGCGGTGTACGCGGGCATCATGGTCGCGCTACTGCTGGGCATATGGCTGGCGCGGCTTTTCCACGCGCTACCGATGCCGCCGCCGTAGGGCCTGTGTCCACGACGGCGGCTTCCGGTGCTAGTTTTTGTCGGTCTGCTTGGCGAGCGCGAGTTCCCGTTGCGCCTGCCGGATCAGGTCCATCGCCTTCTCCTTGTGCCCGCCGAAGTCTGTAGCGGCGTGCTGGAGGTTGTTCTGGGCCTGTTGCAGGTTTCGGATGGCGCGGTTGATATCCGGGTGTCGCTCCGCACGCTTGCCGTGGACTTGCACCGGCGGCACGGTCGGCGCGGGTGTCGGAACCGGGATCTGCGCGGCGACGATGGCGGTGCCGCCGACAAAAAGTGTGCCCGCCCCTACGGCGGCGATAACGGCGGTGATGGCGCGGCGGGTGTTGTGTGGGATGGTGTTCATTGTGTCTATCTCTTTCCTGGTCTGGTTGCGTGTCGGGGGAGGCGGCTTCGCGGCTCCGTCCCCCCCCTGCCCGTATGGACGGGTATTGGTTCGGGAAGTTCATAGGCTCCTCGCGCTAACATTGCTCCTTGACAGGGTACCGTTGTCGTGTTATCCTATCTCCGACTCTACAGGTCGGAGATAGAAGATGCTCACGAAAAAGGAATCGAAAATGATGTGCTCGCCACGAAGGGTAGCAAGCCTACGCCCCTCAAGACCCACGCTGGGAAGTGGATACGCCGTGAACCGTGCCCGTCGCGGCGGATTCACGCTGATAGAACTGCTTGTCGTGGTCGCAATCATCGCTATTCTCGCCGCGATACTTTGCCCCGTGTTTGCCAGCGCGCGGGCGAAGGCGCGGCAAACCGCTTCGATGAGCAACCTGCGCCAGATCGGCACCGCGGCCCTGATGTACGCCCAGGACGCCGACGAAACCATGCCCCGAACGGAACTCGGCGGGGACGGAGGGGATGCGGCAGGGTACTACTGGGGGGACATGCTCCAGCCGTACCTGAAATCCTGGCGGCTCCTGGAAGCACCTGGCGGTGACATAGCGATCACGTTCAAGGCGGTCCCCTCTTCGCCATCCGCATACAGCGAGCAGTACTCCTATAGCTACGGCATCAACGACGTGATCGCCGCGAGTTGTGTCTCGTCCGACGACCCCGCGTGCGAACATGTCGGCGCGGCGGGCCAGGCACTCGCGGACATCGCGCTTCCCTCACGGACGATACTGATCGCGGATAACCTGCCCGCCAGCACCGACACCGGGGACGGCGACGGGACCAATACGCCGTCCGGCCTCGCGCACAGTCGGCACGAGATCAACTGGCAGGTTGGGAAGCGCGACGCCACGCGTCTCGCGGTCGGCGGTAAGTCACAGGACGGCTACCCGCGCCACTTGAGCGGCTTCGTGTTCGTCGCGTGCGACGGCCACGCGAAGTGGCGGCGGCGCGAGCAGGTGGGGGCGAATCTGTTTTCCGGCGGCACGCTCGACGACGAGTGGATTGCTAAATGACAACGCCACCGTTGAAAGGCGAGCGATCCGGCGTCGCCCGCCCTAGTGGGGGGAGGCTGGCCTGGGGCGTCAGGCGGGTGTCGGGAGCCGGTGCGCGGCCTGGAGCAGGGCGAGGTCGAGCGCATCGCGGGTCATGATGCCGTAGTTCGTCAGCACCGAAATCACCGCGCCGTAGTGGTAGCCGATGACCGGCTCGTCCGGGTTCTTAACGGGGAACGCTAGCTCAGCGCCGCCGGGATGCAGGAACAGGATCCCACCAGCGATCGGTTCCTCCGTGAAGCCGTGCGCCCGAATCACGGAGAATAGTGCGTCGCAGTGGAGCCATTCAATACGGTTGATCATTTTACGAGCGTTCTCTCTTAACAGCGTTTTTGGCTACGCGTAGTTGTCGTGCCGCGTTCGCGTCGAACCGGTTGGTGATGGGAATACGGGTGCTGCGGCGCGTGGTCGGCGGGAGGGTCTGGTAATGCACGTAGAACGCAACGTCTCTCGCGGCGTCGTACTGGATTAAAGCCATGTTCTCAGGATGCTCGCGCCCGCATTGTATCGCGAAGCGGCACTAAGTAGGTCACCACACCCGCCGCGCCAATTTACACATCTCGAAACAGGCGAATAATAGGACTCAGGTCGGTCTGTCACCGGCGGGGCGGTCTGGGCAGCACCTCGTGAGTGATTGACAAAACAACCAAATCGCAGTACAGTGAACACCCGTTCATCATGAAATCCGCTGACCGCACTTACGAGTTCCGTTGCCCTGTTCACGGTTTTATTCAGGTGACGGATCAGGAGCGCGAACTGATCGCGCACCCGGTGTTTCAGCGGCTCCGGCGTATCCGGCAACTCGCGTGGACAGAAATGGTCTACCCAGGTGCGTTACACAGTCGGTTTGAACACTCGCTGGGTGTGTTACACGTCGCGACGCAGTTGTTTGATGCACTGGTGCGCCGCTCGAAGGACGTTCTTAAAAGCGAACTAGGTTATAATGAGACTGGTTTGGATCGGTTCCGCAACCTTGTCCGATTAGCCGCCCTGCTCCACGACGTCGGGCACGGGCCGTTCTCGCACGCGGCGGAAGAACTCGCGCCGGAGCGTCCCGACGGCAATGGCAAGTATGTTCACGAGGATTATTCCGCCGCGATTATCCGCGCTGAACTTCGAGACATCATCAAAGACCACCCGGTGAATAAAAACTACGGTTGGCAGGCCGATGATGTCGCGGCGTTGCTCGAAGGAAGAGCATCCGCCGGAGACGCATTGTTCTGGCGTGGGTTGATCGATGGACAACTGGACGCCGATAGGATGGATTATCTGTTGCGTGACTCGCTCCACGCGGGTGTTCAATATGGTCGGTATGACCTGGGGAGATTGTTGGAGTCGGTTGAAGTCATCTCCCCTTCCGACGATTCTGGTGTTCGCGTCGGGATCAGCGCGGGTGGTGTTCACGCGGCGGAAGCATTGATACTGGCACGCTATTTTATGTTCACCCAGGTTTACTTCCATAAAACGCGCTCGATATATGACTACCATCTCGAAAAAGCACTTCAGCAGATTCTGCCGGATGGGCTCTTGCCCCCGCCTATGGGGGACGCATTGGCTGAGTACCTAAAGTGGGATGATTGGCGTGTTTTTGGGGAATTATCGGGTGGGGGCGGGGGCGAACACGGTGCGATTCTGCTAGAGCGGAATCACTATCGCTGTGTCTACGAAACACCCGAAATACCTTCTCTCGCGGAGTCTTCGGAAGCGGAACGCGTGTGGGGCGTGATAGTCAGTTTGCGAGCGGTACGAAAAACAGCGGGGAAATCTTGGTACAAAGCCGGTGCTGATGACATCCCGACGAGAGGACGCGACGGTCGAGTACGTCCATTATCATACCACTCTAATGTTGTACGGGAGCTCAAGCCCAGCAGCCAATTGCGCTTCTATGTCCCGCTCTCAAATCGGGACGAAGCGGCTAGAAGAATTAAAGACTCAATCGGAACGGAGGAGCAATAATGATGACACCATGGGATCGCTACGGGCTGATCGTCCGGCTCGCTCAAGCAATGCCTTACGGAACCACCATGGGACGTACCGCTTTGATGAAACTCGCCTACTTTTTGCAAACCGCGAAGCAGGTCCCGCTTGGCTATCGCTTCAGCCTGTACACGTACGGACCTTTCGACTCCGATGTACTCGCCGACTTGTCGCAAGTGCAGGAGATGGGCGGAGTTCGGTCTAAAACAGTGATGCATTCAGCCGGCTATGGCTATGAAATTACGCCGGGGGACGAGGCAGAGACCATTCTGAGCAAGGCTCGGGGGTATGTGGCTCAGCACGAATCAAAAATTCAAGAAGTGGTTGGCGCGTTTAGCAGCTATACGCCGGCCCAGTTGGAGTTGGCCAGCACTATCCTCTTTGCCTCTCGGGAAGACACCACAATAGATAAGGATGCACTACTGACTCGCGTGCGGAAGATCAAACCGCGCTTCTCCCCGGAGCAGGTTGACCGCGAGTACGAAACGCTAAAGAACATGCGATACGTAACGGCATAATATTTCGTCGGAGGCACTGCCTCCGACGTGCCGAAGCGATCCGCGTCTCCCGTCCACCTGATTTGATCCGACGTTCGCTGTCGTCGGGGCGGGAGACAAAGACGCGCCAGATGTCCCGACTCCGTTCCCCTTCAGGCCGCGCGAAGGCGAAAACCGTTCGGTTTCCTGGCGAGCTAGCCTGACGTGCGCGGCATCGCCGCCCGGTGCGATACAATGTAGACGCTATGCGCCTAAACTTTTCCCTGATCCCCGAAATCGGTATTGACCTCGGCACGGCGAACATCCTCGTCTACAAGCGCGGTCAGGGTATCGTGCTCCGCGAACCGTCCGTGGTCGCCATTGACCGCAACACGAAAAAGGTCAAAGCCGTCGGCGAGGAAGCGCGTCTGATGATCGGGCGCACCCCCGGCAATATCGTCGCCATCCGCCCGATGAGCGACGGCGTGATCGCCGACTACACGACCACGGAAAAGATGCTGTCGTACATGATCGCCAAGGTTTGCGGCAAGCGGCGCGCGTTCAAGCCGCGCGTGATCATCTGCGTCCCGAGCGGCGTCACCTCCGTCGAGAAGCGCGCCGTATGGCAGGCCGCGATTTCGGCGGGCGCGGGCGAAGCGGCGACCATCGAGGAGACCATGGCGGCCGCTATCGGCGCGGGTCTCCCGATCGCGACGCCCGGCGGGAACATGGTCGTGGATATGGGCGGCGGGACGACCGACATCGCGGTGATCTCGCTCGGCGGCATCGTCGTCTCCCGGTCCCTGCGCGTCGGCGGCAACAAGATGGATGAGGTGATCATCCGCCACATCCGCAACAATTATAACCTGATGATCGGCGAGCGCACGGCGGAGGAGATCAAGATCAAGATCGGCTCCGTGTTCCCGATGGACGAGGAGATGACGATGGAGGTGCGCGGGCGGGATCTGATCGCCGGTCTGCCCAAAACCGTGGTCGTTTCGTCCGCCGAGGTGCGGGAGGCACTCGCCGAGCCGATCGCGCAGGTCGTAGACAAGGTAAAAGCGGTCTTGGAGCAGACGCCGCCGGAACTCTCCTCCGACATCATCGAGCGCGGCATCACGCTCACGGGGGGCGGCGCGTTGTTGCGCGGCTTCGACCGTCTTCTCGCGCTGGCGACCTCGATCCCGGTGCGGGTCGCGGATGACCCCCTATCCTGCGTCGCTATCGGTACCGGTCGCGCCCTGGAAGAGTTCGCGGCGATTCGCGACTCCGAAA
>JAYUUO010000248.1:0-26083 GCA_043754515.1 Armatimonadota bacterium
CGCCGAGTTTACTCAGATAGGAAATGACGTCGCGCGCTTCGAGAAGGTGCGTACCGAGGTCAAGTTCCACAGCGGCGATTACGTGGACCTGAAGGTTTACGAACCGGCGATGCGCCACCTTCTCGACAAATACATCCGTGCCGAGGACAGCAACCGCCTGTCGTCGTTCGATGACCTGTCACTGCTACAGCTGATCGTCGAGCGCGGCGCGGACGCCATCGAATCACTCCCGGAAGGCATCAGGGCGGACGCCGGAAGCGTCGCGGAAACCATCGAGAACAACGTGCGCCGCCTGATTATCAGCGAGCACCCGGTCAACCCGGCGTATTACGAGCAGATGTCGGCGTTGCTGGACGCCCTGATCGCCGAGCGCAAACAGGGAGCGGAGCGGTATCAGGAGTACCTGCAAAAAGTAGTGCAACTCACGCGAAAGGTTGTGCAGGGTCCCGACGCGAAGACATACCCGGCGTCCTGCGGGACGCCCGCCTTACGCGCCCTGTACGACAATGTGGGACAAAACGAACGCCTCGCGCTCGCGGTGGACGACGCGATACGCGCTAGCGCACAGGACGACTGGCGTAATAACGCCATGAAGACGCGGCTAGTGCGCCGCGCCATCCAGGACGCCCTGCAAGGCGAGGAATCCGCCGCGCAAGCCGATGCCGTGCTACAACTGGCGCGGAACCAGTCCAGCTACTGAAACACGATGACCGACACCGCCGAAACCTTTACCCTTTCTCTCCACGGGCTTGACGTGTGCGTCGTGCGAAAGCAGGTCAAGAACCTGCACCTCGGCGTCTATCCGCCGGATGGACGGGTGCGCGTGGCCGCCCCGCTCGCCTTATCGAGTGACGCCGTGCGGCTTGCCGTGATCGGGAAACTCGGTTGGATACGCGCGAAGCAGGCCCGATTCGCGGCACAGCCCCGCCAGAGCGAGCGCGACATGGCGCGCGGCGAGAGCCACTACTATCTCGGACGCCGTTATCGGTTGCGCATCGTCCCCTACCACTTCGGCACGCCTACAGTGGTCCCGCGCCCCGGCGCGATCCTGCAACTCGCCGTGCGCGAAGGCACGACGCCGGAAGGGTGCGGTCGCACCCTGGAAAGATGGTACCGGGAGCGGATGCGCGAGATCGTGCCCCCGCTTATCGCGCGTTGGGAGGAACGGCTCGGGGTCACGGTCGCCGAATGGGGCATCAAGCGCATGAAGACCCGGTGGGGAACCTGCACCATCGCGGCGCGGCGCATCTGGCTCAACAGCGAACTCATTAAGAAGCCGCCCGTCTGCATCGAGTACGTGGTTCTCCACGAAATGCTTCACTTATTGGAGCGTCACCATAACGCCCGATTCACCGCGCTTCTTGACCAGCACCTCCCCCATTGGCGTCGGCACAAAGACGCGTTGAACGCCGCGCCGCTCGGGCATGAGACGTGGGAGTGACCGGGCTGGTCGCGCGCGAGTCGCGCCGGAATCAGACGCGGACAGCGGACACAGTCGGAGCCAGAAGCACGACGACCCCGGCAGGTAAAACCTGCCGGGGTCGAGCGTTCGAGAGAAGCCCCGCCTATGGGCATTATTCATGACCCTTGTTTCATTCCTCACCGACCCTCGCGGGCCGATGTGATTTATAGGCGTGAACCGAAGGCTAAAACTTAGCCCGCGAAGCCCCCTCGGAGACTATGACTGGAAACCATTGGCCACCACCCCCTTGTTTCTGTAAGATATGCACCGAACCTACTCCTAACATTAACAGAGAAATCTTCTGCCGGGCGTCGCGAACGACGACCGAAGAAGTAACCCAATCAACTGGGGGAGCCAATACGATACACTATAAATATAGTATAATCCGGTCGAAAGTTCCTCCCCAACGACCCGAAAACCCAGACTTCTTTTTTGAGCGGGAGTTACGCGGTTGATGATCTCTGGCGTGGGGGTCTGTCCGAGACTAGAGAATGGCCAGGGAACCTATTTCCGCGACTAATTTGGAGACTGACGCTCGCGAGCTTGCGGAGGTAAATCACCGGTTCGAGGAGAGCATCGTCCGCACCTACTGGTTCCCTGATCCAGGTCACGCGGGTTTCGCCCCGCGCCGTGGTCACGGCGGGCGAAACCCACATAACCAACCAGACTATGACGCAATCGCCCTGGCTACTGATCTCACGCGAGAAGCGGCAGGCCCGTCGTGTGGTTTAATACGAGCGGCATGGATAAGAAAAAAGTTATCGTATTGGGGTCCGGCCCCATCCGCATCGGGCAAGGGATCGAGTTCGACTACTGCACCGTTCACTGCGTCTGGGCGTTGCGCGAGGCCGGGTACGAGGCTATCGTACTGAACAACAACCCGGAAACCGTTTCCACTGACTTCGACACCTCGGACCGGCTCTACTTCGAGCCGCTCACCACGGAAGACGTCCTCAATGTGTTGGACCGCGAGGAGCCGTACCACGGCGTTGTAGTGCAGTTCGGGGGCCAGACCGCGATCAACCTGGCGCGCCCGTTGTCGGATAGCGGCGTGCCGATACTCGGCTCGTCCGCCGACTCGATTGATCTCGCCGAAGACCGGGAGCGGTTCGAGGCATTGCTACGCGGTCTGGGCATCCCAAAGCCGGAGGGCCGCGCCGTCACCAACGCCGAGGACGCCGTGATCGTGGCGCGGGAAATCGGCTTCCCCTGTCTCGTACGTCCGTCATATGTGCTGGGCGGGCGCGCGATGGAGATCGTGAACGGCGAGGACGAACTGCGCTCCTACATGCGGTACGCTGTGGACGTTTCGCCCAAAGCACCGATCTTGGTGGACCGGTATATCATCGGCAAAGAGGTCGAGGTGGACTGCATCAGCGACGGCGTCGAGTGCCTTCTGCCGGGGATCATGGAACACATCGAGCGTGCCGGGGTGCATTCCGGCGATTCGATGGCGGTCTATCCCCCCCAGTCTCTGTCAGAGACCACGAAAGCGAAGATGGTGGACTACGCGACGCGGCTCGCCCGCGCCATGAACGTGGTCGGCTTGATGAACATCCAGTTCGTTTGCGAGGGCGACGAGCCGTACATCATCGAAGTTAACCCCCGCTCGTCGCGCACCGTGCCGTTTCTGAGCAAGATCACCGGCGTCCCGATGGTCAGGATAGCGACGCGTTGCATTTTAGGTCAGTCGCTCAAGGAGCAAGGCTACGCGCCCGGTTTGTACCCCGAGCAGAAAAACCCGGCGGTCAAGGCACCCGTGTTCTCGTTCCAGAAACTCAGCGGCGTGGACAACACGCTGGGACCCGAGATGAAGTCCACCGGCGAGATACTGGGACAGGACAGCACGTACCCGCGCGCCCTGTACAAGGCACTGGTCGCCTGCGGCTTCGACATGCCGCTGACGGGTGCGATTCTGGTCACGGTCGCGGACGGCGACAAGGCGGAAGCGTTGCCACTGATCGAGGGGTTCGCCGCGCTGGGGTTTCCGATCTACGCGACGGGGGGCACGGCGGCTTTCCTGCAACAGAACGGGCTACCCGATGTGCAGACGGCCCGCAAAATCTCGGACGGTTCGCCGAACCTGATAGACCTGATCCAGAGCGGCAAAGTGGGGCTTCTTATCAACACGATCAGTAAAGACAAAAAGATCGAGCGAGAAGGGGCGCAGATCCGCCGAGCCTCGGTCGAGCGCGGCGTGCCGTGCCTGACCTCGCTCGACACCGCCCGCGCCCTGCTCCTCGCCCTGTCCGCGCACCCGACGGTGAACGACGACTTCGGGGTGCGAACGGTTGACGAGTATCTGGCGGGGTAAAGGACATGACATGCCTGAAGAACGAATATTAACGGTGGCTTATTACATCGGCGAGGATGAGATCCTCGGTTCAACCGCAACTTCAGATAAGGGACGCCTGTGTAGTCTCATAGGGGCGCGTATCGTCGAGGTGTGGGGGCAACGACGACCCGAACATGAAATTCTTTACTAGAAAATTTATCATTATGACACGCCACGCATGAAGTACTTGCTCAAAATTGTCAGTGCCGTCGCTCTACTGGCGGCGATC
This sequence comes from Armatimonadota bacterium, assembly GCA_043754515.1. Taxonomy (GTDB): domain Bacteria; phylum Armatimonadota; class Armatimonadia; order Armatimonadales; family Armatimonadaceae; genus JACMIU01. The sequence goes on from JAYUUO010000248.1 coordinate 4,027, forward strand.
TCCACCCCGGCGTCGCCGCGAAAATCCCCCGCCGCTCAGCCGGTCACCCTACCCGCCTTCGCCGACCTTTCCGGGAAGAGCTACCCCGCCGACGCCCGGCACGTGCCGCTCAACACAGTTTTCGTCTTCCTGGCCACGGACTGCCCTGTCGCTTCCCGAACCGCGCCCGAAATCGCCCGCCTCGCGCGCCGGTTCGCGAAGCGCGGCGTCCGCTTTTTCGCAGTGTACCCGAACGCGCTAGAGACCGACGCCGGGGTACGCAAGCACGCAGGGGAACGCCACCTGCTCGGTACCGTCCCGGTGGTGCGCGACGGGGCGGGGAATCTCGCCCGCGCCATGAACGCGGGCTTCGCGCCGGAAGCGGTGCTGGTCGGGGCAGGCGGCGTGGTCATCTACCGGGGCAATATCGCGTCGCTCGTGCCGGTGCTCGAAGCGAGTCTGACCGGCAAGCCGATTCCCGCGCCGAAGACGGGCGTGGTCGGGTGCGCTCTCCGCGTCCTTCCTACGCCTGCCCTCGCCGCGTCAGTGCTCGCCGCCCCCGCCGTCCCCTACGCGTCCGTCGCGCCGCTCCTCGCGAAGCACTGCGTTTCCTGCCACCGCGCCGGGGAGGTCGGGCCGATGCCGCTCGACTCGCCCACGCAGGCCGCGTCGTGGGCGAAGGCCATTGCCGCGTACACCGCCCGCCGCGAGATGCCGCCCTGGAAGGCGGATTCCCACGGCGAGTTTCAAAACGAGCGACGCTTGACCGACGCCGAAATCGCCACATTCGCCGCGTGGGGCAAATCGGCGAAGGGGGAACAGCCTCCCGAAAGCGCGGCGCGCCCTGCCGCCGTTCCCGCCCCCCACCCGACGACGAAGTGGCAACTGGGCGAGCCGGACGCGATCTTCGCCATGCCGGAGCCGTACACGACGCCTGCCGAGGGAAAGGACGTGTACCGCTGCTTCGTGCTACCGACCCATTACGACGCCGATAAATGGGTATCGGCGATCGAGTTTCAGCCGGGGAACCGGGGGATCGTGCATCACATCAACGTCTGGATTGATACCAGCGGCACCGCGCGGCGGCTCGACGCCGCCGACCCCAGAACCGGCTATACTTCCCCCAATCCGGGGAACGTGCCCGGCTTCGTTTCGGCGGGCGTGCTGGGCGGATGGGTTCCGGGACATGTACCGTGGGTGTTGCCGGACGGAGTAGGCAACCTGCTCCCGAAAGGCGCGGACATCGTGCTAGAGGTGCATTACATTACGACCGGCAAGCCGGAGATTGACCGGTCGCGGTTCGGGCTGAAGTGGGTGCGTGGCCCGGTCAAGAAGCGGCTCCACTTAGGCGAGGTTTCCGCGAAAGGCTTTCAGATACCGGGCGGCGACGCGGCATTTTCGGTGCAGACCAGCGAGTTCGTACACGAGCCGATCACGCTCCTTTCGGTGACGCCGCACATGCACAACCTGGGCCTTTCGATGAAGGCGGTCGCGGAGTTCCCGGACGGCACGCCGCTGACGCTGGTCTCGGTCAATAATTGGGACTTCGCCTGGCAGATGAGCTACCGCTACAAGGAGCCGGTTCACCTGCCGCAGAACACCCGGATTGACCTGACGGCGGTGTTCGACAACTCGGCAGCGAACCGGAAGAACCCGAACACTCCCCCGCGAGCGGTGCGCAACGGCGAGCGGACGAGCGACGAGATGTGCAACCTGTTCGTCGCGTACACCGTTGACAGCGAGTAGCAACGGAGGCCAACGAGGCGGGACGGAGGGTAGGGGCGGGGTTTACCCCGGTCATCTCACGCCCGCCGCGATGCGGCGTAGTTCCGCCTCCGGCAGATCGCCGAGCACGAGATACGCGCTGTTGCCGGTGCCACGAACGAACAGCCCGTTCTTCCCCTGCGGGCCTGGCACATATGCGGAGCCGTCCGAACGCAGGAAGGGGCGGACGCGGGGCGGGATGCCGTCGCGCAGGATGGTCAGCGAGAACGTGTTCAGCCCGTTCGCGTAACGAAGCGCGAGGTGGCTGTCGTTCGCGGTCGCCTCAATCAGTCGGAGCGCGTAGCCGGGGGGCAGGTAGGTCGGCTCCACCACGACGAACCCCGCCTGCCGCGCTTCCGCGACCGTGTTGAACCGCCGCCGTTGCCCGGTGGTCGGTACTGTCCCGCTTGCGGTAGGGATGCCATTGCCCGGTACTGGCGGCGTGAAGTCATCCGGCGCGAACACGGGTGCGAGGTTTAAAGTCGTATAATAGGAGCTCGACAACACTCTCCCAGCGGCGTCCACTCCCTCGGTGCGCAGTCGTAGCCCAGTCTCCCGATCAATCCAGAACCGGCGCGTCGGCGTGGATGGCGTGCGCGGGGCACGCACCTCGACGATAACGGAGCCGCGCCCCGCCACCGTGTCCTGCCCCACGATCCGTGCCGCGAGCATGCCCCTTGTAAGCCGCCGCACCATGTCCTCGCCGCGCGTGGCGGACCGCCGCGCGAGGCGCGACTGCTCGATGGTGACGGCGTCGCCCGGTCGCGCCGGGTTGAACCGATAGACGTTGCGGAAATTGTCCAGATAGACCCTGCCATTGCCATTCACCGATTCGCGGCGCAAGCCCTGACGCGGGTCGGATTTGACGAGTTGCTCGTTACCCGCCCTGTCGGCACGCATCGTTGATTCGCGGGCGATGTAGGTAGTCGTGTTCTCGGCGTCCATCATGCGCCGCAGAAGTTGCGCGGAGTCAGGGTCGTAGGTAGAAGCGACCTGTGGTACCCGCGCATTCAGCGGCTGAATATGCGGTGTCACCGGGAAGGGTAGCTGTCGCGCCGGAACGACGCGAATCACACGGGGCGTCACCACGCGAGTCACGGGGCGCGGGGTGACGCGCGCCTTACCCGGCGTCACCCCACGGGTTACCTGTGGTGCCTTGACTCGAGGTTGCTTGGGCAGTTGTGCCAGCGACAGGCCACTAGCGGCGACGGCGAGACAAACGCTAGCAGTCACGCGTAAGGGTATGCGCATCTCCTCAGTCCTGCCTGGATTCGTTGAGCGCGGTCGCGGGGTCGCCCAGCGGTTGAGCGGCGGAAAACGCGGTGTGTTCGTTCCAAAGTTCGGTGAGTGCCGGATCACTCGCGACCAGATTTTTCGTGGTATCCGGTAACGGCGACGGGGTAGAGACACCGGCGACGGTTCGAATCGGATGGGTCAAGAGGTAGCCGGTCGGGAGCGTCGCCATCAGCACGACAACGACCGCAACGAAAGCAGGCGCGAAGCGATACACGGGGCGAGAATGGGCGGCCTGCTCCTCCCACCAAAGGCGAACCCTGCCGAGCGGCGACAGCGGTTTCGGTGCCAGGCATCCGTCCGCTATGCGCCGCGCTAGCAGTGCCTCGAAGTTCGCGGATGGGCCTTTCGGTGACGGGAGCGACGAGACAAGGCGAGCAGTCCCCGCGAAATCATTCGCTATAGACGCGCAGACCGCGCACGACTGGACGTGGAGTTTGACCTGCCAGGCTTGCGTCTCCCCCAGTTCACCGTCCGCGTATTCCACGAGAAGCGGTCGGATGTTTTTACAATCGTTCATTGTCGCCATTTCGTGTCTCCCCTATCTTACCCTTCCAGGTACACCTTCAAATGTTCCCGTAGTGCTGTACGCGCGTTAAAAATCCGCGACTTAATGGTGCCCAGAGGAACCCGCTCGGCTTGCGCGATCTCGTCGTACGCCAGCCCCTCGACGTCGTGCAGGATGACAGCGGAGCGCAACTTCGGCGGGAGTTTGGCGAGCGCGGACTCGATCTGCTGGCCAAGTTCCTTCCGCCCGAACAACCGGTCCGGCTCGCGCGACATGTCCGCCAAATCTCGTTCACTCGCATGTTCCTCGGCATCGCCGACGGGGCCATCGAGAGATAAGTTTCCGCGCGAATTCTTGCTCTTTCGGAAGGCGTCAGTACACAGGTTGCCCGCGATGCGGAACAGCCACGTCGAAAGGCGCGCCTCGGCGCGGAACCCCGCGATGTTGGTGTACATGCGCACGAAGACCTCTTGCGTCAGGTCCTCGGCATCCTCCGCGTTCCCGGTCATTCGGTACACGTAGCGGTAGATCTTATCTTTGTACCGCGACACAATCTCGTTAAACGCCGCGACATCCGCCTTTTGACAGCGGGTAACCAGGGCATTATCGGTATTGATCAAAGACAGACTCCAATTAGCAATCATACTATGTTATCCGTTACGGCTCCCGTCCGAAGAGTTTACACCCCCCTAGACGTTCGTAGGATACGAATGTTCATTCCACGTCGCGCCCCGCCTGGATCAAATTCAGTGGCGACAGGGCGAGCGCATCGGTGCGAACGGCCTCCTTTCCGCGGTAGACTGGAAGGGATAAGGGACAGACTATGTGCTGGATGCCATACGCGAACAAAACGAAAGCAGTGTGTTTCGCCTGCCGCAAGACATTCATCAGCTACGACAGGGACAGAGGCGACCCCATCGCCACTGAGCAAATCGACGTGAGAGGGATCACGCGGCGGGCATTGTGGTATGCCCCGATGCCGTTACCCTGTCCTCAGTGCGACGCCCGAATGTGGGACGCGGGCATGCATTTTAAGACGCCGCGACACAGCGACGTAAAGCAGTGGGAGAAGGTGCGCGTTCTCGCGGCGCACGGTTTCCGGTTCGCCAACGCACGCTGTTGCGGTTGGTTCGGCCCCGGAAAACGCCCCGACACGCTAAAGGAAGTCCCCGCGTTCGTCGCGGCGCGGGTTTCTGTATCCGCCGCCCACGTGTCGGCGGAGGCGGAAATAGCCCTCGGATCCTATAAGAAATAGGAGTTACGCGGTTCGTCAAGGAACGCGGGTTGAAACCCACGTCATCGGCGAAACAAGTACAGTCAAAACTTGTTTTGACGATTGCCTGTCTAGACGCGTTCCGCGCCGGACGTCGGGTACCCGCTTGCGGGTGGGACGGACAGATCCGGGCATACGAAACCGCCAACCGCATAACTCCTAAAGAAAGATTGACAGGGGACAGCGTTCCCCTATCAAATCAAAACGACATAAAAACATGCGCATCGGAATTATAGAAACCTACCGGCAGTATCTGCCCGACTTCGCGGATCCCGCCGCCCCCGTCGTATCGCTCTGCGAGGGGAGCACGCCGCTGATCGAGGCACCACGCCTCGCGCCGAAATTGGGGTTTCCCGCGAACTTCCGCCTATTCCTCAAGTTCGAGGGGATGAACCCGACCGGCTCCTTCAAAGACCGGGGCATGACCGCCGCCGTCTCGGTCGCTAAGAAGAAAGGGATGCGGGTGGTCATGTGCGCCTCGACTGGCAACACATCCGCCGCCGCGTCCGCGTACGCCGCCCGCGCGGATATGCGGTCGGTCGTGATACTGCCCAAAGGCGAAGTCGCGCTCGGCAAACTCTCACAGGCGTTGATCCACGGCGCGAAGGTGCTCGCCATCTCCGGCAACTTCGACGACGCCCTCACCCTGGTGCGGGAGATATGCGCCGAATATCCTATCGAACTGGTTAATTCGGTGAATCCGGTGCGTATAGAGGGACAGAAAACGGCGGCGTTCGAGATCGTGGACGCCCTCGGCGACGCGCCCGACTTCCACGCCCTTCCCGTCGGCAACGCGGGGAACATCACCGCCTACTGGCGCGGCTACCGCGAGTTCGCGGACGCGGGGAAGGCCACGCGCCGACCGCGTATGCTCGGATTTCAGGCGGCCGGCGCGGCCCCGCTCGTGCTCGGGCATCCGGTCGAAAAGCCACAGACGATAGCGACCGCGATCCGCATCGGTAAGCCCGCCTCGTGGGACAGCGCGATCTCCGCCCGCGACGACTCCGGCGGGCTGATCCAATCCGTGACGGACGAGCAGATACTGGAGGCGTACGCTATGGTCGCCGCCACGGAGGGCGTTTTCGCGGAACCGGCGTGCGCCGCGCCGCTCGCGGGCTTGAAGAAACTCGCCGCCGCCGGGTACTTCGCGCCGTTCGCCGACAGGCACTACACGGTGACGGCGACGCTGACCGGGCACGGGTTGAAAGACCCGGATCGTGCCCTGAAAACGGTGACTTCGGGCATTGTGGAAGTGGACGGCGAACGCGGCGCGATCCTGCGAGAGATCGGGGTCTAAATTGTGTTTGAAATATAGGCGGGCAGGGCATGAACTAAATGTCATTCACAACCGTACATAGTTCATCGAAGGAAATATCACCATATGAAACTGCCAGCCCCTGACGGCTATAGTGCATTGGAGTTCCGCGCGGTCGCCGCGAACGCGGTGGCGCCTCATGGTCCCGCGCCCGAGACATTCGCCCGGCTACAGGCGTATCGCGCCCAGGAAGAGAAGCGAGCCGAGACCCGGCGATGGCAACGTGCCGAGCGCATCATCCTTCTGCCCATTCTCTTAGTAGTGTTCGTCGCCCTACTCAACTTCAAAATGGGGGAGGTTCGAGGGCGATCCATGTCCCCTCTGTATGAGACAGGAGACAAACTCCTGCTTCTCAAGTCCTACAAGACGTTTTCGCCGGTGAAGGTCGGCGATATAGTGGTCGTGAAACTCAAGCACGGCAAGTACGCTGGCGAGCAATGGGTGAAGCGGGTCGTGTTCGTGCAGAACGGAGCGGGCAACGCCCAGTGGCAACGCGACATACGAACGTCGCAAAACAATCACGTCTCACTCCCGTTCTGGTTTCCTCAGTACTTCCAGCATGAGAAGCAGGTACCGCGGGATAACGTCGTTGTGATGGGTGACAATCTGATGAACTCTACGGACTCCCGTGACGAGGAGATCGGTACCATCGCGCCCGATGAGATTCAGGGCAAAGTCATCAAGGTTTGGACGAGCGATAATAACTACCAACAGGCGGCTATGTAGATTTGCCCGTTGTAATAAACACGAACATACCCGGCTTGACACGAGTTGCGACCGGGAAGGTTCGCGATATATACGTGGTCGGGAGCGATCAGATCCTGTTGGTCGCCACCGACCGCATCTCCGCTTTCGACGTCGTACTGGAACAGGGCATCCCTGATAAAGGCGCGGTGCTGACACAGATTAGCGCGTTCTGGTTCGCGAAACTGGGCGCGGTCACCCCCAATCACCTGATCTCGGTCAAGGACGACGAAGTGTTTTCGGCCCTGTCGAATGCGGGTGTCACACTGTCCCCTGAACTGCGCGGAACGCTGTCGCGCCGTTGCATGCTCTGCACCCGTACAAAGCCGCTCCCCATCGAAGCCGTGGTTCGCGGCTACCTATCCGGATCAGCGTGGAGTGCCTACCGCGCCGCGCCTCCAGCGAACGGTTCCGTGGATTTATGGGGGGTCACGATCCCGGCAGGCTTGACCGAGTCGGCGGCACTTCCCACGCCCATATTTACACCCTCTACTAAAGCCACCGCCGGGCACGACGAGCCGATGCCGCAAGCAGAAATTGTGGACTATATCGGCGTTCAAGCGGGTCCCGTGCGTGAAGCCGCGCTCCGACTTTACGACGTGGCCGTAGCGTACGCCAGCGACCGGGGTATCATCATCGCCGACACGAAGTTCGAGTTCGGAATAGACGATGAAGGCACGTTGCTCCTGATTGACGAGGCACTGACCCCCGACTCATCGCGCTTCTGGCCCGCCGATACATATGCGCCGGGGCACGGGCAAGCCTCGTTCGACAAGCAGTTCGTACGTAATTTCCTCCTCTCCGTCCCCGGCTGGAACAAACAAGCCCCCGCGCCCACCTTGCCGGAGGAGATTGTGCAAAAGACAGCGACCAAGTACCGGGAGGCGTATCGTCTGTTGACCGGCGCAGAACTGGCCTAGGATGCTGAACCCGGTCATCCTCATGGGCACGCACATACGGTTGGAACCGCTCGCAATGGCGCATGCGGACGATCTCGCGCGAACCACGGGCGACCCCGCGACATGGCTCTATCACGGAATCGGCGATCTGACGGAGCGCGCTGATCTGGAGGCATACATAGCGTCCGTACAGGATGAACCGTCACATGGCACCGGGCTGAACTTCGCCGTGGTGATGAACACGGCTGACCGTGCCATCGGCGCGACCAGTCTGTGGGACATCTCGCTGGCGCACCGCCGCGCCGAGATCGGGCGGACGTGGCTCCCCCCCAACGCCCGCCGGACCGGCGCGAACACGGAGGCGAAGTTCCTCCTGCTTCGGCACGCCTTCGAGAGCCTGGGAATGCTCCGCGTGCAACTCAAGACCGACACCCGCAATACGGCATCCCGGCACGCCATCGAGCGGCTCGGCGCGACGTACGAGGGCGTGCTACGCTCGCACATGATTTTGCACAACGGCTTGGTCCGCGATACGGCGTATTACAGCGTGATCGCGGACGAGTGGTCGGCGGTGAAAGAGCATTTGCAGGAACTGATGACGCCGCGCCTTTAAGCGTCTATCGCGTCCAGGACGAGCGACGCCCCGCCGAAGATCCCCGCGTCGTCGCCCAACTCCGCCGGGACGATCGGACACACCTTGACCAGGGACGGGATGCCGTTCGCGAGGCAGGCGCGGCGGATCGGATCCAGGATCAGGTCGCCCGCCTGCGCGATCCCCCCGCCGACCACTACGAGTTCCGGGTTGAGCAGGTTGATCATGGAGGCGATACCGATCCCGACGTAGCGGCCCGTCTCCTCGAACGTCTCGATGGCGAGTTCGTCCCCTTCCGCCGCCGCGTCCGCTATGTCTTTGGGGGTTAGTAAGTGCCAGTCATAGCCAACCTTTTCCGCGAGGAGCGACTTGCGGCCGGTGCAGATTTTGCGGGCGGCGCGCTCCGTAATGGCCGCTATCTGCCCCATGGCTTCGAGCGAGCCGAACGCCGCCGCGCCGCCGCGCTCGCCCGCCGCGATGATAATGTGCCCGATTTCGCCCGCGCCGCCGGTCGCGCCCGTCCACAACTTACCGTCCAGGATGATACCGCCCCCTATCCCGGTCCCCAGCGTGATCATCACCATCGTCCGCACCGCGCGGCCCGCCCCGAAGCGGAACTCGCCGAGCGCGGCGACGTTCGCGTCGTTGCCCATGATCACGGGCAGTCCGGTCTGCTCCGAAACTGGCTTCGCGAGCGCGACGTTACGGTACGGCAGGCCATCCTGGAAGAAGTTCGGTGCCCAGATCACGGTGCCACTCTTCTCGTCAATGTGTCCGGGGACGCCGATTCCCAGGCCCGCGATCTCCTCGACGCGCACTCCGGCGGACTTGATCGCGGTCTCGGCGGCGTCGGCGATGCGCCCGACCGTGGTACGGATGCCCTCGGTCGCGAGCGACGGGGCGCGCCCGGAGCCGAGGATCTTCCCCGCCCGGTCGGTCACGGCGGCGCGGACATTGGTGCCGCCGAGGTCTACGCCCAGGATGTAGGCGGCTTGCTTCTTGATTTCCATGAGGCTGATTCCATTCGTGCGGCAGGTTTAAGCCGCGATTTCGTCTGGAACCCATTTCGCGCGTGCGCCGCGTAAATCCTGCGTCATCTTCACTACCGGGTTCGCGCGTCGCCGTCACGCCCGCGCGAACGATACCCGCGTTACTACGCCTTGCCGCTCATGGTAGAAACCATCCCACGCACCCGACGCGTGAACCCGCCTCCCTATGTTCTTTCAGCACGGCGATTTCGGGGCGGTCACCTTCTGCTCTCGCCGATGACGCGGTGGGAAGAGGAATGCCGTCTGTAACCGCCATTCGACAGCCGTGGACGGGTGCCGGGGTGCCGGGGGGAGGGAGCGGGGAGGAAAACCAGCGGTGCTGCGTCCTTGTTACGACCGCGCGAAGCGGGCGCGGACACTCGATCAGGCAAACACTTTGGCAAACGAATCACAAGATATGCCGCTTTTTCCCCTCCATACCCCAACATGTCGCCCTGTTCCATAAAATATGTCCTATTTTTCGCGCGAAGTTATTGACACGCCTCCTGGCAACCCGTACAATCGGTCAAGTGGCGACTAGTGGTGACTGAGTGGAGGCAAAGGGTTGTTCAGGGGGGCGCATTATCATTCCGTGGATGACAAGGGGCGGGTAATCATCCCGCTCCGTTTCCGCTCGGAACTCGGCAACCTGTTTCTGATCACCAAAGGCATGGATCGCTGTCTGTTCGTGTACCCGGAGGCGGAGTTCGTGCTGATGGAAAACAAACTGCAAACCCAGCCCGCGCTGGATAAACACACGATCCGGTTGCAACGCTGGTTTTCCGCCGAGGCGGTGGAGTCGCAGGTGGATTCGCAGGGGCGCGTGGCGATCCCCGGCAACCTGCGCGACTTCGCGACCATCGGCGAGGAAGTCGCGATAGTGGGCGCGGGAAAGCGCATTGAGATCTGGTCACGTTTCGGTTGGGACGCTTTTAACGCTACCTTGAGTGACGATGACATCATGGAATCGGCGGTAGAAGTCGGACTGGGGAAAGGTTGGGCTAAGTGAGCGCGTATCACACCCCGGTGATGCTGGCGGAGTGTCTGGATGCGCTGAGCCTCGCGCCGGGGCGGCGCGTGGTGGACGGCACCCTGGGCGGCGGCGGGCACGCGCGGGCGATAGCGGAGCGGATCGCGCCCGGCGGCGTTCTGCTCGCGCTGGATCAGGACGCGGACGCGCTCGCGGAGGCGGCGAAAACGCTCGCGGATATTTCGGGCGCGGTGACGGTTCGCCTTCGCCAGACGAATTTCGCGCGAATCGCGGATGCGGTGGCGGCGGAAGGCATCAGCGGGGTGGACGGCGTCCTGCTCGATCTCGGCGTCTCGTCCCACCAGTTAGACACGGCGGATCGGGGGTTCGCGTTCCGGTATGTCGGGCCGCTGGACATGCGGATGGACCGGGATAACGGCGACCGGAAGACGGCGGCGGAGTTGGTCAACACACTCCCCGAGGCGCAACTGGCGCGGATATTTTTCGAGTACGGCGAGGAGTCGCGGTCGCGGCGCATCGCGGCGGAGATCGTGACGCGGCGGCGGCAGAAGCCGTTCGCGACCACGGAGGATTTGGTGGACGCCGTGCGGGGGACGATGCCGCTTCGGACGCGGGCGGGCGAGATACACCCGGCGACCAAAGTGTTTCAGGCACTGCGGATCGCGGTCAACGGCGAACTCGAGGTGCTAGAGGCGGGGCTTCGCGCGGCGGCGCGGGTGCTTGCTCCGGGCGGGCGGCTGGTGGTGATGTCGTACCACTCGCTCGAAGATCGCATCGTTAAAAATGTCTTCGCGGAACTGTCGGGGAAGCGGGTCGAGACGGACCTGCCCGACCCAACCCCGCGACCGGCGGCGATCCTAACGGTACTGACGAAGAAGCCGGTGGCACCAACAGACGCCGAAACGCGCGCGAACCCGCGTTCCCGCTCCGCGAAACTGCGGATAGCGGAGCGGGTCGGCTCCCCGGAAGGCCGGGCCGAGTCGAGCGGCTAAAGCCGGGACAAGTTGTTGGGTTGCGAGGAGGGCGGAGGCGATCTCGCGGGCGGGATGGGATACCGGCACGGGGCTTCTAAAGGACAGTGAATCGGAGGACAGGCAGACATGGCAACGGTGGTGACGGGCAACAAGAAAGGGACGGGGAGACAGAGCACGTTTTCGACAACGACGGCGCGCCCTGCCGAACGTCCCTACCACTTCGCGCCGGGTGTCGCTCCCGGCGGCGAGACGTCCCCTACTCCTTCCGCGCGACCCAACATAACCGTGGTGCCGCACCCACGCAAGCGTCCCGGCGGGTTGCGTGCCGCGACGACGGACGCCCCGGCGGCACTCCCGATGGGCCAACGCGGCTCGCGCCCGACGCGGATCGCTAAAAACCTGTCGGCGCGCTCCCCGATGTTCGCGGCGACACTGTGCGCGTCGTTCGCGGTATCGCTCCTATGCCTGTATGTGACCGCATACGCGCGGGTGAACGCCGAGCGATTGCAATTGGCCCGTCTGCGCCAGGAATTAAAACTCGCCGAAAGGCGTGAAATCCTGCTCAAGGGTGCCATCAGTCAGTACCATCTGGCCGCGACCGCGCGGGCGCAGGCGATGGGCATGGTTCCCGCCCCGCCAGAGGCGGTGCAAGTGCTGACCGAAGACGGGTCCGCGCCCGAAACCGCGGTAGTGAAGTAGTGTTTCGTTTCCCGCCGCGTGAGCGCGGCGTGATGTATTGCTTGGAGGTTTCGTTCGCGCCATGGCAACCCTCGACACGTACCGTTTTCGCCCACAGGGAAGAGCACCGGCTCCGCTCCGGCCCGGTGGCACCCCGAACTCGCGCCGCGACACGCGCCCCGCTCCGGCTAGCCGGGTAGCCGCCGCGCCGAGGAAGCGCACCCTCGCCGCCGAACGCGCCACGTCCCGCGCCTGCGCCCCGCGACGTGTCGGCGTGGTCTGCGCTTCCATCGGACTCGCCTACCTCCTGCTGATCGGCAAACTCGCGTATGTCCAGGTCGGGCAACACAAACATTACGTCGCCGAAGCACTACGCATGCGGCGCAAGACCATCGCGCTATCCGCTCCGCGCGGCGTCATGCTGGATCGCAACGGCACGCTACTGGTCCAGAACGAACCCGCCGCGACTATCGTGGTTGACCCGAACCTCTGGGGCGCGGACCTGAACAAGAGGAAAGGCGAGACGTTCGAGGGGCGTAAGGCGAACACCCTGATCCATCTACAAGCGTTGCTACCCGGCATCAATGTCGCGGGCGAGATAGAGAAGCGGTGCGCCTCGCCTAGAATCACGGCGAACGGCAAGGCGCATTTTCGCCCCATGGATCTCGCGCGGCGCGTGCCCGTCTCGGTCGGCGAGGCGGTTCAGGCCGCCATCAAGTCCCAGGGGATAATCGGCGTCAACGTGTTCTCCGACACGGTGCGCAAGGCGATCAACGGCGACCTCGCGCCGCAAATCATGGGATTCACGGGCCAGGAGGGCGACGGTCTGGACGGACTGGAGCGCGTGCTCGACCCGTCGCTGTTCGGCAAGAGCGGTTTCGTGACCGCCGAGTTCGACAAATCCAAAAGCCCGATACCCGGCACCGAGTTTAAGCGCGTCGAGCCGCGCGGCGGGCGGGATGTGGTACTGACGCTGGACGCCGCGTTGCAACACGACGTCGAATCCGCGCTGGACAAGGTGTTCCGCTTGTCGCAGGCCGAAGCCGCGGTCGCCGTCGTGCTCGACCCGAAAACTGGGGACATTCTGGCAATGGCGAACCGACCGACGTACAACGTCAACCGGCGCGATCCGGCGACGATCGGGGGTCGGATGAACCGTTGCGTATCCGCGCCCTATGAGCCTGGCTCGACGCTTAAGGTTATGACGCTCTCCGCCGCGCTAGAGGAAAAGTTAATCACGCCGGACGCACGGTTCTATTGCGGGGGCGGCATGGGGGTAGGCAAATATATGATCCACTGCGCGCACGGTGCCCGCCACGGCGACGAGACCGCGACCGACGTGATCAAAAACTCCTGCAACATCGCCACGGCGCAGATTGCGTTCCGGCTCGGCAAGGACAAGCTATACCAGTACGAAAAAGCGTTCGGGTTTGGCGACAAAACCGGTGCCGGACTACCCGGCGAGAGTCGCGGTTTGCTTTCGGCGACCGACACCTGGTCGAACATCAAACTCGCCAACATCGGGTTCGGCCAGGGGATTTCGGTGACACCGCTCCAGCTAGCCGCAGCGTACGCCGCCATAGCGAACAACGGGACCTACCTGCAACCCCGAATCGTCTGGGGGCAACGCAACCCGGCCACGGGCGAACTCGAACCGGACAAAATCGCGGCGGGGCACTTCGTGGTCTCGCCGGAAACGGCGGCGGCGGTACGCGTCATGCTCCAGCAGGTAGTGGATCACGGCACGGGCGACAAGGCGCGCCTATCATCGTGGACATCGGGCGGCAAAACCGGCACCGCGCAGATCGCGCGGGGCGGACACTACAACGGCAAGTACGTCTCGTCGTTCGTCGGTATGGCTCCTATGAATGATCCCCAGTTCGTGATCCTGGTCGCGGTCACCGCGCCGAAGGGCGCATACTACGGGGGCGTGGTCGCGGGTCCCGTGTTCAAGGAGATAGCCGAGAAAGCATTGATGGCACGTCGCGTTGCGCCGGATAAAATACAGTTCATGGACGGGAACGGCGACACGCACAGCCAGATAAAGCGGGTTTGGAGCGCGGCGAACAAGCCGGGCGTGGTTGACGCGCGGAAATACGCGGAGTGAGATTATGTTCGCGTTTCTTTGAGTTCTAGGGAGTGTGGGGTGAGTGGGTCACGAGGGAGACGGCGGGCTTGGGGAGTCGGTATGGTCGGGTTCATCGGCGGGTTAGAGCGTCGGGCCGGGCGAACCCGCCACCCGACGTGGCTTTAACAAAACAAGACGGTATTAAGGTGTTACGGAAGGTATGTACGCCCCCACTATTGCCGGGACAACCGGAGTTGTAGAGAGGGCGAAGCGATAACAAATCATGACACGGCAAAAAACGCTTAACGAAATACTCCCCACCCTCACCAGCAAGCCACTTCCCCCCACCTCCGGCGGCACGGGCCAGACCGTTATCACCGCGCTCGCGTTCGACTCGCGCAAGGTAACGGCGGGCACGTTGTTTATCGCCGTGCCGGGGGCGAAGCATGACGGGCATGATTTCGTGCGCGGCGCGGTCGCGAGCGGCGCGGCGGCCGTCGTGGTGCAAAGTGGACGCGATGGCGAATTCGCCGATCTGAAAGTGCCCGTGATCGTCGTGACGGACACGCGCAAGGCGATGGCACGGATCGCGTGCGCGTTCTACGACAACCCGACCGCCAAATTGCACCTCGCGGGCGTCACCGGCACGAACGGCAAAACCACAACCACGCTGATGATGGAAAGTATCGCCCGCGCGAACGACGACAAAACCGCGTATGTCGGCACGCTCGGATTCGGCATCAACGGCGTGATCGTGGAGGGCGAGCGCACGACGCCGGAAGCGATTGACCTGCAAGCGTTCTTCGCCCGGTGCGTGGATGAGGGGGTAACGTCGGTGTGCATGGAAGTGTCGTCGCACGCGCTGGCGACGGGGCGCACGGAAGGGTGTTTGTTCGATGTCGCCGTGTTCACGAACCTGACACAGGATCACCTCGACTTCCACGGCACGATGGAAGCCTACCGCGACGCGAAAGGCTTACTGTTTTCGGAGTATGCAGATGATGCGCGGGCGGCGGGGAAAACCTTCTATGGCGTCATCAACGGCGACGATGACGCAGGGCTAGATTATTATTCGGAGGCGTGTGACGCAGCTCCCTTTGATATGACTGTACCGAAACCGATTTTGGATGCGTGGAATATATTCACCTATGGCAAAGACAACTGGGAGTTCTTGCACGATTTTTATTTCACGCCTGAATCCACTGAGTTATCTGTTGATAAAATCAAGTTCGTAAGCGGGTTTCGCGGCAGGTATGAGACAGATGAAAGACGCTTCGAGAGCCTTAACATTGAACTTCCGTTTGGGGGAGCGTTCAATATTTACAATGCTCTTGCCGCAGTCGGGTATGGCATCGCACGGGGACTGTTGCCCGCCGTTATCGCGGAGGGGCTTCGTACCTGTAAGCCGGTTCCCGGTCGCTTCGAGCCGGTCAAAGCTGGTCAGGATTACGCCGTGCTCGTGGACTACGCGCACACACCGGACGGCCTCGACAACGTGCTGAAGTCGGCTCGTCCCCTCACGACCGGCAAACTGATCGCTGTGTTCGGGTGCGGCGGTGACCGTGACAAGACGAAGCGCCCCCTCATGGGCGGGATCGCGAAGAACCACGCCGACATCGCCATCGCGACGTCCGACAACCCGCGCACCGAAAACCCCGAAGCCATTCTGGACGACGTTCTCGCCGGGATGGACGGGCCTGCGGGCGCGACGGTGTACCGCGAGGCCGACCGCCGCGCCGCCATCGCGCTCGCCGTGTCGCTCGCCGCGCCGGGTGATACCATCGTTATCGCGGGCAAGGGGCACGAGACGTACCAGATCATCGGCACGCAAACGTTCCCATTCGACGACATCATAGTCGCAAAAGAGGAGATCCAGAAACATGCCGCCGCCACGAGGAAACCTTAAATGCTGCGCCCGCTAACGCTGGACGAGATCGCCGAAGTGACTGGGGGCGGAGTCGTCGGCAGTTCCCCCACCCCTCCGACCCACGACGCGGGCGACCTGACCGTCACTTCCATCTCCACGGACACGCGCACGATTCAGCCAGGCGCGTTGTTCGTCGCGCTACGCGGCGAGAACTTCGACGGGCACGCCTTCCTGCAAGCCGCCGCCGACGCAGGCGCGGCGGCGTTCGTGACCGACCGCGTGCTCAAAGACGGTGAGCCGAAACTGCCCCATGTCGTCGTCACGGACACGCTCCGCGCGCTCGGCGACATCGCCCGCCTTTCGCGCGACGGGTTCACGGGGCCTGTCATCGGCGTTACCGGCAGCGTCGGCAAAACGACGACTAAAGAGATGCTCGCGGGGGTGCTCGGCGCGACGTTCAACGTCCACAAGTCGGCCGCGAACCACAACAACGAAATCGGGGTGCCACAAACCATCTTCGACATGGAGCCGACACACACCGCGCTGGTAGTTGAAATGGGGATGCGCGGCGCGGGCGAGATCCGCCGCTTATGCGAGATCGCCGCGCCGACTATCGGCGTCATCACCGGCATCGGAACGTCGCATATCGAACGGCTCGGCTCGCGCGAGGCCATCGCGGACGCGAAGGGCGAACTGTTCCAGATGCTCCCCCCCGACGGCGTGGCGATATACCCGGCGGACGATCCGTACGCGAACGATCTGGCGGCGAAGTTCGCGGGACGCAAAGTGACGGTGCGGCAATTACCGCCCGAGGTGCCCGCGCGTGCCGACCGCTACGTCGTCGCTTCGGATGTCGCGCGTCAGGACAACGGCTACCGCTTCACGGTCACCACGGCCGACGCGACGCAAAAGTTTTTCCTGCCCTCCCCCGGCGAGTTTAATATCAAGAACACCCTGCTCGCGGTCGCGGTCGGCGAGGTACTAGAGGTCTCGCTCGACGCAATGGCACGCGCCCTGAACCGTTTCCAGCCGCCTCCCATGCGCCTCGAAACACTCCTGTCGCCGTCGGACGTGACCGTGTTATCTGACGCCTACAACGCCGCGCCGGACTCGATGATCGGCGCGCTGAAGACGCTTCGTGACGCGCCGGTCGGCGCGAACGGAAAGCGGATCGCGGTGTTAGGCGAAATGCGCGAACTCGGGGCGTTCGCGGACGAAGGTCACCTGCTCGTCGGTCGCGCCGCCGCGCAACTCGCCAAGCCCGACACGCTGGTGCTGATCGGCGAGAACGACGCCCGAAAAATCGCCGCCGGTGCGATTGCCGAGGGTTTTCCACTCGACAGCATCCACTATTTCGACACGTCCGAACAGGCCGCTAAACTGATTGCGATCATCGTCCAGCCCGGCGACGCCATCCTGATTAAAGGCTCGCGGGCGATGGCGATGGAGCAGATCGTGAAGGCTCTGATGGGAGACGCGCTTTGATCACGCTCGCCGTCGCGTTCGTGATTGCCCTGACGCTGTCCCTACTAGCGGGTGGCGGCGTTATAAACGCGCTCGCCCGCGCCAAGGCGAGTCAGCCGATCTCCGAGAACGCCCCCGACGTACATCAACTCAAGCAGGGCACCCCGACCATGGGCGGCTTGCTGATACTGCTCGCGACCGTGGTAGCGACGCCGTTCGGCTTGTGGTCGAGCTACACGAAGTATATGGCACTCGTGAGCGGCGCGAATGTCGCGTCGAACCCCACGGTGAACTGGTTTTTGCACCTGTGCGCCCCGACCTGCATCGTGCTGATCGTGTTCGCGCTCGGTTGCGGCATCGGGTTGATGGACGATCTAGGGAAGGCGCGTAAGAAACAGAACGGCGCGGGGCTTTCCGAGCGGTCGAAACTTTTGTATCAGTTGTTCGTAGCCGTGTTTTTCGCCGGGTATCTCTGGCTGGACGGGGTGCCGGGGATCACTACCGCGCTGTTTTTGGGCGGCTACTGGCTCGACCTCGGGCCGTTCTACTACGTTTTCGTGATCCTGTATCTTCTGTACTTCGGGAACGCGGTTAACTTCACCGATGGGCTGGACGGACTCGCGTCCGGCACGACCCTGATCACGTCGCTTACGCTCGGCACACTCGCCGCCGCGAGTGCGCCCGCGCTTGGGGTCCCGGCGTTTTACGGCGCGGTCGCGGGCGCGTGCGCGGGCTTCCTATGGTTTAACGCCTACCCCGCCCGCGTTTTCATGGGCGATACCGGCTCGCTGGCACTCGGGATGGGCATGGCGGCGGCGGCAATCGCGATCAAGCAGGAGCTGCTGTTTCTAGTCGTCGGGGCGTTGTTCGGCGTGGAAATGTTCTCCATGATGATCCAGCGTTACGTATTCAAATACCGACGCATCCGGTACGGCATCGAGTACGCGAAGGCGAACCGCGTGTTCCGCCGCGCCCCGCTCCACCATCATTTCGAGGAGCTAGGCTGGCGCGAAACGCAGGTCGTCACGCGGTTCTACGTCGCCGCGCTCGCGTTCGCCGCGCTTGGCGTGCTACTGGCACCGTATCTTAGCATCGGGGGGGTGCGGTAGATGCCTGATAACCAGAACGTCCTCTTCGCCAGCAAGCGCATCGCGGTGATCGGACTCGCGGCGACGGGTCTCGCGACCGCCCGTGTACTCAGCGAGCGCGGCGCGGTGGTCACCGTCTACGATGGCAAGCCGGAGGCGGCTCTCGACGCGGCGCGGGTCGCGGAAGCGAAAGCCATACCCGGCGTACGACTCGCGCTGGGCGTCGCCGAGCCGGATTGGAGCGAGACGGATCTCGTCGTGCCGTCTCCAGGAGTGCCCAAAACCGCGCGGGCGATAGCAGGCGCGTTCGAGCGGAACATCCCGGTCTGGTCGGAGATCGAGGTCGCATACCGGCTCGCGGTCGCGCCGATACTCGCCATCACCGGCACGAACGGCAAGACCACCACCACCGCGCTGGTCGGGGCGATCTGCCGCGAGGCCGGACTTGTCACGTTCGTCGCGGGCAACATCGCCGAGGATGAGGGCAAGCGCGTGCCCTTGATCGAGGCGGCGGTGGAATGCCCAGCGGACGGCGTGATTGTCGCGGAGATTTCGTCGTTCCAGTTGGAGCATGTTCATACGTTTAAGCCGAAGGTCGCCGCGTGGCTCAACCTCTCGGTAGATCACATGGACCGGTATTCGGGCATGGACGAGTACGCCCGCGCCAAAGCCAAAATATTCGCCGCACAGGATGAGACCGACACGGCAGTTCTGAACGCAGACGACGAAATCGTAATGAAGTACAGCACCGGCGTCGGTAGTGGGAACCGCTGCCACTTTGCAAATGAATTAGGTGGGCATTCCGAAGAAGGTTTTTATCAAGTAGGCGATAATTTTGTGCAAGCCGAAGATGACTACTATTTCAAACTGTTTCCTGTCGCCGTAGTGCAACTCGTCGGGCGTCATAATATTGCGAACACGCTCTCTGCGATTGCAATGACGCGTGCGTTCGGTATCACGGAGAAGGTAGTTAAACGCGGAATCAAGGGATTTCGCGGGGTAGCGCACCGGATGGAGTTCGTCGCGGAGGTGCGCGGCGTGCGCTACATCAACAACTCGATGTGTACCAACCCCGCCGCCGTGGAAGCGTCCGTGTCCGCCATCACCGCGCCGCTTATCGCTATTTCCGGCGGCATCCACAAAGGCGGCGACCTGACCTCGATGTATGAATCGCTGTCCAGCAACGCGCGGCACGTGGTGCTCATCGGTGCGTCAAGAGCCGAACTGCGGGCGGGACTTCTGGCGGCGGGTATGGACGCCGGCGCGATTTCAGAGGCGGATACGTTGCCGGAGGCGGTACAGGTTGCGGCGGGTGTTGCAGTGGCTGGGGATACGGTGATGCTGGTGCCAGGGTGCGCGTCGTTTGATATGTTCTCGGGGTTCGAGGAGCGCGGGGCGGTGTTTCGGGCGGCGGTGGGGGGGCTCGTGGCGGCTTGTGAGGCGGCGATGAGGGATGAGGTGAAGGCGGGGAGTGGTTTGGAGTCGGCACGCATGGCTTACTCGATGCTCCTAGGCGGCGGGGTTATGGGGGGGTCGCCGGTGGTCGTCGGGGGGGTGCGGGTGGTCGTGCCCCCACCCCCTAGCTCCCTCCCCCGCTCCGCAGGAGAGGGGGAACCTGATACCAGAGTCGCTCCGCTCCCAAGGAACCTTCCAGGTTCCCCCTCTCCTGCGGAGCGGGGGAGGGAGCTAGGGGGTGGGGGCACGACCACCCGCAACCCCCCGACGACCACCGGCGACCCCCCCATAACCCCGCCGCCTAGGAGCATCGAGTAAGCCATGCGTGCCGAGTTGCAGATTGGTTTGGCGCGTGGGCATCGGCGGGCACCGACCGTCAGCGAGGCATTGCTCTGGGAGTTTTTGCGCGACGAGAAGTTGGACGGCTTGCGGTTTCGTCGTCAACACCCCGTGCAATTTACCCGGTTTATCGCCGACTTTTGCTGTGTCGCGCTAAAGTTGATCGTCGAAATTGACGGCGGCTATCACAACGAGCCGGAGCAAGCCGAACGTGACCGGGTGCGAGAGATGCTTATCACGGAGTCTGGCTATACGTTCGTGCGGTTCAGTGATAGGCAGGTGCTCAGCACCATGCCAGAGGTTTTAGAGCTGATACGCGAAGCGGTGCACGTTCTTGAGAGAGGGCTTATCCCGGTTGGTGCCCCCACCCCCCCGGCCCCCCTCCCCCGCTCCGCAGGAGAGGGGGGAGTGGATGCGGGGAACGATTCGTCGGTAGATAGCCCCGTGTTAGTTGACGCTGGAACTGCATTTACTCCCCCCTCTCCTGCGCAGCGGGGGAGGGGGGCCGGGGGGGTGGGGGCACGACCGAGAGGGATGGCGAAGTATAAGTGCGACCACCAACAGGCGGTGCGGCACCTGCTCGCGGATCGGCCCCACGCCCGGTAGGTACCGGCTACTCATAATCCGCTCTCACGCCCCACGAACTCGCGTCGAGCAACCCCACCAGGATGCGATCGCCCACACGATCCATATCGGCTTCGAGGGCGGCAGAAAAACGACGAGTAAAAACACTCCCGCGCCATTTTCCGCAATAATCAGCCGCGAGGCAGTAAGATAGCTATTATGGACACCACGGAAAAAGGTTTGGAGGAGGTCATCGAGCGGTCGCTCCTCGGTAGCGGGTTTGCGGCGGGCACGAACGACGATTACGCCCGCGCGTTCTGCCTGGACGTGGCGACCTTCTATGACTTTCTGCGCGAAACGCAACCGACCGTTTGGGACAAGCTCGACCTCGCGGGCGGCGGCGCGAAAGAGACGGAGTTTCTGAAGCGGCTCTTCGACGAAATCGGCCGGCGGGGCATTACCGAATGCCTGCGCGACGGCGTTAAGCACAAAACGGAAACGGTGCTGCCCTACTTCAAGAAACCGGCGTCCGGGCGCAACCCCGACGCCGCCCGCAAGCACGCGGCTAACCGGTGGACCGTGACGCGGCAACTGCGCTACAGCGACGCCGACCCCGGCAAGTCGCTCGACATGGTGCTGTCCGTGAACGGCTTCCCGGTCGTGACGCTCGAACTCAAAAACCGCTTCACCGGGCAGAATGTCACCCACGCGATAGCGCAATATCGGAAAGATCGGAGCGCACGGGAGCCGCTTTTCGCGCTGGGGCGGGTGGTGGCGCATTTCGCCGTGGACGACAGTCAGGTGTATGTCGCCGCGCGTTTGCAGAACACCGAGACGCAGTTTCTGCCCTTCAATCAGGGCGCGGAGGACGGCGGCAAGGGCAACCCGGTATCACCCGGCGGACTGAAAACGGCGTATCTTTGGGAGCGGATACTCACCCCCGGCTCGCTCGCCGAACTGCTGGAGAAGTACGCCCTTTGCTTCCGCGACAACCCGAAACTGACGAACACGCCGCTCAAGAACGCCGTTTTCCCGCGCTACCACCAGCTCGATCTCGTCCGCTTTCTGCTCGCCGACGTGCGCGAGAACGGCGCGGGGAGAGCCTACCTCGTGCAACATTCGGCGGGTTCGGGCAAGTCAAACAGCATCGCGTGGCTAGCGCATCAGTTGTCGG
>JAYUUO010000249.1:0-8499 GCA_043754515.1 Armatimonadota bacterium
GGACGACGGGGACGCGGGGCTGGTGCATGTCGGGGCGCGGTACTACGACGCGTCGGTAGGGCTGTTCACCACGAGGGACACGCTCCTGACGGAGAAGCCCTACCAGTACTGCGATGGCGATCCGGTGAACTACACCGATCCGAGCGGACATGTACATCAATGGGCGACCAAAGTCGGCGGCGACATAGCGATGATCGGCGGGGGTATTGCCGCACTGGGTGTCTTAAGTGGGCTTGTTTACCAAAAATCCTATAGTCGTCATAATAGGGGCTTGCTTGATCTTAGTAGGCACCGTGATTTGGATTTATGGCACGTACTTCTAAGCAGTGACAGCACCGACGGGAGCCAGCATTAGTGTCCACCGTACTGAAGCGTTTGTCAATCACGTGGGGCGAACAGGTAAACCCTCACCGGTTGAGTGGTGACGGCTACAACCATCCTCATCTACAGCGGCGGCTCACCTGACGGCTATGGATCGAACCCTGCGTGGCCTTTCGTCAATTTCTTTCGAGGTAGAGTCATCAGTTGTCGGTGCGAATAAAAATCTCGTGGTTTCGGAAGCATCTAGTCCCACGGACGATTCTGCTCAGCATCCAGTCTGAGCCACACGAAAGATCAATCCTGGCGTTCCTCAGTGGTCATGGAAAACTCCGGTGGCTTTGCCGCAGTCACAGATCGGGGGGGGACGGATCACGAAAGCGACTGCCTTTGGTTCCCAGATGTGCATGCGCCTGGGGGACGGGAAATACATAAATGATCAGTTGCCGCGAACGCAACAGAGGCGATTGCGTTACCTACTCTTGCGAGGAGCACCGGCATTTAGCACTACTGCCACCGCAATATTTTCTGGAAGTGAGTGGCTTAATCCCGACTCCGTCGGGGGGCGTCAAGTTCTTGTAAAAGGGGCTACTCGGGTCAACGGTGTGTATTGCACAATAATAGAAGTTCTTCCTACAGCGAAGAGAGTAGGCATGAACAGGTCGGCGGATGATTCTGTAACCATCCGTGTCTTCATTGGTACTTCGGACAACCTGCCCCACCGGATAGAGCAAGAGGTCACACAGGGTGCCTACTCAATAACGCAAATCGAGAACTTTACCTGTTCATCGGCAGTTCCGGCAACCCGCGCGACGCGGAGAGCGGTACCAAGGCGCGGTCGTTCCCGCCCGGCCCCGACTCCGTCTCATCATCCAGCGATTCCCTTTGTGGCAGTCGAATCCTCAGCCGGGGGCGCGGCGCGGCGTGGTTACTGTTCTGGTCAGGGCACCGGGCGGAACGGTTTGGCGGACGCCGACCTGCTAGCATGTGTCGCGAGGAATCGCGCTAGAGCGGCAGGAGTTCGTCCCAGTTTCCGTCCGCCGACACGCGCTCGATAGTGAGTTCCAGCCGCTCCAGGTCGGTCGCGTCGCGGATGGCTTCCTCCACGCACCGGGACGGTGCGCCGAGCCGTCACTCCCATGCGAAGCAGGATGTTTCGCGCCTCCTCCGCCCGCCCAGCGGCCATGCTGGCAGTCAT
Source organism: Armatimonadota bacterium (assembly GCA_043754515.1). Taxonomy (GTDB): domain Bacteria; phylum Armatimonadota; class Armatimonadia; order Armatimonadales; family Armatimonadaceae; genus JACMIU01. Next base: position 1,517 of record JAYUUO010000249.1, read on the forward strand.
GCCGGCTTTAACCCCGCCGTCATGCCGTCCCGCAGTATCTTCTGGTATGTCACCGACTCTGTCACTTGTCCTACCTCCCGGTAAAGATACTTCAAAAATGAAGTGCTATGTTTCATCCCGGCGAGGATGAACGCCGCTGTATAAAACGCGCGTTCTCTGCCGTCCTCACGCGATTATGCTGAAGGACAGCAATCCCCGTACCGAAAAGGACGACATTCGTAACAGCGAAAATAATAGCGAAGCTCTTAAATTTCATGTGTTCCAGCCAGAAAGTTATTTTTGCGGATACCCTGCGTGGTCGGATACTCCACGCTACAGGTGAACAGTGGCAACGGTTGACCGCCGCAAATTACGTAGACGAGGAAACACCAAGCGGTGCTGAATTCCACGACAGAGGAAGCCACAGGGAGTACTCCGTTTGGGATACCTTGATCCGGTAATCGGAGCGAAACTCCTGTAACTAAAATGGCACCAGCACGGAATAAAGAACGACCAGATTAGAGCGAGAAATGACCTGCGCTGGTTAAACTACACAACTTAGCGTCGAGTATCCGATCCCATGCCTTGATCGTTTTTTGTTTCGCGTTAGTCGCATTCACAATTCACCTGATCAACCAGCTAAGATCACTGTTGTACCAGGAAACAGAGTCTGCTTTCCTCATGCACTCGCGGTACAACGCAGCAGTCGGCCGCTCGCCACACATGATCTGCTGGCATATCCCCCATACTTGGATCGTCCGCGTAGTGACTAGGGCAGTAATGCCCAACATCCTCACCGTTATCCAGCAAGCTGGCGCGGCAGATATTGGCGACCATAGTAAACTGAGAAAGAGTCACCGCGACAACCGTCCGGCGAGCCAGGTTGGTCATCGACAAGAAACGAGATAGACGAACGTTCGTCATGAGACGATCCTCCTACTATAAGTAGTCAGGCGGTATGCTGGGGAGCAACCCGCGCTTGAGATAAATAGGCGGGTCGCTTGTGATGGGCGGGCCGCTTGTGATGGGCGGGCCGCTCGGGTACATTACGACTTGACCATACATGACTTGTCAAGCAACAGGATGACTGCTAAGATGGAGTTGCGTCTCGTGCGACTACATCTCGATGAGCATATCCTCTTCAGAAGGGAATTGAGAAGCGATTGATTAACACCGCCGACACTACCATGCCAATGACCGCCGTCTACCCCGGCTCTTTCGACCCCGCGACCAACGGGCACCGCGACGTGATCGTCCGCGCCGCGCCGCTGTTCGAGCGGGTGATCGTCGCCGTCGGGCGCAACTCCCAGAAATCGTCGCTCTTTTCGGTGGAAGAGCGTGTCGCGCTTTTGCAGGAATCGTGCCAGAGTATAACGAACGTGACTGTAGAGCCGTTCGAGGGCATGCTGGTGGACTTCGCGCGGTCGAACGGGGCGAAGGTGATCATCAAAGGGCTACGCGCGGTGTCGGATTTCGAGTACGAGTTCCAAATGGCATTGGCGAACCGGCACCTCGCGCCGGACGTCGAGACGCTGTTTCTGATGACGAGCGCGGATCATTTGTACCTGTCGTCGTCCATTGTGAAAGAGATAGCGCGGCTGAACGGCGACCTGACCGGGCTGGTGCCGTCGAACGTCGCGACCGCGCTACGGGCGAAGTTCGCGCAACAGCCGGACGAGCCGCGTTCGGAGCGGCTACCTTAAACCGCGCGGGGGGTGCCCTGATTCAAAGAGCGGGACGCGTTTCACGCCTCGATTTTCGTTTGTTATGATTTGTGTATTATGATCAAAGAGTCTAAATCTATCGAAACATTGTCCACGCTGGATCAGTTGGAAACCCTGATCGAGGAGTCGAAACCGATCTTCGGATGGTTTCGCTTCAACGACGAAGAGTTTTACATGCTGATCAACAAGATCCGCGCCTCCCTGCCCGACGACCTGCGCCGCGCGGGCAAGATCGCGCAGAACTCGGAGCAGATCATGGGCGCGGCGCAGTCCGAGGCGACGGGGGTACTCGGGGCCGCGCACGCCGATGCCAACCGGTTGCTCGCCGAGGCGAAGGCGGAGGCGACGCGCGTGATAGACGCGGCACGCCAGCAGGCCGAAACCAGTGTCGCCGAGGGCACCGCCCAGGCGGACGCGCTCCGCTCCGGCGCGGACGCCCGCGCCCATGCCCTCCAGGACGAAGCAGAGCATCACGCCCGGTCACTGCGGGAGCAGGCCGAGGCGCACTCCCTCACGCTGGTCGAGGAGTCCGAAATAGCGCGCATCGCGTCCGCCCAGGCGCGCGAGATACTGCGCTCCGCCGAACAGGAAGCCGACGGGATACGGCGCGGCGCGGACGAGTACGCGCGCGAAACGCTGATCCAACTCGAAGAGAATGTCGCGTCCGCCCTGAATCAAGTCGAGGGGCGGGTCGGCGCGGTGCTGAACACGATCCGGGGCGGGCGCGTCGCCCTCGACGACCGGATCACGCGCTACGAGGAGCACGCGGCAGTGCGCGAGATGCTGGTCGGGCGGGAGTAAGCGGGGCGCGGCTCGCCGTCCGTCGCGAACGCCCCGCCGTCCGCTAAATCGTCGGCCAGGAACGCCTGGCTAGATCGCGCGGATTCATCCGCATGACCGATCCTTCTAGCTGATTTGTCACGCGCGCACGCGCGGGGCCCCGCGCCGCTGGCGGGGAGGCGTGGGAGCCGAATGCGACTTCGTCGCGCCTGGCGTGATACCGTGGTGTGCCCCCGCCTTCCTTTCCCGCTCGGTGAGGATGAGCGCGGACAGGTAGCCGCGCACATCGGTGACGTGGGCGAGGAACGCCGACATTAGCTCCTCCCCCCTTAGCTCGCCCCGCGCGTACTTCTCCAGTGCCTCGGTCTTTAGCTCGCCCAGTTCGTTGCGCAGGTGCAGGATGTCGCCTGCGGACGGTGCCGCCTGTGTTTCCAGCGCGAGTGCCGAGCGTTCCACCCGCGTCACCTCCCGCAGATAATAGTCGAAGCCGGCGTAGCGTCTCTGACGGAACCAGCGGTACACAAAAAAGAACGCGAGGCCCGCGGACAGGATGAGCGACCTCGCGCCCTCGATCCCCTGCACCAGGTTGCTGGTGATGAACGGGGCGTTTCGGTCCCGGAACGCGACCGCCGCCGGATGAATCGGCATCTCCGGTGCGTCCAGAAAGCGCGCCTCGGAAAGCCCCGGCAGTATCGCCTCGCGCGCAAACCCACCCGCGAATGTCGCCTCCAGTAGCCGCCTTATGGCGTCGTCGGGCACCGTATCCCGCGCCACGAGGAGCAGATCGGTGCCCACCGTGGCAATATCAGCGGGCGGGCAAGGGGCGGGGGTCAGGCCGTATGCGTAGGCGGGGATGCTCGCCTCGTGCAATGAGCCGTGCCGCAACGCCAGGGAGCGGGCGAGCGGTATCGGTGCCAGGGCGTAGCCATGCGTCCGCGCCAGCCGCGCGACCACGGGGGAGGGAACCAGCGACACCATGAAAATCGCGTCCGGGAGACGAGCGTACGCGCGGCTTTCTAGCTCCTGATACGAGGCATCCTCGTCGGTGAAGTCCCGCCCCGCCCTCATGTCCGCGAAGTCCAGCACGAGCGCGGCGACGGACCGGGTGCCGCTACCGCGCTTGGACAGGTTGATGCTCTTGCCGCGCAGGGCGCGTAAGCCGTCCCGCCGCACCGCCCCGATTATTTCGCGCTTGACTAGAAGGTGCAGGGGTTCCCGCACGAGGATCGCCACCTCCCGGACATGCGGAGCCGACCCGATCCCGCCCTGAATCAGCGCACACTCGAGCCGCCCCTGGGAGACCAGTTCCAGTGCCCGCGCCGACCCTTCCGTCTCGACCAGGGCGAGGGACACGTCGTGATTCCGAGTCGCCCGAGCCAGCACTTCGGCGATCTGTTGCCGCCGTCCCAGACGGTCCCCCGCCGACATACGAAGCGCGTAATGGCGGGGGCGCAGGCTCCACCAGACGAGCATTCCCGTAATTAGTAGTGCCAGAAGTGCCGCCCAGGCATAAACGACGCCGCGCGTCAGCACCGGTCTTGGCGCGCGACTCGGCGCGGTGGCGAAGGGACTGGGATTGGCGACAGGCGCGGGGGGGGAAATTGTTGACATCGGAGGGGAGGGCCATCGGGCGCGAGGCGTTATCTACGATGGCATTATATCCGCTTGACTGTACGGGCGCGAAGTTGGTTGAGGCGGGCGGTTTGGCGTCGCGCGTCCTACGGAAGTGTCGGAGCCGGTGGGGTTCGGCCTCGCTCTTCAGGCTCCCACGCCCAGACCGAAGAGCGAGGCCAAACCCCAGTGCTCGGACTACGCGTCCCACGTGCGCCAAAGTTGAACATCACTAACACCGATCGCTCGCCGCGGAGCCAGTCTCACCCGGCACAGTCGTAGGTCAGTCCAACGGAGAGCGGTACTTTATCCCCGAACTCACGCAGCACCGGCGACCCGCGCAAAAACTCCTCGAACGCCGGTAGCGATTCCACGCCAGCGCACCAGCCGCTATCGCTCATGGGAATGGCAACGGGCGGCGCGTAGAAGAATACGAGGTGCAATTGGAAGAGGTTATCGTCCTCGCCGTCGCCGGACATCAGTTGCCGCGTCATGTCTACTGTAAATCTCTCGCCCTCCCAGGATCGGGGCCCCCACTGGAGCAGGAGCATGTCGCCGTCCCCCTCGAACTCGGCGTCGTCGAAACGTTGCACCCGGTAAAACGCGACCGAAGCGGCGACGCCTTGGGCGAGCGTCATGGTTTGTAGCGACAAACCTTCGACGGTGAGAAAGGCGCGGAAGGCGTCGCGGGCATTCGCAACGAGTAACATGGCCGCTAGTGTACCCTGCCCGCCGTGTAACCCGACGAAAACCGGTGTGCCATTTTCTAAAACGCGCCGATCTCGACTGGCGTGAAGTCAATCCGGTCGCACGCGACGCAGTAGCATGTCACTCCTTCCAGCACTTCGCCGAAAACGGCTAGCTTCTCGTCGTCGGGGAGCGAGTTGACGTGAACGTGCCCGTAAACGCAGACCGATACGCCCGCTTCGGCGAGCAGATCCAGGAACGGTTGCGGCGGGTAGTGGAGGAGCACGATCTTTGTCGCGCAGTCCGCGATGGCGTCGAGGCTTTTTTGCAGACGCTTGCGCTCGCGCTCGAACGTTTTCCGGTCCGAGGCGAACGTCTCCGTGCCCTCTATCGGCACGTTCCAGCCGCGCGTGCCCGCGAAGCCGGTGCCATTGACGACCACGGGCGGCGGTGTCAATCCGGGGTAGTTCACCGACTTGCCCGACTCCCACCAATGATCGTGATTGCCTTTGATCACGATTTTGATGCCGGGCAGGGCGGCCAAGAACGCGAGGTCGGGTTCGGCTTCCCACCGTTTCGTCGCCCACGAAAGGTCACCAGGAATGAGCAGAATATCGTCCGGTGATACCGTGGCACGAACGCGCTCGCGGATCTTGTCGGCATGACCGACCCACTCCGCGCCGAAGCGATCCATGGTCTTGCCGATGCCGAAGCCTAAGTGGGTGTCGCCGAGGGCGAAGATGCGGCGTGGGGTGGGAACGGCGGAGGCGGGATCGGCGGGGGTAGTCATCTGTGGTGCGTTGTACCACCCGTAGCGAAACGTCCGCAAGCGGCGCGGACACAGCGTTAGGGTGGGCGCATCCCGAATACATCTATCTTAAAGAAGGCGATAATCTACCCTCCCGGCTTGCCGTCGTCAATGCCGTCTCCCGACGCGTCATCGAGCGGGATCGGCATCTTGCCGCTCGCCGTCGGCACGCCGCCCGCCATCGGCATCTCCAGGGCGAACTTGCCGCGCCCGTCGAACTTCGGGATCGGCACCGGATACTCGCCGGTGAAGCACGCGAGGCAGAAGTTATCGTTGGGGGACGACAGGGCGCGGGCGAGGCCCGCCTTCGAGAGGAAACCGAGCGACGTCGCGCCGATATGCTGGCGAATCTGCTCCACGGTGTTGCTCGCCGCAATCAGCTGATCCTTACTCGCCATATCCACGCCGTACCAGCACTCGCTAATCACCGGCGGCGCGGAGATGCGGACGTGGACCTCACGCGCCCCGGCATCGAACAGGAGCCGTACGACCTTGCCGGTGGTGGTGCCGCGCACGATGCTGTCATCCACCATTACCACGCGTTTGCCCTCAAGCACCTCGTGAATCGGCGTCAGTTTCATGCGCACGCCCATCTCGCGCATACGCTGATCGGGGGCGATAAAGGTGCGCTGAATGTAGCGGTTTTTAATCAAGCCCTCGTCAAACGATATGTTCGAGGCGCGGGAGAAGCCGATGGCGGCGGGAATACCGGAGTCGGGCACCGGAATAACCAGATCCGCGCCGGGCGCGGGATGCTCGCGGAACAGCTCCTCGCCCATGCGCTGGCGGGCTTTGTGCAGGCTCTGACCGAACATCTCGGAGTCGGGGCGGGCGAAGTAGATCATCTCCAGCATACAGAGGGCTTCGCGCTCCATCGGCAGGCCAGGGAGACGGCGCACGCCGCTCTCGTTTAGAATCACGATTTCGCCGGGGGCGAGTTCGCGCACGAACCGCGCGCCGACCGTGTTCAACGCGCAGGTCTCGGACGCTAGTACCCAGTGGTCGCCCCCCGACGCCGTCGTGATGCGCCCCAGGCAGAGCGGCCGGATGCCAAACGGGTCGCGCACGCCGACGATGGCGTCCGCAGTCAGAATCACGAGCGAGTACGCGCCTTTGATGCGCCGCATAGTCTCGCGCACGGCGTCGGCGAGGTTGCAGGTGCCGTGATGGTCGGTGTAATGTGCCAAAAGGCGGGCGACGATCTCGGAGTCGTTCGTGGTCTCGAACGCATAACCTTCCGCTTCCAGTTCGAGGCGCAGTTCGCGGGCGTTGATCAGGTTGCCGTTGTGCGCGACGGCGACCGAGCCGCTTTTCGTGAGGCACGAGAGCGGCTGGGCGTTCTGGACGATGCTGGAGCCGGTAGTGCTGTAGCGGGTATGTCCGATGGCGAGATG
>JAYUUO010000250.1:0-2848 GCA_043754515.1 Armatimonadota bacterium
GCTGAAACGGCGCGTTCTGCCGCTTGCTCCCTAAAAAATTAACATGACCTCATCGCCAGGCAAGGATGGGATGTTTTCACCAAATGCGCGGATGAACCAATTCTTTACGGCGTTTGACAGGAATGACCACTTTCCTGAATAAAGTCGAAATCCCCGCAGTTCGCGTTGTATACCCACGCGCCGCCCCGTGCGGTTCCGACGTAGAAGGTGTGGTCGCCCTCGACCGTGCAGTTGTAGACCCAGATGCCTTCCGGGTAGCTCTCGACTAGTACCGACTCGACGAGAAGCCGCGGCCCCGCCCGCGCCGCGACCGGCGCGTCCGTCGCCTGGTGCTCCGAATGGTGACGCGTGACGAGGCTACCGGCCGCTAGGACGAGTAGCACGGCGGTCGCGGCGGCGGCTTGCGCGGCGAGTTCGGTGCGCCGCGTCATGGGAAGTTTCCCGAAGGCGTTTCACAGGTTCGGCTCGATCTCGCCCGTCAGCGCGTCGTCAATGTCGTGCGTGGTCGCGGGTTGTGTTCGCCCGCCCCCTGCCCCCGATGATCGCGGCGGCGGACCGATGACCGGCGCGTCGCGGGTCGCCCGCTCACCAAGCGGTAGGGGCGGCGTCACGACCTGACGTCCCCCCGCGTTTCCGCGGCGGCTTGCAGCGTGGCCAGGGCGCGGGCGGCGAGCAGTCCCGCCGGGGCTGTCTGAGGCTTCTCGTCACCCCCCGTGTTCGCGTAGACGATCCCGCCCGCCGGGTCGAGGACGAACAGGCGCGGGCACGGTTCGGCGTGGTACAGCCGCTGTGTGACGGATAGGTCTCCCGTGTCGCACAGCACGGCGGTGCGCTTCGGGTCGAGGCCGGACGCGGCGGCGAGGGCGCACGCCTCGGCGCGGTCGGCGGTCGAGTACACGATCACCGTAGCGGCGTCCGGCGGCAGGGCACCCCCGCGCCGGAGTACCGCCCATTCGTTAGCGACGGCGCGGCAGGCGGGACAGCCGCAGAAGAAGAACAGCGCGACCGGGCGTTTGGCGCGGGCGAACTCGTGGAGGCTACGGGCCTTGCCGGTGCGCGCGTCGGGCAACGTGAAGTCCGGCGCGGCGAAACCGATAGTAGCTAACTCGCTAGGCGGCGCGGCACCGGTGCCCTGCCCCGCCCGCGCCGCCGGGGCGAGCGCGAGCAGGGCTAAGAGGGCGAGGGGGAGCAGTCGCGGCGGCGTCATGGCGGGTTGACTACCGTTTCGGCGCGGCGGGCGTGACTTCCTGCTTCGCCGGGGCCGCCGGGACGAAGCCCGGCTGGAGGAACGCGCTGACCGGGAGCGCGAGCCGCTGGCCGTTCGCGAGGCGCACGGTGACGCGGGCCTGGAAGAAGCCGCCGTTCTCCCCCGCCGCCACCTTCCGCGCCGCGTCCGGGGCGAGCGTGACGAGCAGCGTCCGCTCGGTAGCGGTCGCCGATGCCCCGGTTGCGGGCGGCAGGAGTCTGGCGGACACGGCGGGGCTGCCGGGTTCGAGCGTGATGCCGACGAACGCCGCAGGGTTCCGCGCGGTCAGGGTCACCGCGCGGGAGAGCGACGACGGCACTGTGTCCCCCGCTTTCGGCGCGGCGAGGCCCGGCGCGGGCGTCGCCCCCGTCCCCGGCGCGACGCCGAACGCGACGACTTTCGGGCTCGCGGCTATGTCGCCGACGATCTCGCCGGTGACCACGATGCCCGCGCTCCGCCACGCCATGGCGCGGACGCTCGTGTCGGTCGCGGGCGGAGCGAACGCGAGCATCCCGAGTACGGGGCCGATGGGCGCGTCCGGCGCGGCGGACACGCGGTAGCGGAGCGCGCCGTTCTTGGTGCCTTGGAGGCGTTCGGCGCGGACGCCGGGGACGGCGGACGCGAGCGGCGGGACGGCGGCGTTGCCCCTGAGGAGGCGCGGGTCGGGCGTGGCGACGAGGACCACGCCGGCGGTGCCCGGCGGCGCGGACAGGTCGAGCGTGCCGAGCGGCAGGACGGAAAGGTTCGGCGCGGCGGGAGATCCGGCGGCGGCGAAGGCGACGGCGGGCAGGAGGGTGCCGCGCACGGTGAGGCGGGCGAGGACGAACTCCGCGCCGCCCCCGGATGGCCTCGCGTAGACGACGACGGTTTTGGCGAACGGGCCGGGGCGCAGTTCGGACAGGTCAACGGAGACGGAGACGGACAGGGCCCCGCCCGGCGCGAGCGTCCGGGGGAGGCTCGCGCCGCCCGCGGCAGATAGTGCCGCCGAGACGCAGTGGCAAGACGGGGACAGGCGCGTGACGGCCACGGGGCAGTCTGCGGCGCGGAGCGTGAAGGTCCACACGGCGGGCACGGCGTCCAGCGGGGAGAGGACGCCGACCTCACGGGCGTCGGCGTCGTGCACGGCTACCACCCTTTGTACGATGTGGACCGCAGGTGGCGATTGGATGGGAGCGACGATCACGACTCATCATACCCGTCGCCATGCGGACGGCGGCGGAAAGATTTTTTGGGAGTTGACCAGCCTGATCTTCCCGACATCTAATCTGACCGTGCGGCGGTCGAAGCCGGTCTGTCGGGGAGTTGGAGCAACGGGCAGGTCGAGGGTCAGGTGAGCAAGAAAACGCTCCGGGGACGTTTCTCGGAACCGGTTGAAGTTCCTAAGTCGTCAGGGCTACGGCCGCGCCGGTTGCGCTCTAATAAAACAGCGCGTTCTTCCGATTGCTCCCTAAAAAATCGGTGACAAAATATTACCGAGTGAGAGTGAAAACGCTTTCACCAAATGTGATACTGCTGGCGAATTCAGATCAGGCTCCTGCTGAGACAGGGACAGCCCCCTGCATAACCTGCCAGAATAAGGAGTGACGTGTCTTGGCACGGGGA
>JAYUUO010000251.1:0-2842 GCA_043754515.1 Armatimonadota bacterium
GAATCTTTGCGAGCACCCGAACCGGGTGACGCGCCGCGCCGTGCTCCAGAGCGGCGCGGGCATCGCGCTCGCCGCCGCGCTCGCGGTATGGGCGGGGGAGCGATCCGCGCTGGCACAGATCACGGTCGCGCCCGAAGGAAAACAGACCGGGCGGGATGTGCTGGTCAACATCTTCCTGCGCGGCGCGGCGGACGGCCTGTCGCTAGTTGTGCCGTACGGCGAGGACGAGTATTACAAGGTGCGCCCGACGCTCGCTATCGCCGCGCCTAAAGCGGGCAACGCAGGTTCCGCGCTCGATCTGAACGGCTTCTTCGGACTGCACCCGGCACTGTTCGCCCTTCTGCCACTCTACAAAGATGGGACGCTGGCGGTGCTACACGCGGTCGGCTCCGGCGACCAGAGCCGTTCCCACTTCGAGGCGATGGCGATCATGGAGCGGGGCGAGTATAAGGACACCGGACGCGAGGGCAGCGGCTGGCTAGCGCGGCACCTGGACGCGGTGCCCGGCGCAACCTCGCCGCTCCGCGCCGTGGCATTCGGGGCGGTCATGCCCGACACTCTGCGCGGCGCGACATCGGCGACCGCGGTGGAGTCGCTGGCCGACATTCAGATCAAAACGCCGCGCCCCGAACTCGAATCCGCGATCCACCGGCTGTACGCGTCTGGCACCGACGCCGCGTCTCACGCCGGGCGCGAAACGTTGGCGGCGACGGAGACCCTGCGCAAGATTGATCCCGCCCACTACAAGCCCGCGAATGGCGCGAAGTACCCGGCGTCCGCGCTCGGCGACGGCCTCAAGCAAACGGCGTGCTTGGTCAAGGCGGGCGTGGGGTTAGAGGCGGCGTTCCTGGACCGGGGTGGCTGGGACACGCACGTCGGGCAGGGCGGCGCGACCGGCTGGCTCGCCCTGCAACTCGACGATGTGGCGAAGTCGCTCGCGGCGTTCGCGTGCGATTTAGGCAAGGCGAGTGACCGCGTGACCGTGATCGTGCAGACCGAGTTCGGCCGGCGCGTCGCCGAGAACAGTAGCCTGGGCACCGACCACGGGCGGGCGTCCGCGATGTTCGTCTGGGGCGGTAACGTCAACGGCGGCAAGGTACACGGCGCGTGGCCCGGTCTGAAAATGGCACAACTCGAAGCACCCGGCGACCTGCGCGTCGTGACCGACTACCGCGCGGTGCTGGCCGAAGTACTCGCGAAACGATGCGGGAACGCGAACGGGCTGGACGCGGTGTTCCCCGATGCGCGTCTGACCCCGGAGCAATTCCTGGGCGTCGTGCGGGAGCCGCGCGGTTGATAAGGGGGCGCGTTACCTAACACAAGGCGGCGCGCCAGACTTCTGGAGACCCGGAGTTAAATAGGTCGCGCTGTCGGACGCTTCGGGTAATGTGCCGCAGTCATACGCTTATGACGCTTACGGAAGCCCTGTCACGGGCGGTGCAGCCGGCCAACCGTTCCTGGGCATTGGCGGACAACAGTTCGACAGTGAATTAGGGATCTACTACCTTCGTGCTCGATATTACATACCGACCATAGGTCGATTCCTGTCTGAAGATCCATACGTTGGAGATCAACAAGTTCCATCGACCCTTCAACGTTATTTGTATACGGATTGTGACCCAGTCAACAAGATAGATCCATCTGGATGTGAAACCATAGGAAGCATGATGGAAGCTGTTGGCATAGACTTGACAGAGGAGGATGAAGAAGGAGCTGGATCAGCTGCTGCTAAAAGAGCAGAAAATCGTGCATTTCACGAATAACTCTTTGATGTCTACTTCTGCGCAGGAATAGGTATGGTGGTCCCAGTTGTCAAGACAGTTTCGGGTCGATTTTTAAGGAGTCTTCCTCCTCATTAGAGCAAAGAGACTCATTGTACACTTGAGCAGGCGTACGGTAACCTAACGCCTGATCAAGAAAACGCCCTTTTAGGGGGCGTTTCTCTGTGCAGACGTTTCTCATTATAGAACGACAGGTACCGCGACAATCCTTGCCGTGCATCGCGCGGCGTCTCGTACTCCGATAGGTAAACTTCCTCATATTTCACCGAACGCCACAGACGCTCCGTGAAAATATTGTCCACATACCTGCCTCGACCATCCATGGAAATCTTTGCCCCCGCTTCCAGCAACGGTTCGGTGAACCGCTGACTGGTAAAATGGCTCCCTTGATCGCTGTTCACAATTTCGGGCACCGTTACTTTCAAGGCAACCGATGAACAGGTGATAACAAAGCCCATCTCCAGCGTGTCCGACGCGGTGGAAACGCGTTTCCACCTGGATTCCCATGCCACGACGAATCGGCTGTACCAATCCAGGAAGGCGACTAAATACACCCATCCGCTCACCAAGCGGATGTAGGTGATGTCCACCCGGCAAGAACTGCGTTCTGCCTGATCCCATGCCTGGTTCGGACGGGCGATGATCAATCCACGCAACAGGTAAGGAAATACTCGATGCTCGGGGTTGTCAGACGGCTTCGATAGATCAGGCTTAGCGAAGAGGGTCTCAATGCCCATCTCCCGCCGATAACAGCGGATGCGTGCAAATGGCCACCATTTTGCTGAGTACGCCGCCCCGCCGTCAGTCCTTCATCAGCCAACATCCGCGTGATCTTGCGCGATCCCAAGAAGGGATGCTCGGTGTACCCAGCGAAACGGCGGAGCCATTTACGCACACTCGTCTAGGACAGGCAGAACGAAGTTTTTGCCGGGGTGCTTGACGGCAGCCTCCTGATCCTGAGCAGGTCGCGGTCGGTAGTACAGACTGCCCCGCGAGACGGAAAGTAACTCCGCTTGCCACAGGAGCGGCAGCCCCGCCGCCTCATCCCGTTCCGCCAACGC
>JAYUUO010000252.1:0-2842 GCA_043754515.1 Armatimonadota bacterium
GCCCCGTTCCTCGACTACCTCTCAACGCCGCTACTCTGCGCGGTTGAGGCGAAGCGCGACGACTTCGAGGCGGGCGAGATACAGTGCCTGGCGGAGATGTACGCCTGCCGCCAGAAGAACGAGGCGGCGGGGTTGCGGGCCGACGTATACGGTATCGTCTCGAACGGTCAGGGCTGGGTGTTCTATCGCTGGGACGCTAGCGACGCCGATTTCGGCCGCACCGACATGTTCGGGATCGTCGCCCTGCCTCCCCTTCTCAGCGCGATTGACCACATCTGCGCCGCCTGCGACGCCGAAATCGCCGCCGTAGGAAGTGCTACTTCGCCTTAGCCCACATGATTCGCATCCCCGGCACCTACGCTATCGCGCCGATTAGACAGCAGGCCGTGATCCTCCTCAGCGTCGGTAGGAGCGTTCGCGCGATGATTTTGTTGATGGCGGGAGCATCACAGAAGTCAGCTCGTACGCGGGTCAGCGGTGTACGAGAGCATTTTGTAGAGTGCGTGGTGCTTGCTCGGGTCGGCGGGGTTGTACAGCACTGCTACCGGATCGCCCGCCTTCACACTGTCTAGCCGCCCGGACACCGTTCGCGCGGCACCATTTATCGTTCCCCCCATGTCGTCCGGCGTGAAGCAGAAATGGACAGTCCTCTCGCAACCGAAATCATCGGGGATGGGGAGAGTTTCCGCCCCCATGGCGTTCCCGACGACCACAGTGCCGATGCGGACGAGGTGCCGCTCGTACCGGTTCTTCGAGCCAGTAACCGCGAAATGGGAGGCGAACAAAAAACCGGCGGGGAGCAGAAACACCGTGCCACCGGTCAATAAAACACCCGCCATCTCCGGCGAACTATGGAACGCGAGCGTTGCGCCCCCACCAATGAGAGCCAGCACCGCGACCACGAAAAACGGGGTGGTATACCCGTCAAACAGACGGGTGGTCTCCTCCGAAAATCCCACGCCCTCTTCGTCGCGGTCCCGCTTCCGACGCACTCCGGTGCGCGGCGCGGGTAACCGTAGTCCGGGTGGGATCAGTTCCGAGTAGTTCACGCACAATTTTACCACCGGGTTCGGCCCGCCGAAGCACGTTCTATGTATGAAGCGAAATGGAGATGTGCGTCCGTCGTCAGGAAGTGTCTTGCCGGGAAAGGAGCGGGAGAGCAACACGAACTTCGCAGGGTCGAAGTCGCGGAACTCTTTCGCCGCCAGGGGTTATCCAGTATATCCACCTACCGGCACGGCATTGGCTCTAACGGCGCCGGGAAAGGCAAGCATTATGAACATGAGAGCAATTCAGGTCTCCGAGTATGGCGGCACCAACGTGCTGAATGCCACCCAACTGCCGCGCCCCGAAGCGGCCCCCGGGCAGGTACTCGTCAAAGTCGCGGCGGCGGGTATCAACTTCGCCGACTTGATGGCGCGGGCGGGGCAGTATCCGCCCGCGCCGAAGCCGCCGTTCATACCGGGTCTCGAAGTCGCTGGCACCGTCAAGGCAGTCGGCACGGGCGTGACACATCTCACCCCCGGCGCGCGGGTATTCGGGCTGACGCAGTTCGGCGGTTACGCCGAGTACGCGGTGCTTCCGGCGGCGCAGGCGATCCCGCTCCCAGACGGTATTGACTTCGGGGTCGCGACCGCGCTCCTCGTGCAGGGCTTGACCGCCTACTTCCTGCTTGAGGATGCCCCGCTACGACACGGCGAGTCGGTGCTGGTGAACGCGGCGGCGGGCGGGGTCGGCTCGCTCGCGGTGCAGATCGCCCGATTAAAAGGCGCGGGAACGGTGGTCGGGACCGCCAGCACGGAGGAGAAGCGGCACTTTGTGACCCGCGAACTCGGCGCGACCACCGCCGTTGACTACACGAAACCGGGCTGGGCGGCGGAGGTTCGCGCGGCGACGGGCGGGAACGGCGCGGACGTCTTCCTGGATGCGACCGGCGAGGTGGCGGGCGAGGGCTTCGACACAATCGCGGACGGCGGACGCTGGCTATTTTACGGGGCGCAATCCGGCAACGCGTCGGATCTTTCCGGCGGGCGCATCCTGCAGATGCTGTTCAAAGGCGTGTCGCTTTCCGGATATTCGCTGTATCGCTCTATGAACGACCCGGACAAGATAGCGCACGCCCTAGGCGAGATGATCGGCTGGGTGCTGGGCGGACAGCTGAAGGTGACGACGGACGACAGGTTCCCGCTCGCGGACGCGGCGAGGGCTCACGAAGCCATCGCCGCGCGGAAGACGACGGGCAAGGTGGTGCTGGAGCCGTAAGAAATAATCGAATGTAATCACCTGAACCTACCTTATGATGCTCAAAGATTGGTACAGTGGTCAGCAAGGAGTATGTATCAGACGAGAGCCGTTCAAGTGGTGGGTGTTGCCGTGGTTGCGTTAATAGTCGGCTCGGCCTCCGTTGGCGCGGCGTACGCGCAATCAGTAGCTTCTAACGCGTCCGGGGTGTCAAGTATCGGTGGCGCGACGGGTGCCGCCTCACTGAGCATCGGCCCAACATTCGACGTGCAAAACGCCGCTGGCATCACGATCACATCGCTCGGCGTGTTCGACGCTGGAAGCGACGGGCTGAGCAAGGCACACCCCGCGACACTCTTCCTGCTCAACGCTTCCGGCAACGCGGCGATCGTGGAAACCGCCGTCGGCTCTACGACGATAGTCAGCGGGACGGGGCTTTGTTGCATAAATCAGCGTTTTTTGCGTAGTCGTCCCCGGCACCCGTTTCCGCGCGGGGAAACACCACTCTTACCACATCTCCTTAAAGTACCGCCGGCACCTGCGGCGGCGTCACGGGCGCGTAACTGTCCGGCATCCCAAGTGCCGTCATCCGGTTCATCGC
>JAYUUO010000253.1:0-2833 GCA_043754515.1 Armatimonadota bacterium
GGGGACGAGGCGCGTGCAAATCGCCGGCAACACGCCCGTACCACTCGGCTCTTACTTCTCGCGTGTTTCGGAGTATCGTGGCTCGATTGACTCTGTCACGGGGCAGACCGCGGGACTCGGGGTTACCGTCGTTCCGGAGGCGGGAAGCGCGGCACTGGCTCTGCTCGGGTCGGTTGGCGCGCTGGGCTACCAGGCATCCCGGCGGCGTCGCCGAGTCGCGTGAGGGTGGACAGTACTTTTTAGCACCACTGGTACTACCTTGTGGCTCATCTACACCCTGACCGGAATGATTCGCGCCATCATCCCGGCTCCGGTCAGCGGACAGATTACGGGCACGCACGTCCCTCTACTTCCACTTGAACGTGCTGACGGCTTTCGCGAACACCAGCCGGTACTTCGCGGCGACCGCGGTTTTACACTTCAGCACGAATTGACACCCGACCCCGTTGCGCACCGAGATGAACGTCATCTCGGTGTCCGGCTCGCTCGGACGCGCGTTAGACGTCGAACGGGATGTCTTTGAAGACCGGGGCACCCATCCGCTCGGCTTCGATCTAACGACGTACGATACCGGCGAGTTCCACCCCGTCAAGTTGCTCAGGCGAACGGTTCATCCTTTATCGCCTTTCTCAAGCTCTAATCCTATGATCCGAAAAATGGCTTCAGCTTCAAAGAGGGACTGTGCGGTCCGAGTCCTTTCAACAGTCCACCCGACCCGAGCAATCCATCGCCCGCTCGCCCTACCGCGCGCGCACCGCCCGCCTCCGACCTACGTCTACTCCCACTCAATCGTCCCAGGCGGCTTGCTTGTAATATCGTAAACCACGCGGTTCACGCCGTTCACCTCGCCGACCACGCGGTTGCTGATGCGCTCCAGCACCTCGTAGGGCAACCGCGCCCAGTCCGCCGTCATGGCGTCCTCGCTCGTCACGACCCGAAGCACGATCGGGTACTCGTACGTACGCTGATCCCCCATCACGCCGACCGATTTAGTGTCGGGGAGCACCGCGAACGACTGCCAGACGCGCCGATACAGGCCCGCCTTCTTGATCTCCTCGACCACGATGGCGTCCGCCGCGCGCAGAATCTCCAGCCGCTCCAGCGTCACCTCCCCGATGATGCGGATCGCGAGGCCGGGTCCGGGGAACGGTTGACGCCAGACCATTTCGCTCGGCAGACCCAGTTCCTCGGCGACTTTGCGCACCTCGTCTTTGAACAGGTAGCGGAGCGGTTCGACCAGTTTCATCCGCATGTTCTCGGGCAGCCCGCCGACATTGTGGTGCGTCTTGATCTTCGCCGCGTTCTTCGTGCCCGACTCGATGACGTCCGGGTATAGTGTTCCCTGCGCCAAATAATCGGCGTCCTCTAACTTGTCCGCGATCTCGTCGAACACGGCAACGAACTCGTTGCCGATGATCTTGCGCTTGCTCTCGGGGTCGGTCACGCCGACAAGCAACTTCAAAAATCGCTCTTTTTCGTCGGCATACACTAGATTGATGTTGAACGCCTCGGCGAAATTGCTCCGCACCTGCGTCCCCTCGTCCTTGCGCATCATGCCGGTGTTGACGAAGATGCAGGTGAGTTGGTCGCCAATCGCCTTGTGGACGAGCGCGGCGACGGTGCAGGAGTCAATGCCACCGGACAGACCACAGACCACTTTTTTGTTCCCCACCTCGCTACGGATCGCCGCGATAGAGGTTTCGATAAACGAGGCCATGGTCCACGCGCCCTTCGCGCCGCAGATGTCGTACAGGAAGTTACGGATGATCTCCGTGCCCCAGGGCGTGTGAACGACCTCCGGGTGGAACTGCACGCCGAACATGCGCCGCTCTTTGTTCGCCATCGCCGCGACCGGGATCGAGGGCGTGACCGCGATCACCGAGAAGCCGGGGGGCGCGGTCTCCACTTCGTCGCCGTGGCTCATCCAGCAGACCAGTTCGCGGTTCAGTCCCCGGAACAGGTCGGTGTCGTCCGAAACGTCGAGTTGCGTCTTGCCATACTCGCGGCGAGAACCCGCGCACACCACGCCGCCGAGCTGACGCGTCATCAGTTGCATACCGTAGCAGATCCCGAGGATCGGCAGACCGCAGTCGTAGAAAGCCGGATCAACGGCGGGCGCACCCGGCTCGTAGCACGACGCGGGCCCCCCGGAGAAGATTATCCCCAGCGGTTTGCGCGCCAGAATCTTGTCGAGAGGCGTGTCATAGGGGATGATTTCGCAGTAAACCTTGCATTCCCGCACGCGGCGGGCGATCAGCTGGGTGTACTGCGCACCGAAATCCAGGACGACGACGTTTTCTTCGGGGAGGTTCAGGGTGTGGGCATATTCGGGCATGAGTACGGTCAGTTTATCACGCCGGGTTTGGACGCGGATAAAAGCTCCGGCTCGTCGAGTTGTTATCCGTGACAGCGATCACCGTGCTGCTCCTGGCGATACTACTGCCCGTCCTCGCGACCTCGCGCGGCAAAGCACGAGAAACCGGGTGTCTCTCCAACCTGCGCCAACTGGGGCTGGCGACATTCGCCTACGCGCAGGATTTATGACGACCGCTTTCCGCTCGGCGGCGATGCCATAGACATCAATAAGCCGGGCGAATGATCCCACTCGGACAAGTGCAGCAAGGCGATCTTATTGCGCCGCCTGCCCGAGACACTCAACCCGTACACGAAGAATGGCGACATCTGGTGGTACCCTGCGGACACGGGCTACATCCACCGCGGCGTGTACGAGGATGATCCGTTCGATACGCGCCCGTCCTCGTTCGAGAAGTACGGGAACAGCTACCTGTACAACACCGAGTTCGTGCTGGAAGACGCGGCGTTCTCCAGCGTG
>JAYUUO010000254.1:0-25727 GCA_043754515.1 Armatimonadota bacterium
GGTCGAGGTGCAACCACAGGAGGTGGCGACGTGGGAAACGTAGAGCGGCTTGTCCGATAGGTTAACGACACGCACAGTGCCGGTCACGCGTTTACCCTCGGGGACTGTTCCGAGGTCCAGTGTCCGGGGTTCGACGCGGGCAACTGTGCCTCCCCCTCGCTTCCGACATATTTGTTGTTATGATGCGACCGAGGGCCACTCCCGCGAGACTACAAAGCACGACTGGTACCAGGATAGTAAATCGTTTGTCCACTTGTCCGGCAGTGTGTAGGCAAGGTTGCGGGCTGTCAAGGCCGTTCGGCATATTTGTTTTCGCCACACGTGATCGGCTAGCGCGGCACGCGCGGCTTGCCGAACGGTATGCGGCCGTGGTCGAGGTACTCTTTAGCGGGTAGCGACGTCGCGAGGGTCACGGTGCCGCTCCCGAAACGCTGGTTCAGCCCGTCAATCACGCCGTCAATGGCACAGCCCCCCGGCTCATCGAACAGGTCGGCGATCACATCAATAGTCACTCCCCAATAGTCACGCCGTCTCCGGTATACTGACGTTTATGCTACCCACACCCGCTCCGAGCGGTTACAAAAAGCCCCCCGCCGATATCGTTTCCATCCTCGACACCCCGCCCCCGCCCGCCGGCTTCCTGTCGCCGACGCGCGAAATGCTCCTGCTCGCCGACTACGAAGCCTATCCTCCCCTCTCGACACTCGCGCGGCCCTTCTTGAAACTCGCCGGGATTCGGATTGATCCCTCCCTGAACGGGCAACAACGCGCATCGCAGTACACCGGCTTTTCGCTGGTCGCGAACGCCACCGGCGAACTGACGCCAGTCTCCGGGATTCCGGCCGGCGCTCGGCTCGGCACGCCGTCCTGGTCGCTAGACGGGGCGCGGTTTGCGTTCACCCGCGATACCGACACCGGCATCGAGATCGGGATCGGGGAAAAGGAGACCGGTGCCGTGCGCTTCCTTCACGAGGTACGCGTCTCGGATATTCTAGCGGGACCGTTTCAGTGGAGCGACGACAACAAAACCCTGTTCGTCGCGCTGATCCCGCTGGGGCGCGCGGCACCCCCGGAAACGCCGCTCGTGCCGGATGGACCGGTTATCGAGGAGACGGCGGGCAAGTACACGAAGGCGAGCACGTTCCAGGATCTGCTCCGTAGCGACGCCGACGCCGCGCTGTTCCGTTATTTCGTTACCGTGCAACTCGCCACCGTAGACATCGAAACGGGCGTGATAACGACTATCGGCGCACCGGACACGTACCTCGGCGCGTCCCCGTCGCCGGATGAGAAATACCTGCTGGTGTCGCGACTCACCGACGTCTCCTTCCGCGTCCCCTATCACCTGTTCGGCAAAACGGTCGAGGTGTGGGACGCCCGAACCGGCGTAGTGCTGCGAACCATCGCCGACCTGCCCGTGCGCGACGAGATCCCGCAACAGGGAGTCGCCACCGGGCCGCGCAATCTCGTCTGGCAGGGTAATCGTGACGCGACGCTTCTCTGGGCGGAGGCACTCGACGGCGGCGATCCACTGGCGAAGGTTCCGCACCGCGACGCTCTGTTCGTGCTCCCCGCGCCATTTACGGAGACTCCGCGCGAGTTACTGCGGTTGCAAGAGCGGTATGCGGGCTGGGACTGGCTCCCGGAAACCGACGACGTTCTGCTTACCGAGTACGACCGCGACCGCCGCTGGCGTACCACCTACCGCCTGAACCTGTCGGAGCCGGAGCCGGAACGCACGGTGCTGTTCGATCTGTCTGTCAACGACGCCTATAACGCGCCGGGTAACCCGGTTTACGTGAGCGAGCCGAGTGGCAGGAGCCACATCCTGCTGAGCGGCGACGAGATTTACCTGTCCGGGCGCGGCGCGACTCCGGAGGGAGACCGGCCGTTCCTGCGCCGCATGAATCTCCTGACGCGCGAGACGCGGGAGGTATGGCGGTGCGCGGGCGACGGCTACGAGTCGTTCATCGCGTTCCTGGACAGCGAGAACCCGTCCGTGCTTCTGACGTCATACCAGAACCGCGTGGAACCCGCGAACTTCTACCGGCTGGATCTGAACAACGGTTCGCGCGAGCCGATCACGCGATTCGCCGACCCCCACCCCAAGATCACCGGGTTGCACAAGGAACTGCTTCGCTACACCCGGGGCGAAGACGCCGTGCCGCTTTCCGGCACCCTGTACCTGCCGCCTAACTACGACCCGGCGTCCGGGAAGCGGCTACCGCTCCTGTTCTGGGCGTACCCGGAAGAATACTCGGACGCCGCGACCGCCGGACAGATGCGCGGCTCCGACAAGACGTTCACGCGGCTCGCCGGGACGTCGCCGCTCTGGTTCGTTCTGCGCGGCTACGCGGTACTGATGGACGCGGCGGTGCCGGTGGTCGGCGACCCGGAGACCATGAACGACACGTTTGTGGCGCAGATCGTCGGCGCGGCAAAGGCAGCCGTTGACGTTCTGGACGAGCGCGGCATCATTGACCGCGGCCGCGTGATCTGCGCGGGCCACTCCTACGGCGCGTTCATGACGGCGAACCTGCTCGCACACTCGGATCTGTTCGCGGCGGGAATCGCCCGCTCGGGCGCGTACAACCGCACATTGACGCCGTTCGGATTTCAATCGGAACGCCGCTCATACTGGGAGGCACCAGAAATATATCGCGCTCTGTCGCCGTTCACCTACGCCGACAAAATCAAGGCCCCGATACTGCTGATCCACGGCCAGGCCGATAACAACCCCGGCACGCACACACTGCAATCGGAGCGGTTCTATCAGGCACTGGCGGCGAACGGCGCGACGGCGCGGCTCGTGTTGCTACCGCACGAATCGCACGGCTATCGAGCTAGGGAGTCGGTGCTCCATGTGCTTGAGGAGTGTTTCGACTGGGCGGCGAAATACGCAGGCCAGCCGCACGACGCGAACGTCTCGGACGTATTACCCACCAGGTAGCGAGACATGGGCGGGAGGACGCAGGTATCTACGCCCTTTATGTCGTACCGTCCCTTTGTAGCGGGGTGCCCTCAGTCCCCGCCCGGAAAACAACCCTACCTTTTATGAGCGAACCATTCCTGATCTCGGTCGTGATTCCCGTCTACAACGGCGCGAAGTATATCCCCCACTGCATGGGGTCCGTTCGGCGGGCGGTCTCCGCGTTGCCGGAGGCGGATCGCGCCCGGATCGAAGTCATTCTTTGTGACAACCATTCCTCGGATGACACTATCGCGCTCGCCGAATCGCTGAAGCCGGACTGCGCCTACCGCGCCATCCAGCCGCCCCAGTTCTATGACAACCGGTGCCTGAACTGGCACCATGGTTTGATGGAGGCGACCGGCGACTGGATGATGATGCTCCACGCCGACGACATGCTGACCGATAATGGTCTCGCCGCGCTCCTCGCCGCGATACGCCGCCCCGTGCCGTCATCCGCCGTGCTGATCCAGGGCAGGCACGGCGAGTTCACCTCCGAGACGGAGCCTGTATCGGCACCCAAACCGCGCTGGGGTATGCCCGTTCTACTTTCCGGCGACGAGTTGCGGCGCGGGCCGCTCTCGTTCTTTTGCCCCTTCGTGCCGTTTCTGCTGATGCGCCGCGATATGTACCACGTGGTCGGCGGCTTGACACTGCGCTATGAGCTGATACAGGACTGGGATCTCTGGATCCGCCTGCTCGGGCGCGGCGACCTGTTTTTCACGCCGGACGTGGTCGGCAACTGGCGCGTCCACGGCACGACGGAGAAGTATCAGCGCATCTTTATGCGCGAGCATCTGGATCTCGCGTACAACATGCCGCGCCTCGTTCCGGGGTTGTCCGAAGACGCGGCGCGGTACGCGCTGACATATCAGATCGCGCGGGTGCGTACGAACTTCCCGACCGAGCCGCTCGACGAGTTCCTGGTCGGGGTGCCCACGGACGCGATCGCGATCAGCGCGGCGGAGCGCGATGAGGCCACGAATAACTTCGCGGCGGTGATGGAGCGCGGCAACAAGAAAGTGTCCGCCGAACTGATGCGCCTGCGCATGACGGGTGTTCTACGACTTCTCGCCGCCAAGTAGCCGCGCCGAGTCCCCAATAGCCACGCCTGGTAGATTACGCCCGGCGATCTTTTGCCGCACGGATAAAACACATTGCACGAAAACGGCGGCCACGGCGCGGGGACACTCCTCGCGCTCTTTCTCATATTCCTCTTCGCGCAACTGGGTGCGGGGGTCTCGCAACGCCTGCGTTTGCCCGCCGTGGTGGGCGAGATCGTCGCGGGCATGGTCATCGGGCCGTCACTTTTAGGCTGGGTAGAACCGTCGCCGGTGCTCGACATCCTCGCCGAGCTAGGCGCGGTGCTACTCCTCTTCTCGGTCGGGCTGGAGACACGCATCGGCGACCTGAGGAAAGTCGGTAAAACGGCGGGTATGGTCGCGGCGGCGGGCGTCGCGCTCCCGTTCGGTTTCGGCTATGCCTGGGGCGCGCTCTCCGGCTTTTCGCCCCCCCACGCCGCGTTTATAGCGGCGGCGTTTACCGCGACTTCGGCGGGGATCACGGCGCGGGTCTTACAGGAGCTCGGCGCCCTCGGGCGGATCGAGGCGCGGATCATCCTCGGCGCGGCGGTGATTGATGATATCCTCGCCATGCTCCTGCTCGGCGCGGTGACGGCATTGCAAAGCGGACCGGGAGGGGCGCGGGTTGACTGGGCGCACCTCGCCTTCGTGCTGTTGCAAGCGGTCGGATTCGTCGCCGTGGTCGCCCTGGTCGGCACCCGCATCTTTCGTAAGCGATCCTCGGTGCTCGATGCGCCGATAAATCCGCTCTCCCCGCTCACGCTCTCGCTCGCCGGATGCCTTGGACTCGCCGCGCTCTCGGCTCGTCTCGGGCTTGCCGCCATCATCGGCGCGTTTCTGGCGGGGATGGTGGTCGCCGAATCCCGCCAGCGTCACGCGCTGGAGAAACAGATGCAACCCCTGCTCGCGTTCCTGACGCCGTTCTTTTTCGTGGTGACCGGCATGAACGTTTCGCTGTCCGCTCTTTCCGGCTGGCGAACACTGCTCACTCTGCTGACAATCACCGCCCTGGCGACGGCGGGCAAGTGGATCGGGTGCGGGTTCGCCGCGCGTTCGCTCGGTGCCCGTTCGGCGGCGATCATCGGGGTCGGCATGGTGCCGCGCGGCGAGGTCGGCATCATCGTCGCCTCGCTCGGTCGCGCCGCGCACATCTTCGACGACCGCGTTTACGCGCTGATCGTCGCCATGTCGCTCCTGACTTCGGTGCTCGCCCCGCCGCTCCTGACCCTCCTCCTTAAAGACGCCCCGTTGCCGGCCGGACCGGATGCCGAAGGCGCGGCACCCGACGACGAGGACATCTCACTCCTGCTATCGGTCGAGGAGACGGGCCACTCCCACGCGCCCTCGACCGATCCGAAGTAGAACGGGTTTAGAGCAACCCGCACCGCAATGTTACCGCCTCCGCCGCGCGAGTCCGATCATGCCGAGTGCGGGGAACGCGAAGGCGGCGAGAGTGCCCGCGCCCGCCTCCGGCACGGCGACACTAGCGAGGGTCGTGGTCGCGATCCCGTTCCGGCCGTTGGCGAGCGTGTACGTGAAGCCCAGGGTGTTGCCGTCGCTATCCTGGGGCAGTATGGCACTCACTCTGGTTACGGTGCTACCGAACAGGCTGTCCCCAAGTTGGATAATCGGGGTCAGTACGCCGCTCAGACTGGTGAAAAGGCCGCCGCCG
Organism: Armatimonadota bacterium; assembly: GCA_043754515.1. Lineage (GTDB taxonomy): Bacteria > Armatimonadota > Armatimonadia > Armatimonadales > Armatimonadaceae > JACMIU01. Next base: position 5,723 of record JAYUUO010000254.1, read on the forward strand.
AAGATCGAGCCGCCGTTGCTGTAGTCGGCGTAAAACACGGGGGCGTCACCGACGAGCAGGGGCGGCGTGAAGTAGGTGAACGTGCCGCCGCGCAACGCGCCGCCTTTAGCTCCCGTCGCGGCGGTTGTTATTTGGCCGCCTGTCACGGTGTAGATTCCCCATGCCCCCGACGTTTCCGTGTAGTCACCCCCGCGAAACGCCACCGTGTTGCCGTTGACAGCCGGATTGCTGAAACTGGAGAAGAAGGAGCCGCCCGGCGCGCCGCCGACCACGTTGGTCGCGACGGTCGTCAGCACGCCCCCGGTCGAAGTGAAAACACCCGAAGTCGCCGTTACGCCACCGAAAGTGCCGGAGAAGGCGACAGTGTTGCCTTTGATCGTGGGGTTCCCAAAGTCAGTGAATGTAGTTTTTCCACCCAGAGGAGTAGCGTCCCCGGCGCGGACGATGGTTGTCAGCGCGCCGCCGTTCCCCGTATAGATGCCCCGGCTCCCCCCGGTCCCGTTGGAATAGCCGATGAATGTGGTGTTGCTACCGCTCACGGCGGGATCATCGAAGAATAGAAAGTTGCCGCCGCCGGGGGCACTGTTTGGTGTGTTGCGGGCCACGCTCGTCAGAACGCCATCCGTGATGGAGAAAACGCCGGTGGTTCCCGTTCCGCCTGTGTAGTCGGAGACAAACGCCGTCGTGTTCCCGCTGATCGTGGGATTACCGAGCGAGGAAAACGTGCCGCCGCCGGGTGCAATCGCCGGTGTGCCGGTGCCAGACCGAACGATCGCGGTCACTACGCCGTTACGCGCGCTGAATATTCCGCGCGTCCCGGCGACGCCGCCAGTATATCCGGCGTTGAACGCGATGGTGTCGCCGCTCAGGGCGGGGAGGCCAAAACCGGCAAACGTCCCCCCGCCCGGAACGGCGGTCGTGTCATCCACGATCTTGTTGAAGGTATAAGCGGCGTGCGCGGTAGCAGCCGATGTGAACACGGCGGCGAGGGCAAGAATGCCTCCGGCACGACGTATGGAAGTGTGCGAGAACGGTGAGACGGTAGACATGGGAAACCTTTCTGTCGTTGCCACCATCCGTGGCACTTGGCAACACAGACACTCTACAGCCTAATCGTTACAGCACCGTTACAGGGTTGTTAGCACAGCCACGCCGGATTATTTATTCGCGCGTGAACGGGAGGCGGCGCGCGATGATCCGGCCCTGCGCGGGGAGGCGGAGTCAGACCAACGTGCCGTCGAGGTTGGTCAAAACGCGGCGAAGGTAGCCGCGCGTCCCGACAATCCCGGCCAGAGTCTCCAGCGCGGCGGCACGATCAGTAGCCCCATCGTAGTGCTCGAACACCCCCTGTAGCTGATCAGACAGTCGGTCGTAGGCTTGCGAAAACTCGGCCCGGCCCACGTCCAGTTCGGGGCGTAACCGCAGAAGCGTCGCGGCGTCGTCGTCGAGCCGCGCCTCCTGGTATTCCATCAATGCCTCTTGCAGTTCGAGCACCCGCGCGAATAGCTCTTGAGGCGCCTTGGCTGTTTTTTGCAGGTCGTTGAGTGACACGCCGGACTCGCGCCGGAGCAGATACTCCGCCCGGCGGAACGGGTCACGTAGCGTCCGGTAGGCGTCGTTCAGAAGCGCGGACGCGTCGAGCGCGATCGTTTGCGTTTCGGGGTCAGCGTTCGCCCACCGGTCGGGGTGGTAGAGGCGCGACAGTTCGCGGAAACGGCGGGTCAGGGTCGCCTCATCCACCGCGACCGGCACGCCGAACAGGTCGAAGTAGCTCGTGGACGGTGACAAAGGCGTCAGTTCACCCGGCATAATCTTCGCCCATCTCCGCGCCCGTCTTTATGGCTTGCTCCACGCCCCGCGCGAAGTCGAGTAGCATCTGCCCGAGGAGCGCGGCATCATGCGCGGAAAGAAGGGTTTCGACGCGTCGTCCCGCCCCCTCGGTCAAATCAACCGGGGACACGGTGAGCGTCACGGTGGGAACGTCAACTAGTTCCTCGTTGTTCGTCTCGCCCACGGAAATACGCACGGGTTCCGGCTTACCCGTGCCGATGAAAATGCCGGTAGTAGTGATGTCAGCCATGCCGGTAGTATAGCCGGAACCGGCGCGAAAAAAGGCGGGAATGAGATCGGATTTCTTCCCGTCTTCCCGAACCGCATTACCTGGCGGCGACTACTTAGCCGTGAACGACGTGCCGCACCCGCAAGAGCGGAGCGACTGCGGATTATCGAACACGAAGCCACCTTCCATCAAATTCTTGATGTCGTAGTTCAGCACGGACCCTTGCAGATAAAGCGCGGATTTTCGGTCCACGACGACCTTCACGTCGTCCACGCTGTAGACCGAGTCGAACTCCGGATCCGGCTCGTTTTCCATGTCGATCACATAGGACAGACCGGAACAGCCGCCGCCGCGTACGCCCAGACGCAGAAACCAGCCTTGTTTGCCAGTACGCTCCTGCTGTTTCTTAACCTGTTTGATCGCCGACGGTGTTAACGCTACGATCGGTTCGGTCGCTATCGGTAGTTCAGTCGTCATTTGAATTCTCCCCATGGTACGCCCCTCCCACAAATCCACAAATTCCGGGGAGGGACGAGCGGGTGGCTACGCCGCGACCGCTACGCCGACTTCCACACTGTTGACCAGTGCTTCCGCCGACTTCATCTTCGCCTGCTTCGCCTGGTAGTCCTGGATCGCCGCCTTGATCGCGTCCTCGGCCAGCACCGAGCAGTGGATCTTGACGGGAGGCAGGGCGAGTTCCTGCACCAAGTCGGTGTTTTTGATCGCGAGCGCCTGATCAATCGTTTTGCCCTTCACCATTTCGGTGGCGAGCGACGAGGACGCTATGGCGGAGCCGCATCCGAACGTCTTGAACTTCGCGTCCTCGATCACGCCGTCCGCGCTGATCTTGAGTTGCAGTTTCATCACGTCGCCGCACTCGGGCGCGCCGACGATGCCGGTACCGACCGCGACGTCGTTCTTGTCGAACGAGCCGACGTTGCGCGGGTTTTCGTAGTGGTCAATGACCTTCTCTGAGTATGCCATCTGTTTTTGTCTTTCTATATTTCCGATTTGGTCGGTTAGTTCGCCGCTGGCATGAGCAACAGATGCTTGCCTGGTGTGATCTGTTGCTCTTCCCACTCTTCCTCATATCTCCTGCAAAATCTCCGCTTTATGGTAGGAGTCTTGGAGGGCGACATAAACCGGCACGTACATCCAGTCGTTATCATTACGTGCGAGACTTACATGCACATTAGCCTCTAGTCCCGCGTGTCTGGAACCGCGAGTACAGCCAGTTCAACTGATTTTGATCCATTACCATTTGTTGTTAACTCTCCAAGCTTGGCAGAATATCCTGAGTGACTTTCAACAAAAATACCGCGTTTTTACGAACCTGTTCCAGACTCCCAGCGACATTTTCCGTACTGATGTAGTCCGCCACCACACGCAGTTTATATAGCTTGCCCAACCGACCCGCCAAGTCCTGGCGTCTCCCAGTATTCGGGATGACGACACGCAAGTGTTCCTTGATAAGAATCGGTGTCTGCTCATGCCCCCAAGCCTCTCGACCTTCCGGAGGAGTTAGCCCGACATACAGGATTAACGCGGACATCGCTTGATAGGACGCATAGTAGTACCGACTCACAGCCGAACGCGGTTGATCGCCCGCCATCCTGTGCCAGTTAAGCCAAAGCATTTATACTTTAATGCGCCGACCACTTCACGGTGGAAAGGTCAATCCCCTCCTGCGCTAGCTCCCACAGCGGCGACATTTCCCGTAGCCGCTCCACTTCCTTGGTCACACGCCCGGCGACGTAGTCCACTTCCTCCTCGGTCGTGAACCGCCCGAGGCCGAACCGGAGCGACGAGTGCGCGAGTTCATCACCCACGCCCAGTGCCTTGAGCACGTACGACGGTTCCAGACTCGCCGACGTACAGGCGGAGCCGGACGACAGCGCGACGTCCTTCAAGCCCATTAACAGCGACTCGCCCTCGACGTAGTTAAACGATAGGTTCATGTTGCCTGGTAGCCGGTGCTCCAGCGAACCGTTCACGTACACGTCGCTCGTGTTACCCATCACCGTGATCCGCAACCGGTCTCGCAGGGCTTCCAGCCGCTTGATCTCGGCGGGCATCTCCTCGAGCGCGATCCGCGCCGCCTCGCCGAAGCCGACAATACCGGGGACGTTCAGGGTGCCGGATCGGAACCCGCGCTCGTGGCCGCCGCCGTCAATCTGCGCGGTCAGCCGAACCCGGGGGTTGCGCCGCCGCACATAAAGCGCGCCAATCCCCTTCGGCCCGTAGATCTTGTGCGCCGTGATCGAGGCGATGTCAATGTTCGCCGCCTGCACATCGAGCGGTATCTTGCCGTAGGCTTGCACCGCGTCAGTGTGGAACAGGACGCCGCGCTCGCGGCACATCTTGCCGATCTCGGCGAACGGTTGCACGACGCCGATCTCGTTGTTCGCGCTCATGATCGAGACAAGGATCGTCTTGTCCGTGATCGCGTCGGCGAGTTCCTGCAAATCAATCATGCCGTCCGGCCTGACCGGCAGATAGGTGACACGCCTGCCTTCGCTCTCGAGTCGCTTGCACGTGTCAAGAACCGCCTTGTGCTCGGTGACGGACGTGATGATGTGATCACCCTTGTCCACGTACATCTCGGCGACGCCCTTGATGGCAAGATTATTAGACTCGGTCGCGCCGGACGTAAACACGATCTCCTTGGCGTCGGCGTTCAGGACGCGGGCGATCTGCTCGCGGGCGACGTCCACCGCCTCTTCGGCCTTCCACCCGAACGGGTGCGACTTGGATGCCGCGTTGCCGAAATCCTCGCTAAAGTAAGGAAGCATCGCCTCCACAACGCGGGGGTCGGTACGCGTCGTCGAGTTGTTGTCCATATAAACCGGTGTCTTCACGCTCATGACTTTCCTATATCCTGTTTCTAAATACCTACCGTAAAATAACGTCGGGGAGCACCGTCAGGCGCGCGCCATCCTCGAAAAGGCGCGGCTTGAAGTCACCCGGTTGTTCACTCGTTTTGCAAACATCCGCGAGGCTGGTCTGGCGCAAGAGGCGTACCATCTCTTCCTGTATGCGTTCCAGCGGCCCACGTAGCGTACACAGTTGTGACTGAGCGCAACGATCCGCGCCGTTCGGTTCCCAGCACTGCGCGATGGCGAGCGGGCCGTCTATCGTTTCCACGACCTCGGCGACCGAAATCGAGCTTGCGTCACGCCCTAACCGGTAGCCGCCGGTGGGACCCGGCACGGACGCGACCAGCCGACGCTTCGCCAGCGTCTGCATCACCTTCGCCAGTAGCTCGGCGGGGATCTCATACCGGCGGGCGATCTCGCGCGGCCCGACTATGCGGCCAATACCCTCCGTCGCCAAAAAGGACAAGGCGAGCAGGGCATAATCGGCTTTCTTCGTAAATGTAAACATAATCTAGCCCCGAATCGTTCCCCACGACCGCTGATTTTTTGGCGACCACGTTGGTCGCAGATAGCAACTCATTGTACCCTCCGGGCAGAGAGGTGTCAAGACAAATGGGCAGACGAACGCGCGGCATGGCGGACGCTGGGTGGAAGCACGAGGGGAGTGAAAGGCGTACGAACAAAGGCGGGAACAATGCCGCGCCCCCCGTCGTCAGAAATGATTATGCGGTCGCAGGTAGAGAAGTCGCCGACAAAAAGCGCGTATGGTAGAGGCGAAGGTGTTGTCAGGCGGCGTCCTTGAAGAATTTATCTAGTCGGGCATCGGTTCGGCAATCGCATAGTCGCGGGTTTCACGAAAAAAGTTGGTCGGCGTGGGCCGCGCCGGATAATTTTTCGAGTGAAACAGGAAAACAAGGCGGACGCGGCGAACCCTGAACACGCGCCGGAATGACAGCACCGCGCCGCCATCATCCGCGACGCGGATGGACAGCCCGGAACAGGGACGGGCCTTCATGGAAGAGTTGCTTACCGCCGGTGTACTGGCGGCGTATTTATTTAAGGGAAGTTTAACACTATGGCAATGGTACGTAAAAGCATCGGCGATATTCTGGTTGAAAAAAACTTCATCACCGCCGAACAACTGAGTCAGGCGAAGGACGTGCAGAAGAGCGCGCCCGGCGATCTCGGTAACATTTTGGTGACCCTCAGTTTCGCTTCGGAGCGCGACGTCGTGGAAGCGCGCGCCCAGGAGATGGGCGTGCCTTTCATTGATCTCAACAAGCACAAGCCCGAATCCTCCGCCGTCAACGTCGTCCCGCAGAGCGTCGCCGAGAAGCACAAGGCATTGCCCGTCAAAAAAGACGGCAACCGGCTCTGGGTCGCAATGGAGAACCCGAAGAACATCATGGCGGTGGACGATCTGCGTATGGTCAGTAAGTGTCTCGTACAACCGATGCTCGCCGTCCCGAGCGACCTGATGGACGCCCTCGGCAGGGCGTACGGCATCCGCGACACTTCCAACGACCGCCCGTTGTCCGCCGCGCCCGGCGCGAACACGCCCGCCCGTTTGAACGCCCAGGAAATCATGCGGGAGATTGCGCAACCGGCGGGCGCGGTTGATGAGGACGGTGGATCGGACGCCGAAGGCGCGGACCTCGCCCCAGTTATCCGTATGGCGAACGCGGTACTGTCACAGGCGGTCGAGGCGGGCGCGTCGGACATTCATATCGAGCCGGATCGCCGCAACGTCCGGGTGCGTTTTCGCGTGGACGGCGTGCTCCAGGAAGTGATGTCCATCCCCAAGCACATCCAGCCGGCGTTCATCTCGCGCTGTAAGATCATGGCGGACATGAACATCGCCGAGCGGCGGGTGCCGCAGGACGGACGTATACCGATCAAGGTCAACAATAAAGACTACGATCTGCGCGTCTCCTGCCTCCCGTCCATGTACGGCGAGAAGATCGTGATGCGTATCCTGGACAAAGGCTCGATCATGATCGGCCTCGACAAGTTAGGCTTCCGCCCGCAGGTGCAGGCGCGCATGGAGGACCTGATTGTTCAGCCGAACGGCATGTTTCTGGTCACCGGGCCTACCGGCTCCGGCAAGACGACCACGCTCTACTCGGTGCTGAACAAGATCAACTCGCCGGAGAAGAATATCACCACGGTCGAGGACCCGGTCGAGTACCAGTTGTCGGGCATCACGCAGGTCGGCATCAACAAGAAAGCGGGGCTGAACTTCTCGAACTCACTCCGCTCCTTCTTGCGCCAGGACCCGGACATTATCATGGTCGGGGAGATGCGCGACCTCGAAACCGCCGACATCGCGGTGGAGGCCGCGCTGACCGGGCACCTAGTGCTTTCCACGCTCCACACGAACGACGCGCCGTCGGCGACCATGCGCCTCGCGGACATGGGCGTGGAGCCGTTCCTGATCGCGGCGACCGTGATCGGGGTGCTCGCGCAACGCCTGTCGCGCCGCGTCTGCCGGAACTGCAAAGAGCCGTATAGCGCGAAGGCATCCGACCTGCGCCGCTTCGGGTTCGGGCTTGACAACCCCGACGAGGTGATCACGCTTTACAAGGGCAAAGGGTGCGAGCTGTGCCGCGGCTCCGGATACAAGGGGCGGCTCGGCATCTACGAACTGATGACGATGAACCAGGAGATCGCGGAGCTTGTTGTGCGCCGCGCCACCCTTGGGGACATCAAAGCCGCCGCGGTCGCGAACGGCATGGAGGACATGAAGGCCGATGGCCTATTCAAGATCCTGAACGGCGATACGACGCCGGACGAGGTGATGCGCGTCGTCTTCACGGCGGGCTTCTAGGCGAGGCCGCCCTATTTCGCCGCCGACGTGGCCCGTCGGCGGCGAAATAACGGGAACAGTGACCCCCACGGAGGCGTAATCAGAAGCAGAATCGGGACCCGCTTTGAGAAAAGGATGGAACCGGTGATAACCGTGTACGTCACCGGAAACGCGGCATATCAAGTGAGAGGCGCGCAACGCGCCGACGTGGGAAGCCCGGACGCCCGCTATGCGATGTCCGGTTTTTTTGTGTCTGGAAAAGAGTGTACTTTGACCGTTTTATATCAATTCATCGCCTTCTTTGTTTACATACTCTACATGAGTTTCTTCGAGTGGCTTTTCCACCGCTATCTGTTCCACACTCCCAAAATTAGCAGTTATACGTTCAAAGCGCATACCCTCACGCACCACCAGATATACAAGTCCGACGAGACATACCACACGCACGAAGACCATCCGGACAAGGTTCCGATGGACTGGTGGGCGTTGCCGATGTTGCTAGCCGGCCATCTGCCGTTCTTCCTGCTCGTGCAGTGGGCGACCGGCATCCCGAGTCTGTGGGGCGGGCTGGCCGCTGTCGCGGTCTACTACGGGATTTACGAGTCTATCCACTGGGCCATGCACGTGCCGCGCGCCTCGAACTACCTGAACCGGTTTCGGGTTTACCGCTTCCTCGACGCGCACCACCGCGTGCATCACAAATATATGCTGAGCAACCTGAACGTCGTCATGCCGCTCGCGGACATCGTGCTCGGAACGCTACGGCGAGCCGACGGGAGCCGCGTCCGCCCGTTCGCGGCGCGTGAGGAGGCCCCGAAGCAAACGCCAGGAACCCCCGTCGTTGCCCCGGTCCCCGTCACGATGATGATTGATTAGCCGCGGGATGCCCCGGTGCCCCGCCACGGAAGCGGGTCGCTGGAGTGCCGCGAAGCTGACGGTGATATGGGAACGTTCCTGCCGTATAATAGCTGAACCAATTCACAGAAACGTCCCGGTCGCAGGAACGTCCTGTCCGAAGGGACCGAAAGAACTAAATGGCCGACGCACCCAAAACCCCCGAAGAAGCAGCAAGCCCGCCCAAGCCTTCGGCTAAAGTCCGCTCGCTCGAAGACGCGCACATTGACGAGCTGCTTCATCTCGTCGTGAAGCAGAAGGCGTCGGACCTCCACGTCGCAAGTGGTCTGCCTCCGGTGCTTAGAGTGCATGGCAAACTCCTACAAGCCCCCTACGAATCGTTTTCGGCGGCGGTTTCCCAGCGCATGATCTATGACATTCTGACGGACGAGCAGATCCAGAAGTTCGAGTCCACGTTCGAGCTAGACTTTTCGTACTCGCTCGGGCGCACTAGCCGGTTCCGTTGCAACATTTTCCGAGACAGGGGTACCGTCGCCGGGGCGTTCCGTATCATCCCGACCAACATCCCGACCCTCACGGATCTGAAACTACCCGCCGTGGTCGAGAAACTCACGCACATCCCGCGCGGGCTGATTCTAGTTACCGGTCCGACCGGCTCGGGCAAGTCCACCACGCTCGCGGCGATGATCAACTCGATCAACATGAGCCGCTCCGAGCATATCATCACGATCGAGGACCCGGTAGAGTTCGTCCACCAGCACAAGATGTCAGTGATCAACCAGCGCGAACTGGGCCAAGACACCAAGTCTTTCCCGAACGCCCTGCGCGCCGCGCTCCGCGAAGACCCGGACGTAATTCTGGTCGGCGAGATGCGCGACCTGGAGACGATGCAGATGGCGGTCTCCTCAGCGGAAACCGGCCACCTTGTGTTCGCGACTTTGCATACTAACTCGGCGGCGACCACGATTGACCGTATCGTGGACGCCTTCCCGCCCGGCCAGCAGGAGCAGATCCGCCTGCAACTCTCGAACAATCTGCAAGCCGTGCTCTGCCAGCAACTGATCCCGACCATTGATGGTACCGGCCGGGTCTGCGCCCAGGAGATCATGATCGCCACGCCCGCAATCCGAAACCTGATCCGCGAGGCGAAGGCGCACCAGATCACCTCGATGATCCAGACGTCGGGCAACATCGGGATGCAGACCATGGACATGTGTCTGCGCGACCTGTGTCTATCCGGCAGGATCACGAAAGACATGGCACTCACCCGCGCCATGAACAAGGTTGACCTCGAGAATATGATCACGCAGGCACAAATGTCGCAGGAGGCGATGGCTTCGGACCCGCGTCAGGGTCGCCGCTAGTCCCCCGGCTCCGGAAGCGGCGCGTCGGTTGCGGCGGGCGAATGCGCGGGATGCGTGTTTGCCCGCCGTTTTTTTTGTCGGTATGGTAAAAGTACCTGGATTACACATGCAGAACAACGAAACCGCCGCGCCAGACGCGCCCCTCTGGGACCTCTCCGACCTGTTCGCGTCGCCCGACGATCCGCGCATCCGCGAAACGCTCGATCTAGCTCGCGCCAGTGCCGAGGCATTCGCGCGAAATTACCGTGACAGGATCGCGGAACTGACCCCCGCGCAACTCTGGGTAGCCCTCGCGGAGGAAGAGTGGATACGACAGGAGGCACAGAAGCCGGCGGTGTACGCCTCGCTCCGCTTTTCCGCCGACACGTCGCCACGTAACGGCGGTTTTTTGCAAGCGATGCGCGAGGCGCATACGGCCGCGACACTGCCGCTCCTATTTTGTGACCTGGAACTGACGCGCCTCCCTTCTGAGCGGCTTACCGAGCTCGCGGGCGACCCCGCACTCGCGAAGTACGCGCACTACCTGCGGGCCGCGCGGGATCGGGCGCGTTTCCGCCTCTCCGAAGCGGCGGAAACGGTGTGGGAGGAGGCCCAGAACACAGGCCGTCGCGCATGGACACGGCTCTTCGAGGAGACGACATCAGGGTTGCGCTTCGAAGTGCCTGGCGAGCCGGTTGCCGTCACGCTCTCCGAAGTAATGAACCGGCAGATGTCCGGCGACCGGGAAGCGCGCCGCGAGTCCGCCGAAGCGATCACCACCGCGCTCGCGCCGCATCTGCGCGGTCTGACCTATATCTACAACACGATCATCGCCGACAAGGCCACCGAAGACCGACTGCGCGGCTACTCTTACCAGGAGGAAGCAAGGCATGTCGCGAACGAACTTACGCCGGACGTTGTCGAGAGCGTAGTCCGCGTCGCCGAATCGGGTTATCCGCTCGTCGCACGCTACTACCGCGCGAAACGGGAACTGCTCGGGCTACCCGAACTACACCATTATGATCGGTACGCCCCATTAACCGTCGCGACACAACTCCCGATCCCCTACGACACCGCGCGCGACTCGTGCCTCGCGGCATTTGATCGGTTCGACGGCGAGTACACGGCGGCGGCACGCGCGTTCTTCACCGGGGGGTGGATAGATGCGGCGGCGCGGCCCGGCAAGCGGGGTGGTGCATACTGCGCGTATGTGACGGCGGATCTGCACCCGTACATCTTTATGAACTATTTGGGTAGGACGGGGGACGTGCGAACACTCGCGCACGAACTCGGGCATGGCGTGCATACGTCGCTCGCGCGACCGCGCGGCTATTTCTCGTTCCACGGCACGCTACCGATGGCGGAGGTCGCCTCTACGTTTGCCGAGCAACTGGTATTCGCCGAGATGGAGACTCGCGCCCAGGATGACACTACGCAACTTGCCTTGTACGCCGAGCAGATCGAGCAGGCGATGAGCACGATCTTCCGGCAGACCGCGCTGTACCGGTTCGAGCAGTCCGCCCACCGTGAGCGGCGTGAAAATGGCGAAATTAGTACCGAGCGGTTCGGCGAATTATGGCAATCGGCAGTCGGGGCGATGTTCGGAGACTCGGTCGTGTTGCTACCGGGGCACGCGTCGTGGTGGTCATATATCCCGCACTTCATCGCGACGCCATTCTATGTGTACGCCTACACCTGGGGCGAGCTTATGGCACTCGCGCTGTATAAGAAGTGTATTGACGAGGGCGCGGCGACGTTCGCGCCTGAGTTCACGCGATTCCTGAAGGCGGGTGGGTCGCTGACCCCGGATGAGTTGGTGAAGCCGCTTGGGGTTGATCTCGCGGATGGCGCGTTCTGGCAGGGTGCTCTTTCGGTGCTGGAAGCGCGGGTCACGGCGTTCGAGAACCTTGCGAAAAAATAGTTTTGTTTTTTATCGAAAACTACAACGATCGGCATGAATATTGCAGTATAATAAAATGCACGAGAAACACCATGACTTGCCCGGCTTGTGAACCTAACGGTTCCGCCGGGCTTTTTTTTGTCTGTCATGCGCACGGATGACCATCAGCGACTTCCAGACGCGACGGCGGCACGGACGGCTTGAAGCACCGCTGTTTGTGCCGTGCCCCGCTCCGCGGCTACCCATACCGCGCGGGCGATCCCGACGCCATAATAAGGCGCGACCCGCGCCTCATAGGTCCAGGCGATTTCCTGTATGCGCCCGAGAATCCGCTCATGCCGCGTCAACGCGTCCCCCGGCGTCGCCGCCTCGACCACGAACCGTAGCTCCAGCGCGGCACCGTGTGGCGTCGCATACCCCACCTGCGCCGACACATCGGCGGCTTCAGCGCGTAGATCATCCGTGAGAGCGGAGTACGCCGCCGCGAGCGACGACCAGGGTAACCAGAGCGAGACTATATCAGCGACGGTTCCGGGCCGAGCGTTCGCGGCGAACGCGTCCGTGCGGTATCGTTCTGACTCGTACCACGCGTCACCGTCAACTGAGGCCTCTAGCCCGCCGACCTGTTTGCACACCGCGAACACCGTCTGATACTGCCCCGTCTGCACTACCTCGCTTCCCTCGACCCCGAGAAGAAGCAAAGCACTCGTACCCGGCACTGCCCCCGAAAACCCTCCCGCCGCCGCACCCGCGTCGAAAAGGCGGACACACACCGGACGCGCGTCGCTACGGTAGATCAGGCGGAGTGCGTCGGCGGCGTCCGCGAACTGCGTGAACGAGAATGCGCACCACGCCCGTACTTCCGGCAGAGGGCGTATCGCGAGCGTCGCGGATGTCACGATCCCATACGCGCCCTCGCTCCCGATCAGCAGATGGTGCAACGCGCGGGTCGCCGCGCTGTCCGCGAACGTGCGAACGGGCGCGCCGCCGGTCAACACTGCCTCCAGTGCCAGCGTGTTCACCCGCGTCCCGCCATACCCCGCCGCGAAAAGCCCGAACGCCTCCGTCGCGACCGCCCCGCCGACAGTCGCGATCCGCGCGCTACGCGGGAGCGAGCCGAGCGTGTACTGGTGCCGGTTCAGCGTCTCTTCCAGACCGGCGAGCAAAACGCCCGCGCCCGCCGTGACGGTGAGCGCGGTCTCGTCCCACACCACGCCCGCGAGGCGAGATAGGTTGACGAGCACCGTGTTTGCGCCTCCCCGAGCCGCCGTACTACCGACCGTGTTCGACCCGCCGCCGACCGGGATCAGCGCGACGCCGTTCGCGCCCGCCCATTCGACAAGCGCGCGAACCGAATCGGCGTCCACCGGGGAGACAACCGCCAGTGACGGCGGCGTTTCCCCGCCCGCCTGCCGCTCCTTGACCGCAGTCGGGTACCAGCCGGTGTAGGTGTCCGCGCCGGACGTGCCGGGAGTAGTGACGAAATCCGCGCCGAAGCGGGCGGTTAGTTCCGCGAGCAAGGAAGAAGTATCGGAAGATGGCATGTCGGAAGTATAGCACGCCCCCGAAGGTCGCCGTGATACTGGTCTCTTCGGTATTACAATGCAAGGTACGATGAATTGTAGGCTTCGACAGATGTCATCGAAGCCGATCACCTGCACGGGTAGGAGAAGATATACCTACTTGCTTTTTTGCGAGATTGACATCTTCTGGCGGTCGCAGTGCGCTTCGGTCTGGTTCCTTCCTACTAAACGCACGCGCGTGAAAGGATTACCCACTAACAATCCCGAAATAAGTGAGCGTAATGGTCACGACGCTTTGGGATATACAGTTATTCGGCGGTTTACGCTTGCGATGCGGCGCACGCTCCGAAGCGCGATTCCGGACTCAGAAAACAGCGGCACTACTCGCCTACCTCGCTCTGTTCCCCCGGCGCACGCACCCACGCGAAGAGCTAGCGGTTCGCTTTTGGACTGAGGACGCCGACACCGAGGCGCGACGCTCCCTGCGCGTCGCGCTGAACTCTCTGCGCCGCCAATTGGAAGTGCCCGACACCAGCGTCGGGGAACTGCTGGTCTCGGATCGCGCTACGATAGGACTGCGCCCCGAAGCGTTCGTGAGCGACGTCGGACGATTCGAGGAAGCACTCACGAAGGCGGCGCGGCTCGCTAGAACCGGCGGGAGCGACTCGGAGCGCATCACCTTATTGCTGGAAGCTGCCGCGTTATACACCGCGCCGCTACTACCCGGCTTCTACGACGACTGGTTGCTCGACGAGCGGGAGCGGCTACACTCTCGCTTCCTGGACGCGCTGGACGAGGCGGTAAAGCTCTCGCGCAAGCAAGGCCGCGCCGCAGAGGCGGACGTCCTCGCCCTGCGGCGCGCGCGGAGCGAATCGTCGGATCAGGTCGCCGGGACGGGCGTAGTGAAGGAGCAGGATGCACTGGTCGCGCCCCCTATGCCCGGTATATCACCCGCCCCGGCACCGACAGGCGACACGTTGCCGCGCTTTTTCACCCGCTTCTGGGGGCGCGAGCGCGAACTGGCTTCCCTCACGGTGTGCCTTGATGACCCCGCCACGTCGGTCATCACATTACTGGGGCCGGGCGGGATTGGGAAGACGCGTCTATCTATTGAGGCGGCGCGGGCATGGGGCAAGCCTGTGGTCTGGGTGCCGCTCGCGTCCGTCACGCGCGGCGAGGAGATAGCGGATGCCCTACGGGACGCGCTACGACTTCCGGCTACCGCCGACGACTGGGAGGGCGTGACGGCGCACCTGCGGGAGCGGATCGCGGCCGGCACGCCGCCGCTTCTTCTATTCGACAACTTCGAGCAAATCGAGGAAGACAGTGGGGCGCGGTTCGTCGCGCGCCTATTGCGCTCCGTGCCGGGGATACGCTACATGGTATCGTCCCGTCGGCGGCTCGGCGTCCCCGGCGAGTCACTGTTCGCGGTGGAGGCGTTGCCCCTTCCGGACGAGGCGGAGACCGACGCCACGACACTACTAGGCAATCCGGCCGCCGCGATGTTCGCCGACCGCGCCCGCTCCGCCACGCCCGACTTCGCGATCACGGGTCGGAACGCCGCTTCGGTCGCCGCACTCTGCCGGTTATTGGACGGTCTCCCGCTCGCCATCGAACTCGCCGCCGCCTGGGTATCGGTAATGACGCCGGGGCAAATGGCGGCCAAACTCGCCGGGCAGGGGGAACGCGACGGGTTGCTTACGTCGCGTAAAACAGGCGACCGCGTGGAGCGGCACCGCTCGCTCTGGAACACAATTTCATGGAGCTACAACCTGCTACCGAGTGACCTACGGCGGATGTGGCGGCGGCTGTCCGTTTTCCACGGCGGGTTCACTGGGGATATGGCGCGGGCCGTGGTAGGAGAGACATTCGCGCTCGAAGGGCTGGCAAGGCTTCGGGAGCGTTCGCTGGTGCGCCTGATGGATGAGGTCGCGGGGGACGACCCCGACGAGCCGCGCTACGATCTACTCGAGTCGCTCCGCGAGTTCGGGGGAGAGCGTGTCGCGTGCGAAGAAACGAGAGAAGAGCAGTCAGCACTCGTGCATCGGCACGCCGACTCGCTCCGCGTCCTTGTAAGGTGGGGCCAATCGCTTGCCAGCGGCGACGCGGCTGTCGTCCGATACAAGCGGGATCTGCAAAATATCCGTAAGGCGTTGCGACACGCGGAGGAGGGTGTGCTCGCGCTTGAAATGGGCCTAGAAATCGCGGTAGGCGTGAGTTGGCTTTGGAAGACTGGCTACCTGCGCGAGGGGCACGGCTATTTCGCGGCACTACTACGGCGGGTGGAAGAAACGAGCGGCGAAATCCCGCGCCTACTGAAAGCGCGGGCGTTGTTCGACATGAGCCGCCTGACGCGATTGCGCGGCGAGTTGCCCGCCGCCGAGGCCACCATAGAGGAGGCACTGTCGCTGTTCCGAATCGAGGGTCGGACGGGCGATGTCGCGCGCTGTCTCGCGTCGCTCGGCGACGTCGCGCAGGCGCGGGGCGACTTCGTGAGAGCTGGAACGTATCTAGAGGAGGCGCTCAACCTTTCGGAGCAGGCTGACGACGCGCCTACCACCGCGACCTGTCTACATAACTTGAGTAACCTTGCCTATCTGCAGGACGATTACGAGGCGATGCAAAGTTGGTGCGAGCGCGAACTGGTGGTGCGACTTACCATTAATGACGATGGCGGCATCGCGATGGCGACCAGCAACCTGGCGATCGCGGCGCGGGAGCGGAATGACCTGCCGCTGTCCGAGTCGTTCTCGCAACGGACGATGTGCCTGTTTCACAAGGCGGGCGACTTCTACAGTTTAAGCACGGCCATCATGCTCTACGCCGAACTGATGCTCGCGACCGGGGAGTGGCAACGCGCCGCCACGGTGTACGGGATCGCGACCGCGCGGTCGGAAGAACAAGGGAGCGGCTTCACCGCAGGCACTCTGGAGTATATTCAGACGTGCCAGAAGCGCGGTCGCGACGCCATCGGCGACGCGGGATTTAACGTGGCGTTCCGGCGGGGAGAGGCGATGCCACTCGCGAATGCGATGCGATTTCTAACGAGAGGCGACGCCACGGGGCACCCGTAGCCGCGCTTCATGGGTATACTGCCCTCATGTCCGCCTACCCCTACCCCGAATCTACCGCGCTAGTCACCGGCGCGTCGCGCGGCATCGGTGCCGCCATCGCCCGTACGCTCGCCAGACGCGGCGTCCGCATGCTGGTACTGACCGCCCGCGCCGAACGCGACCTCGCGTCGCTCGCCGCCGAACTCACCACGGAATACGGCGCGACCGTACATACCGTGGTCGCCGACCTGACGGACCGTGAGGCACCATCCCGGATCCAGGCGGAGACGGATCGGATCGGCCTGACGGTGGACCTGCTGATCAACAATGCCGGATTCGGCACCCACGGGACGTTCGATACCACTGACCCCGCCGCAAGCCGCGATATGGTCGGGGTGAACGTACAAAGCCTCGTGGAGCTTTCGCACCGCTATTTGTCCGGCATGGAACAGCGGAACCGGGGCGGAATCGTCAATATAGCGTCAACGGCGTCGTTTCAGCCAGTGCCGTTCATGGCGGTTTACGGCGCGACCAAGGCGTTCGTTCTATCGTTCACGGAGGCACTTGCGGTCGAGGTCACGGAGAAGGGGCTAAACGGCGTACGGATCGTTGCGCTCTGTCCGGGCGGCACATCAACGAATTTCGGCGACGGAATGCTACGCGGGCAGTTCGAGAGCGTACGCCAGCACACGCCCGAGCAGGTCGCGGAAGCCACGCTGGACGCGCTGGATCGGAACGCGCCGGTGGCGGTGGTGGGCGCGGCGAACTACGCGATGACGCTCGGCGCGCGGTTCGCGCCGCGCCGGGTGGTCGCCGAGATCGCCGGGAGCATGTTCCGCCCCGCCGACCTGCCGAAGCGGAAGTCGGACATGACCCGTGACCGTCAGGGCGTGGCGGCGGTCACGCTCGGCGTCGCGGCGGTGGCAATGGCCGCGTTGTTTCTGGCGCGGCGGAACGCGCGAGTAAAATGATGGGCCATGACCCAGACCCGGCCCGACGTCCTACCAGGGTTCCGTATTCGCTAGATCTGATAGGGTGCCGAGTGCGCAATAGGCTTACCTGTCGCGGCTTCATGATGGTCGAACTGCTCGCCGTCATCGGCATCATAGCAGTAGTGACTGGCATCCTACTCAGCACCGTCTTTCAGACACGAGGCAGGGCACGGGGAGTCACCTGCATCTCAAATCTTCGCCAGATACAACTTGCAATAGCCGCGTACTCCTCTGACAATGATGGTCACTTCCCTCCCATATCCAGGGTAGTATAGCACTCCCCAAACCACCGGAGATACGCTATACATGAGGGGCGATTATAGGAGTTGCTACCCCCTCCCTGACCTTATCCTGCCCGGATAAGCAGATGGACGAGCGGTTCGAGAAGCAACCACAGGCGTGGCAACTCAACGGCTACGCAACTGACAAAGGCTTACAGCAAACCCCGCCCGATGGCAAGGGCTGGTACGTATGGGAGGGGATAAGCGAAACATTGGTCAAATACCCAGCGACAACGGTGGCGATATTCGACGCTATGCCAGATACTATTGCCTCTTTTTGCCCCGACCTCTGGCCATGGGAAGACATCGGCGAATGGAAAGGATGGGACCCTCTATCCTGTAATTATACATCAGCCATAGTCACTGCTGATTCCAACATTATAAAAGGTGATCAGTTAGGGGGAGCGAAGCGGCACAACGGGGGCGCGAACTATTTATTTGTGGACGGTCACGTGAAGTGGTACAAGCCGGAGCAGATTTCGGCGAACGCGAACACCGGGAATCGCCCCGCGTTTCGCCTATAGATTGCTCGACGCAAGACGGAACCGGGGCGATATGTAGTGCCAACTAGGGCACTACAGCCGCCCGCCCCCGTAATTGTCAGTCTGTCGCGCGGCAAGTACGACTTCGCGCTGGTATGGGTCCTAGCTAGTCGCGCCGGTCGTACTTGCTGGTGCCGTTGCGCGGGCAACCATCAAGCGAAGGGCGGCCGCCTCGACCGTCTGTTGACGCCACGTATCCGCCTACTTCTTTTCGCTCGACCGCCGATGGCAGGCGCGGATGATGTCCTCTCAGTGAACCGATTTTTTCGACCTGTCACTCCCCGAACCAGCGGCACTATATCTATCCTACGTTGACCGTCTGATGGCTACCCGGCGTGTCGCCGACGGTGTTGTCGCGCGGCGCGTCAACGCGTAGCGATGTTCTTGTAGCCTGAACCCAGACTCGCGTCGCCGTCCACCTGACGACTGTTAGAAACATTCTTGCGCCCGCTCAGTAGCGATGCGAGCACAACTCCCGCGCCGACCGCAAGCGCGCCCACCGCCATCAGGTGCAACGCGGCTTGTGTATACAGGCTGACCTCGGTCACGAGTCCGGAGAAGCTACCCCGCTCCGCCAGGTGCTCGGTCGGGGCGTCCAGCGAGTTTTTGCGGTGCGCGGGCTTGTCGCTGTAGCTGCCCCGAATGAACACCCCCTCGCCCAGTTTGTCCGCGAGTCCGGGCGCGTTATTGCCGATAGCCGCGTTGCCCGCCGCCCCGCTCCCGGCATACGTATCGAGGGTCGGGTGTTGCGCGCTGTGTAGGATCGCCTCGGCGACGTTACGCGGGGCGTAAACTGGCGGTACGTGCTTCGGCTCGGTCTCCAGGTAGTTCTTCGCGTTGATCGGGAACGGCGTGTCAATCGGGCCGGTGTCGAACCCACCGAAGGTGCTGATCGTGGTGTCGGCGATGTGCTGTATTTCGGCCTCCTTCGTGACGTCCACGACCACGTATATCGCGTCGCCACCCGCCGCTTTTGTCTCGCTGACTAGCTCATGGAGCGCGTTCTCGCTCCGCGCGGCGAGGACCAGTTTCGCCCCCTGAGCCGCCACCATCCGCGCTGTCGTCGGACCGATGCCCGACGACGCGCCAGTGATAATCATCACCTATTCGTTCAGTTTCTTGAGTTGCCTATGTTCCCTCTGCTGTGGAAGCGGGTCGCTCCACAGCTTGCTTTTTGCAGACTCAGTACCCGGCTTGAAGGGAATAGGAAACGGAGTGTACTGGAGTCTTCGGCATGATCTTAACGGCGCAACTCGGAGTCACTGAACTGATAGGGCGGGTATGTCTTCGCGATTACCTGTCGGATTTTTTGAACGATAAGCGCAACCCGCCGAGTTCGTCCGGTTGTATTTGCAGGTAAGCGGCCTGCGGGTCAAGTTCGGCTTTCATGCTAGGAGGAGCGGGAGAGGAGATCGGTGCGACTGGCTCGGGAGTCGGCGTCGGGGATGCCACGACGGAGCCGTAGGTAGCCAGAGGCGTTGGAGTCGGCGTGGGGACGCTAGATCGCTAATTACTACTCGCGTTGGGGTCATTGTTACCGTGGTTCCCGCTAGCGACTAGGTGCCTTCCGTCTGAACGCCCTCGTTCATGGTGTACGTATGATCGGCGCGGAAGTCAATAC
The DNA here is from genome assembly GCA_043754515.1 of Armatimonadota bacterium. GTDB lineage: Bacteria > Armatimonadota > Armatimonadia > Armatimonadales > Armatimonadaceae > JACMIU01. The sequence continues at coordinate 25,574 of JAYUUO010000254.1, forward strand.
TGAAGCTCCCGTAGGACTTCCCGGCCTCGAACGCCTCTTTGTTCGAGATCCGGCTACCGTCCGGATTTTGCGTGATTTTGCGTGATTGCAACGCCACGGATTCGGGGCGGATTCGCCAGCGCCCGAGAAGTACATCCGCAGGCTTCGGTCCGCC
>JAYUUO010000255.1:0-25690 GCA_043754515.1 Armatimonadota bacterium
CTCCGGCGCACAGCGCGACTATTGAGACGAGCACCGCGCCGTAGTATGCCCGCGCCCGTCCACTCCGTTCCGCCCACGGCGTGCCGCACAGCAGGTCGAACAGTAGCACCCCCTCGCCGAAGCAGAGCCACCGATCGAACGGGAAGAACAACCAGCGCGGCGCGAACACGGAGGCCGCCAGCGCGACCACGGTGACGGCGTGGAGTCCTTTCGCCATCGCCTGCCACCCGCGACCCGAACACGCCACGATGCCGAGCGCGACCACCGCGTAGAACGCCAATTCGTAGTTGAGCGTCCAGGCGATGACGCTGATGTTGGCTTGTTTGACGGATACTTCCAGGAGCAGGAAGTTCGTCAGGATCGTCCACGGGGTCAGCGTGGTGAAGGTGTCGCTCATGTGACTGCCGCTGATGATGCCCCGATTCTGGGCAAGCCAGGCCGCCGCCATCAGTGCCAGGCAGAGCAGGAGCGACACCCAATAGGTCGGGAATATGCGTAGCAGTCGCGCCGCGATGAACTTCTTCACGCTCTGGGCGCGGTCCAGGGTGTTCGCGGCGGCGGCGGCGATACAGTAGCCGCTGATCACGAAAAAGAGGGCCACGCCGGTGTCGCCCCAGGAGACGAGCAGGGCGAGCGGGTTCACCGCCAAGCTCCGACCCGCGTCGTGCTGGATGCTGCTGAACGAGTGGAACAGCACCACCCACAATGCCGCGAAGCCGCGCCACAGATCGAGCGACTCGTATACCCGGCTGTTCGTATTACGCATAGATCCCGGAAAGTCTCCCCGCCAGGGGCGGCTGAACGAGACGCACTCCTGACGCGTCTCTGTTCTCCACTCCGGGGGCGTGTTCCTTCTTTCCGGGCACGCCCCACCGGAACGATCCGCCGCCCGCACCCGCGCCCACCGAAACCACCCGCCGGAACGCTTCACCGTCCGCCGTCGCGCTCGCATTCGGACACAGGGTGATGTCATCCCCGAGCGCGGCGATGCGACCGGAAACATAGTTCTCGATCAGGCAACGCGTGGATACGTCGTCAGTCCTGTAATACCGGGGAGGAAATCCGCGCGACGCCGACTAATAATAGCACCATGAGAATCCTCATCACCGGCGGCGCGGGCTTCGTGGGGTCGCGCCTCGCCCTACTTTTCCGGGAGGCGGAGCCGACGGCCAGCATCGTCGCCTTCGACAACCTCAAGCGGCGCGGCGGCGAATTGAACCTGCCCGTGTTCGCCGCGCATGACATCACCTTCGTTCACGGCGATGTCCGTTCGCGGAGCGACCTGGACGGTATTCCGGGCACGTTCGACGTGGTGATAGACGCGGCGGCGGAACCGAGCGTCCACGCGGGCACGGGCGGCTCGCCCGCCTACGTCCTGGAAACGAACCTGCTGGGCACGCTCAACCTGTTGGAATCGGTGCGTAATCGCGGCGGGTGCGGGGCGTTCCTGTTCCTGTCTACGTCGCGGGTCTACAGCATCGCCCCCTTGCGCGACCTGTCTCTGACCGAGCGCGAAACCCGCTTCGAAATCGCGCCCGATCAGGCCGCGCCCGGCGTGTCCGGTGCCGGGATCGGGGAGTCCTTCCCGACCGACACCGCGCGCTCCCTATATGGTGCGTCGAAACTGGCTTCGGAACTGGTGGTGCAGGAGTACGCCGAAACGTACAAGCTCCCCGTCATCATCAACCGGTGCGGCGTGATCGCGGGTCCGGGGCAGTTCGGCAAGGTAGACCAGGGCGTGTTCACGCTCTGGGTGGCGAACCATTATTTCGGCAAACCGCTCAAGTACACGGGCTTCGGTGGGAAAGGGAAGCAGGTGCGCGACCTTCTGCATCCGGATGATTTGTTCGCGTTGCTACGCGCCCAGATGGGTAACATGGCAGCGGGCACGGGCCGCGTGTTTAACGCCGGGGGGGGGCGACCTGTTTCCGTCTCGCTCGCCGAGCTGACCGCGCTCTGCCGTGACGTGACGGGGAACGAAGTCGCGATCGGTAGCGACCCCGCCACCGCCGCGGTGGACATCCCGCTGTACCTTTCGGATCATGCGCGGGCGACCGGGGCGTTCGGCTGGACCCCCCGGAAGGACGCGGGCGTTATCGTGGCGGAGATCGCGGATTGGTTGCGGAAGAACGAAGCCGCGCTCCGCCCGCTCTTCGCCCCCTGAGCGTCGGAAACGAGGGAAACAATTTTATGAGACGCCCCGGAAAATCATTATCCGACGCGATACCGCTTCTGATCTGCCTGTGCCTCCTCGCGGCGTGTTACTCCGTTTCCCGACTCAAGCCGTTCTGGTTCGACGAGATATTGACGGTTTTCCCCGTGACGATGAACTCCTTCTGGCGGATCGTAACCGTCTGCCGCGAGCCGATGAATATCGCGCCGCCCCTGTACTTCTGGGTGGCCTGGCTGTACGTCCGGGTGTTCGGCCCCAGCCCGCTCTCGTTGCGGCTCCTGTCCTGCATCCCGATCTGCTTTTCGGTGCTACTACTGTGGCGGCTGTCGCGCCGGTACATGAGCGTGTTAGGGGTGACGATCGGCTTACTGGGTGCCGTTTCCGCTACCGTGCTTGTAACCCAGAATAGCGAGGCGCGGTTTTACGGGCTGTACCTGCTTTCCTCGACGCTGTTGTTCTACGCGTTCGCGGTTGTAAATACGGCGCGACGTGACGACACCCCGCCGCCATCCCGACCGATGAGACATGGGGCGGTTGTATTTCTGGCGTCGTTGCTGTTGATCTTCACGCATACCCTAGGAATATTTTTCATCGCGTCACTACTCGTCGGCCAACTGCTGATTGACTGGAACACGCTACGTCAGCCAGGGCGGCGGTTTCTGGACGCGTTCAACCCGTGGGTTTACCTAGGTTGTACGCTCGCCGTGATCATATTCACCGTTACCTGGTTGCCGACCATGCTATCACAGCAACACGCCTTTCACGGGATGTCCAATGTCGAGAAGCCTTCCGCCGGACTCCTGATCCGCATCTTGTTTGATGACGACCGATGGAGGAAGATTTTCTGCGCCGTCCCAATCCTTCTCTTTTTGGGTATCATGGTAGCCGGACGGCGACGTGCCGCGCCCGAGGTTGCGGCGGGCGTGCTTGGAGAGGGAGTGTCGCGTTTCGACGAGACGCATAAGTTTCTGATCATGGGGGGCTGCTATCAACTCGTCGCCCCCCTATTGATGTATTTTGCGTCTTACGCGGGAACTGGCTTCCTTTCACAGCGGTATGTCTTCCCGCACTGGATCGGCTGGGTTGTGGTAACCGCCTGGGTGATAGATTATTGTGTTCGCCAATCCGGGCCGCGAAGGCAGGGGATCGTGCACGGCATTTGCGCTCTGTACGCCCTAATCTTCGCGGCACAGTTCGTGGTCGAAACGCGCGGCCAGATGAGAGCGGGGCGGCTCGCTTCGTCTAACATCGCCCGTCTGAAAGCTGCCGTGCGCGCGCACCCGGAAGCCGACGCCGGGGAGGGGCGTTTGCCCGTGGTTTATTCGGACGCCATCGCGTTCGTTCCCGCCTACTTCTACCGGCAGGAGGCGAAACCGCTGTTCGTGCTCAGCGACGTCCTCAAGTCGCGGGACTACTCGACCGAGTATGTCAATATAATCGGATTGCATTCGGTATTTGGTGTCGTCCCCGTCGTGACGAAGCAACAGATGGATGGTTATGACGATTTCGTCCTGTACGACGCGGAGGCCGTCAACCTAGCGGGCCGTTATTTCGCGGTCGGTGGAAGATACACCCTGAAGCCGGTGTGTCTCGTACCCCAGTCGGAGGGGGGCGGTGCCCAAAAGACGGAAAACACGATACACGTTTACCGCGTCCACAAAGTGAGGCGGTAGCACGGTTCCCGATAGTTAGGTACCGTTCGCGCGGATTTTCAGGAGAATGTATTTATGTCTATAGCAGTTGTTACCGGTTCGTCCGGGCTTATCGGGAGTGAAACGGTCAAGTTTCTGCACGAGAAGGGTATGGATGTCGTTGGCGTGGATAACGACATGCGCTCCTACTTTTTCGGGAGCGACGCGTCCACGAAGTGGAACACGGAGAAGCTGACGGACGCGCTCCCGCGTTTCACGCACCGCGCCGTGGACATTCGGGATGAGAACGGTATAAACGCCCTGTTCTCGGAGTTCGCGGGAAACATCGCGCTCGTCGTGCATACCGCCGCCCAACCCTCGCATGACTGGGCAGCCCGCGAGCCGCTCACGGACTTTTCCGTGAACGCGACGGGAACCCTCAATATGCTGGAGGCGACGCGTAAGCACGCCCCGGACGCGGTTTTCCTGTTCACCTCCACGAACAAGGTTTATGGGGACACCCCGAACCGCCTGCCCCTGATCGAGACCGAAACGCGCTACGAGTGCGACCCCGCGCACCCTTTCGCCGAACACGGCATTGACGAGACGATGAGCATTGACCAGAGCAAGCACAGCCTCTTCGGCGCGAGCAAGGTCGCGGCGGACGTGCTGACCCAGGAGTACGGACGCTACTTCGGGATGAAGACCGGCACGTTCCGGGGCGGATGTCTCACGGGGCCGGCGCACAGCGGCGCGGAGTTACACGGATTCCTCGCCTACCTGATAAAATGTATCGTCACGGGTAAGCCGTATACCATCTTCGGTTACAAGGGTAAACAGGTGCGTGATAACATCCATTCGTTCGATCTCGTCAACGCTTTCTGGCACTTCTTCCAGAACCCGAGGCCCGGCGAGGTGTATAACATGGGCGGCTCGCGGCACTGTAACGTCTCGATGCTGGAGGCCATCGGTCTGGTCGAGGAGATGACCGGCAATAAACTCACCTATACGCTCTCGGATGACAACCGGGCGGGTGATCACATCTGGTATGTTTCCGACGTCCGCAAGTTCCAGAACGACTACCCGGAATGGCGTTACACTTACGGCCTCGACCGGACGTTACGGGAGATGGTGGCGGCGACGCAGGAAAGGAACGCGGCGAAATGATCGGCACCGACGAGACGGGCGGAACGGGCAAGACGGCGGACGCCGTAGGCGAAGCTAACGCGGTGTTGTCGGTCGTTATTCCGGCTCATAACGAGGAGGGTTGCATCGCGGAGACGGTCCAGGTACTCTATGACCGACTCTCCGCCGAGAACATCCGGCACGAAATCCTGGTCATTAACGACAACAGCAAAGACGCGACCGAGGACATCCTGGTCGCCCTGCGTCAGACTATCCCCTCGCTCCGCTACGTCAATAACCGCCCGCCGAACGGGTTCGGGTTCGCCGTGCGCGCCGGACTGGCGGATTTTCGTGGGGATGTGGTGGCGGTCTACATGGCGGACGCGTCCGACCGCCCGGAAGATCTGGTCGCTTTCTGGCGGACGCTCTGGCGCGAGGATGTTGACTGCGTGTTCGGCAACCGCTGGGCGAAGGGCGCGCGCGTGGTGGACTACCCGCAACACAAACTGCTCATCAACCGCGTCGCGAACGTTATCGTCGCGCTGATGATGGGGATTCGCTACTACGACACGACAAACGCGTTCAAAATGTACCGGCGGCATGTGATGGAGGGGATTCAGCCGCTCCTCTCGCACCACTTCAACCTGACCGTGGAGTTGCCGCTCAAGTCTATCGTTCGCGGCTACACGTTCGCGGTGGTGCCGAACGATTGGATCAACCGCAAGACCGGCGTCTCGAAACTTAAGATACAGGAGATGGGATCGCGCTACCTGTTTATCTTACTCTACTGTCTACTGGAGAAACTGCTGTCGCGCGGCGATTACCACCGCTTCAAGTACGAGAAGCAACGGCAGGCCGCCCGCGAGTTCGAGACGACCGAGGTTTTCAAGCCCGCCGTTTCCGCGCGCCAGGAAACGTAGCGGGCCTCCAGACCTATGCGGTTATACATTATCACCACGGCCGCTCCGCCGGTCATGGACGGCATCGGCCACTACACGGCGAGCCTGGCGGAGACCCTGAGGCGGCTCGATCCCGCGTTAGATATCACCGTATTCGCCCCCGACGGTTTAGGCGACTATGACCCCATTAACGGCAAGCCGGTGCGCAGAGAGTTCCGGGTGGACGACATTTCGACCTGTAACCGCCTTCTGAGCGTGCTACGCGACGAAAAGCCGGACTGGGTGCTCTTGCAGTACCAGGCGTTCGCGTACGGCAAGTGGGGGCGTAACCCGGTGCTGACGCGCGTGATGCGCGAGGCGCGGGCGACGATACCGGGTCTGCGCCTGGCGACGATGGTTCACGAAGTCTCCGTGGTCGTGAACAAGGATTTAACCGTCGCCAACGCGAAGCGCGCCGTGTTCGCCACGTGGCAGCGGCAACAGTTCCGCGACCTGGCGCGAACATCGGACGTGGTGTTCATGAGCACCGAGTCTTTCATCCGGGAATACGCGGGCTGGTTCCCGGACAAGACGCTCCACCAGTCGCCCATCGGGTCGAGCATGCCGTACCTGCCACTCCCCGGGGGGAACGCCGAAGCGAAGGCGCGGCTCGGCATCCCGGACGATCATCTCGTGGTCGGGCTGTTCGGCACCGCGCATTCGTCGCGCATGAACGACCTGACGGGGGTCGCGGTAGACGCCGTTCGCGAGGCGGGCCGCAAGCCGTTCGTGCTATACGTCGGACCCGACCCCGCGAAGTACGCGGCGATGATCCCGCCTTTAGTGCCGTCGCTCGTCGAAGGCCCTTTCCCCCCCGAGGAAGTGTCACGCCGTTTGCAGGCGATGGACATATACCTCTCGCTTTTCATGGACGGGGTCGCGGCGCGGCGCACCTCGTTCATCACGCCCTTGCAACACGGATTACCGGTCGTCGGCGTCGTCGGCGTCAATACGGACGGCTGGATCCGCGACGGGGGGGCGTTCGCCGGGGTCATGCTGAACGAGGGTGACGCGAGATCCGAGGAACGCGACGGCACGTTTGTCGGACGGTTCGCCGGAACGGTGCGCGATTTGGCGTCCGACGACCGTTCGCGCGGCGAACTCGGACGCCGCGCCCGCGTGTTTTTCGAGGAGCGGTTCGCCTGGGAGCGGATCGCCCGAGACCTGTTGGGCCGAATGCGCGACGCCTGAATCGCCGCGACGGAGAGACCGATTGATCGGCGCGTGAGCAACGCGCCCCGACCGTTCTAGGTCCGCCGGGCCGCGCGGGTTCCGGCCCGCGTCGGCATCCTCTCCCGTCCGAAGGATGTCCGGCTCCGAAGGAGCCTATAGACGTGGGTTTCAACCCGCGTGCCGACGCGGGGCAAGCACATCTAAATTGTCGGCCACCCAGGTTCGGTAGGTCGGTCGGGTGGTATCCGCGATCTCCCCGCTCGTTTTCGTGGGTACGCCCCGTGATACAATGGGCGTCGTCACTACCTCCCTTAAGGAACACTCCTCCCGGTCTATGGCTCCCTCTTCCCGTACCAGTCCCCGACGCAACACCGCACCGCTACGGCTACTTCTCTGGCTCCTCGTGTGCGTCGGCGTCGGCGTCGGCGTGCGCTCCGCGTCGCAACGCTGGAACCGCGAGCGGGAGAACCGGCGCGTCGAGATCGCCGTGGATTTCGCCGAACTGCGCTCCCTCGCCGCGTCGCAAGGGGTACCCATCGAAAGCGTGTTGCGCAAGTTCAAGGCGGCGGGCGCGACCTCCGTTGCCGCGCAGGAGGAGACGATAGCCGGGCTGGAAGAGGCAAAACTGGTGACGGTCGCGCCGGTCAACGGCTCGAAGCGCGGGACGAGGCTTGTCTTTCCTGTTGACGCGGGGGCACTGGGTGCCAGCCCCGTCGCGACTCGGGTCGCCCTCGCCATCGAACACAAAACGCGCTGGGGCGCGTCACTGCTGACCCCCGATCCCACTCCCACCTCAATGTCGCTCGCGATCCCGCAACCCTGGACCGTGGTGCGCTCGCTCGGCATCGGTCTCGATCCGGATACCATCGCGCTGGCGCGGGGCGCGGGCTTAGGGATCGTCGGGCGCGTGAGCAACTGGGGCGGCGTGACGCCGGACGGCCTCGTGTGGGTGCTTGGCGAACTGAAGACGCAGGGTGCTTCCACGGTGCTGTTCTCCGGCGACGAGCTGCTCGGCTACAAAGGCTACCTGATCCCGGACGGCAAAACTCCGGGTCCGCCGACAACCGCCGACGTGCTCCGGAATCTAGACCTGTACTACGGCGCGATAGAGTTCGGCAAGCAGAAAGGCGACCCCGAACTCGCGAGGGCGGCACCGGATCGCGTCGTGCGCGTCCACACCATCCCCGGCTCCGAAATGGCCACGGCGACCATCCCCGCGTCCGTGCAACGGTTCTCGCTCGCCGCCCGCGAGCGTAACATCCGCCTCCTCTTCGTCCGGCTTTTCCTCGATGAACCGGACCCGATAACCGTGAACACGGAGTATGTCGGCAAGATCGCCCGCGAGTTGGAACGCGGTAATCTGGAGACCGGGATCGCGCACGGTTACGACACGCTCGGCGTCGGCAGGCTTTCCCGTCTCCTGATGGGGCTTGCCATCGGCGCGGGGCTCGTGCTACTGGCGGACGCCGTCACCGGCTGTCTCGCGGGTGGCATCGGGGTAGGGGGGGGCACTCTTGTCTGGCTGTGCGCGGGGGCGGTAGTCGCTCTCGCGGCACTCGCGTCGGGCATAGGAGTCAAGCTAGCCGCGCTCGCTGCGTTCCTGGTATTTTCTTCGCTCGGGATGCTGGCGAGTGATCTGCTCGATAAGGACACGCCGTTCAAGGCGTGGGGCCGTTTCCTGTTCGCCTCGGTCGTGACCGCGTTCGGTGCCGTGCTGGTGGTCGGCCTGCTCGCGGACCGGGTGTTCCTGGTTAAGGCGGACGCGTTCATCGGCATCAAGGCATCCTTAGCAGTGCCGGTGCTTCTGGCCGCCCTCGTTTATGTGCTGGATTTGCGGGCGCGCCCCGACCGCCCGTTTATTCAGGCGTGCCGCGACGCGGGGGCACGGCTCGGGCGGCTGGCGGCGCAACCACTGATGATCTGGCAGGTTCTCGCGGTCACGGTCGCGCTCGGTTTGGTGTACGTGATCCTTTCGCGCAGCGGGAATGACGGCGCGGTGGGGGTGTCCGGGGCGGAGCTAAAGACCCGAGGCTTCCTCGACCGCGTGCTGTTCGTGCGCCCGCGATTCAAGGACATGTTCGGGCACGCCGCGATGATTATCTCGCTGCTGTTCTTCGCGCGGACGCGTCGCCGCGACTGGGCGTTGCCGCTGTTCCTGGTCGGCGCGTTCGGTCAGGTCTCCTTATCCAATACGTTCTGCCACCTGCACACCCCGCTCTCGGTCAGCCTGTGGCGCGCGGGGCTGGGACTCGGCATCGGTCTGCTGGGCGGCGCCCTTATCTATGCCGTTCTGGAGCGCATGTTCTCGCGGAAAGTGCCGCCCGCGAGCAAACCCCTTGCCAGGACGGGAGCCGGAGGCGACGCCGCGTGAATGTCGCCGCGCTGGGCTATTACGGGTTTGGAAATCTGGGGGATGAGGCGGTGCTTGCCGGAATCCGCGCCGCGCTGAAGACGGAGGCGAAGTTCGACAACGCCCGCTTCCTCGTACTCTCGAACGATCCGGACAGAACAACGGGGTTCCACCCCGGCACCGTCGCCGCGAACCGCTGGAAGTGGCGCGAGGCGGCGGCCGCCCTGACCGGTACCGACCTGTTTATTCTCGGCGGCGGCTCGCTTTTGCAGGACGTGACCTCGGTCAAGTCGGTGGTCTGGTACGTGCTGATGGCACAAATCGCCCGCGCGAAATCGCGGCGCGTGCTGTGGTGGGGGCAAGGGATCGGCCCACTCAAGTCGCGGGTGTCGCGGGTTCTGACGCGCTTTATCGCGAGTCAGGCGGACGCGATCACGGTGCGCGACGAAAAATCCGCCGCGCTTTTGAAGGGGATCGGCGTTCGCGGGTCTATTGAGGTGGTGGCAGACCCTGCGTTTGCGCTCGACCCTGAACCGTGGCGGGAGATTCATGGTGGATCAGGACAAATCATCCGCGCCGAAGACTACGGGTTGGGCGGCGACCACCTTTTAATGGCGATCCGATCCTGGAAGACCAACGACTTTTTAAGGCAAATAGGCTATCCCGGCTTCGTGAAGAGTGGCGACGCCCGAGGCCAGCTAGACAAGCAGATGGCGGTGGCGGCGGGCGCGGGGTGCGTGGCCGACTTCCGAATGTTCCCGATGGAGGACGCGAGTTTGCTTGCTATGGGTCCTGTTTGGCATTGGGAGGTGGGATACGCGTCCATCAGGCAGATCGTGTACGTGTTCGCCACCGCGCGGATGGTTGTCGCGATGCGGCTCCACGCGCTGATATTCGCCGCCCGGTGCGCCGTTCCGTTCGTCGCGCTGTCTTATGATCCGAAGGTGGACGCGCTGGCGCGTGCCAGCGGGCAGGAAGATGTCCTGCTCGACGTGAATGATACGTCACTGACCCGCGAAAAACTTCTGGAGACGATTACCCGCGTCCGCGACACGGACGCGGCGCGGCGCGCGACACTGCGCGAGTTCGCGGCGGCGCAGGGAGTGCTGGCGAAACGCCCGGCGGCAATCGCGGCGGGCTTGTTCTCTTAGAGTTGCCGGATTAGACGCCAGGTAGGGCCGGTAGGACCCCGGTCTTCTTCCGGGATTTGCTCGGTGGGTGGAATCTATTTTTTCAATGCGCAAGTACTACGCAAAAAGCTCCCGTGTCACGGCGACGTGGCTTCTCTCGCTCGGCTTGTATGGCGTCACGCTCCCGCTGGCTTCGGCGCACGCGGGCGACCCGCCACCTCCGGCACCGGTGCCAGCCCCGTCGCCCACGCCAGTCCCGCCGTCGCCCGCCCCGCCGGTGCCGGTTCCCGCGCCCGATCCGGTGCCCATGCCCGACCCGGCGGCACCGGTGCCGCCTCCGGTCCCGGTACCCGGCGCGTCGCCATCCCCCGCCGCGCCCCCGTTCACCGCGCCACTCGCGACTCCCATTACGAAGACGGACACCCCGAGCGATGTGTCAAAGGATAAAAAGTCCAAAGACAGGAAGGATCTGGATATGCAGGGGTTCCGGGGATCCCGTAACAACTCGGTCGGGCACTTCATCGGCGGCTCGTTCGGGAGCCTTTTCGACAACGTTTATGTGTCCGGGGGTACCTCGTTCAGCTCGCGCTATTCCAGCGTGTCCGGGTCGCAGACCGCGCAGTCGTCGTACCAGGACACCGTGAGCGGGCAGAATTACGGCACCAGACAGGTCGGGCCGTTTCAGCAGAACATGGATCTGACGATCAGCGGGCGCGTGCTCAACGCCTTCACGATCAACGGGCGGTTCTCCAACCAACGGCAGGGCAACTACTTCAACCAGGTGTTCGGGATCAACTACCACGCCAAAGGCACGGCGTTCGCGCTCGGCGACGTTTCCGCCGCGCTCCCCGGCAACGAGTTCGTGACGTTCGCGCGCACCGTGCGCGGCCTGTCTTTCGGGCGTGACTTCGGTGACGGAATCCGCATCCAGGGGGTCGGCTCGTACACGCAGGCGGTGACCCGGCGCGGCTCCTTTCAGGGGAACGGCACGACGGGTCCGTATCCGCTCCAGTCATCTTCGATTCTGGAAGGCTCGGACCGGGTCCAGCTGAACGGCAAGGATCTGATCTCCGGGCAGGACTACCGGATTGACTACCAGTTCGGGCAGATGACGTTCGCGCCGGGGCGCATTGTCAACCCGGAAGACACCGTGGTCTATACGTATGAGGCGCAAAGTTACAACTCGTCGCCGGGACTGTTGACCGGGATGCGCTTCGACCTGTCGCCCAAGCAGTTGTCCAGCAAGTCACAGAACAGCGCGAGTCTGGCCAGCATCGGCATGACCTGGCTTCAGCAGAAGCAGTTGTCGGGCGGGAGCGATAATCGCGAGATCACCTGGCGGTTTCCGGCCAAAAACGACCTCACGTACCAGTACCAGTTGCCCGCCGGGATTCAGCCGGGCGCGCCGGTTGAAATACGCCACGGCGACCAGTTACTCCAAGAGAACGTAGACTACATCCTGTCGCGCCCCAACCGGTTCTTCACCCTGAAGAAAGGTTTAGGGGAAGACAACTCGACCACCGGCTCGACGCTCTAAGTCAAGTACCTGCCCATCCGGCAGTCAACGGTCAGCGGCGACCGCTCCGTCATGGGACTTGACGGCAACGTGCGCGTCAACCGAACCACGAACCTCGCGTGGCAGTACGGCCGCTCGTCGAACACGGTGCAGAGCGCGAGCGGGGGCGACGCGATGTCGCTCAATGCCACGTTCGGTGGTGGTAGCGGAAAAACCGTAGGGAGATGGAACGGCACGCTGGGGTGGCGCAACATCGGCGACACCTACGCCGGGATAGACTCGATCTCCAACGCCTTCCTGCGCGCCGAGAAGGGGTTGCGCGGCACGCTCGCCTACAGCCCGACCTCGTTCCTGTCGCTCACCAGCTCGATGAACCAGTCTCAGATCGGCAGCCAGGCGCTAAATACCGGCACGGACGGCACACAGCAGAGCACGTTCTCGTGGAACAACAACACGCAGTATCAGGGCGGGTTCAGCCTTTCGCTCCGCAAACTGCCGCGCCTCGACTTCACCCACTCGCAGATCGAGCAGAAAGCGTCGGGGGGCATCGGTAGCACGTCCCACTATGCGTCGGATCAGGCGAACGTCAACTATCAGGTCGGCATATTGGGCGTGAGCGGCTCCCTCGGGCGCACGCTCTCGCGCGGGCAGTCGGTGTTCGCCACCGGCTTCACCAACACGCTGACCGGGGGACCGGCTACCAGCACCACGCTGGCCTCGCAACTCAGCAGCGGCACATTCGCCAACAGTTCCGCGACCGACTCGCAGTCGGACACGGGCCGCCTCACGCTGTCCCTGAGTCCGTTCAGCTGGCTTAACATCAACACCGCGACCGGAGTGTCGCGCACCCGATACGGGAGTAGCGGCACGTCGGGCGTCGCCGGGTCATCGTCGGACGCGCGGGATAATAGCCTGGGCGCGCGGCTGCAACTCCGCGAAAACCTGTCCTTCGGGTTCGACCTGGCGAACAGCACGAACGGTCGCACCGACCTGCAAAGTAGCTCGCAGACCGGCATCGGCATCGCCTCCCAGCGCACCCAGACGACCGCGTTCGACGTGCGCTACCAGCCCCGCCCGAGTATCGAGTTGACCGCGCAGGTGGGGCACTCGCTCCAACTGGTTCCCGGCTACGAGAACTCCGACAGCACCACCACCGCGCTCGGGATTACCTTCGCGCCGATACCCCAGTTCACGTTCTTCGGTAGCCTAAGCGGCCAGAAACTGCGCTACCTCGGCAGTCAGCAGGGCAACAGCGACGACACCACCTTCCAGTTCCAGGCCACGGCGGGTCCCTTCGCCAGAGCACTCGGCCCGCTCAAAAAGATGACCTACAGCGCGTCGTGGCAACACGTCAACACCGGCTCCGCGCTCGCCACGTCTCTCGCGAACACCGGCAACGGGAGTAGTTTGATCGGCACCACGGGCGGCGTCACGCCGATCAGCACGGGCGGTGCCGGGAGTCTGTCCCGCGCCGCCGCTATTGACCCCGGCTATACCCTCCAGAAGCAGTTCCTGAGCCTGTGGAGTTTGCGGGCGGATTACCCGGTTGCCACCCGGCAGACCCTCTACTTCTCGTGGCAGGCGATTGACTCCCGCTCGCCGCTTTCCGGCACCACCGCCGGGTCATCCTACTACACGGCCAGTAATTACCAGCGCGGGAACGGCGCGGTCGGGTATGATTACCGGCTGAACGAATACCTGAGTCTGACCACGAACTGGAATCTGATCCAGGTGCATGACCGAGAAAAAAGCGACCTGTCATATCAGGCGCGGGCGTTCAACATGGATCTGTCCATGAAGTTTTAGAGCGAAACATGAAGTTTCAGGGCGAGAAAGGACCCGAACACATGACCATAGCGGAAGCCCTCGGGGAAGTAGGCGTCACCCCGGACACTCTCACGCGAGAGGAAAAAAACGCGCTGAATCGGGATGGGTACCTGCCGCTACCCGGAATTCTCTCCGGCGAGCAAGTTGACCTCGTGAACGCGCGCCTCGCCCGATTGCTCGACGACGAGGGCGACGCGGCGGGCACGGAGGTACACCAGGAAGCGGGCACGGACCGCCTGTCCGACCTGGCGAACAAAGGCGATGTTTTCGACGTTTTCTACACGCACCCCCGCGTGCTGGCGGCGGTCGCCCACGTGCTGAAAGGCAACCTCAAACTGAGTAGCCTGAACGCCCGCGCCGCGCTCCCCGGCCAGGGTCTTCAGGGCTTGCACGCCGACTGGGGCGAAGCCGTCGCGCCGGGCAACTACCGCGTCTGCAACTCGGTATGGCTGCTCGACGACTTCACCCAGAACAACGGCGCGACGCGGGTGGTGCCGGGCACGCACCGCTCCGGGCGGATGCCCCACGATGTCATGCCCGACGTCTCGAAACCGCACCCGGAAGAGCGGCTGCTTCTGGCTCCGGCGGGCACGGTGGTGGTGTTCAACAGCCACGCCTGGCACGGCGGGACCCGCAACGACACGGACGCGCCGCGCCGCGCCATCCACGCCTACTTCTGCGACCGGGGTGAGCCACAACAGCTCGACCAGCGGAAGCACCTGCGGGAAGAAACGCGGGCGCGGCTCCCTGGGTCGGCGCGGGTGATACTCGATGCCGCGTGACTCCCGAAGAGTCGCGCGACCCCCAAGAAGTCGCGCGACGCCGAAGAAAAAGCCCCCGTCGCGTTCGACGCGGCGGGGGCTTCTTTCGGTCTCGTAACCTTACTCGACGGTGGCGATGGTGATAGCGATCACCTTGTTACCCGCGCTGAACGGGTTTTCCTGTTGCCCGCGCTGGTTCAGGAACTGGAACAGCACATGGTTCTTGTTCTTGTAAGAGGCGACCAGACTACGACCGACGCGGAACTGTTCTTCCGGCACGCCGTACCGCAGGACGACTTCCTTATAGGTGGTTCCGAGTTGAACGCCTTTAGCTGTCCTCACGTTGCCGCCCGCGTAGCCGATGGAACGGATCTGCGTTATTGCCCCGCCCTGCCCGATCAGGAACTCATACGAGACCACGTCTTTGCCCGCCTTGCGGTTGTAGATCCAGGTCGTTTCCTGCTGGGGAGTTAGGGTGGAGACCGTCTGCCCGAACTGGCCGCTGGCACCGCCGCCGCCGCCCGCGCCCGGAAACCCGCCGCCGCCGGGGAAGCCACCGCCGCCGCCGGGGAAGCCACCGCCGCCGCCAGGGAACCCGCCGCCTCGCGGGCCACCCTCCCCGTCGTCACTGCCGCCTCTGGCTCCGCCGCCGCCGCCCAGTCCGGGCAGGGCACCGCCACCCGACCCAGACGCGAAACCGCGACCGCCGCGCGCGGGACCACCGAAGCCACCCGGCGCGCCTGGGAATCCTCCGGGTTGCCCGCCGAGGCCGCCCGGAGCACCCCCGAGGCCGCCCGGAGCACCCCCGAGGCCGCCCCCAGCACCGGCACCGCCTGCGGGAGCCTCGCGGATGCCCACATCACCGACCACGACATCGTTCGGGTTGCCGTACGCCCGCAGAACCATGCTAGCCTTGCTATTGAGCCGGATGCCCGCCAACCTACGCTCGTACTGGTCCGCCTGTGCTTGCGCCGTCCGGGTGGGGAGTGCCGCCACGGTACCCGCCGCGACCAGTGCCGCGAAACCCGCCACTATCAATTGCTTCCGTAAAATCATTGCTTTATTTCGTATCTTTCCGTCGCCGCGCGGGTACGCCCCGCCCTAGTGCTTAGTATGTGAGACTTGCCGCTCTGGTTCCGCTCGCGGCGACCGGGCGAATAAGGGTCTTTCCGCTACTTTCAGTGCCCGACGTGCTACTTCCTTCTTTTGCCGTAAAATAGTTACGCGCTTTTGCCGTAAAATAATTACGCGATAGAATGCGAGTCTACCGCGCCCACTTATGACCCCCGATCAGAACAACCCCACTAGCCCCAGCGGAACGGCATCCCCCGCCGCCCCGCTACGTCACCAACTCGCCGCCCTGCACGCCGAACGCGATCTGGTTGCGTTCTTCAAAGCGGAGCGCGACTCGCTACTCGCCGACGCCGCCCGCATCCGACTCGGCGCGCCCGACGGCGGGCGCGAGTGGATGCACCGACACGCGGACCTCGTGGACGCCTTCCTGCGGCGGCTACTCGCGCTCGCCTGCGAACGCACTGGGCAGACCACCAAGACCGGGATCACCGTGATCGCGACCGGCGGCTACGGACAGCGCACGCTGGCACCGCACTCCGACCTCGACATCACGTTCCTGACCGCCCGCGACGACGACTCGCCGACATTGCGGGCACTCTTCGGACTCGTCATGGACGTGCTGATGGGCGGCGCGAAACTCCAGGTCGGCTACGGCTACCGCACCCTCTCCGACGTCGAATCGCTGGACGGCGGCGGCACCCTGCCCTACGACCATCAGACCCAGACCGCTCTGTTAGACGCGCGCCTGATCGCGGGGGATTCCGTTTTATTCGCCCGGTTTGACCGCCAGTTCATCGCGCACCTTCAAATCGCCGATTTCCTTTTTCGCAAGCACACCGAGTGGATGCGGCGGCGCGAGAAGTTCGGCACCACGCCGCTGATCGCCGAGCCGCAACTCAAAGAGGGCGCGGGTGGGCTGCGCGACCTACAAACCGCGGCGTGGATGGCGCGGGTGCGCTACGGCAAGCATCCGGGGAGCATCGGGTCGGGCGAGCTGTGGCGCGAGATGACGCGCCGCAAGGTGATCACCGAAGGGGAGCAGGCGGCACTACTCGCCG
Organism: Armatimonadota bacterium; assembly: GCA_043754515.1. Classification (GTDB taxonomy): domain Bacteria; phylum Armatimonadota; class Armatimonadia; order Armatimonadales; family Armatimonadaceae; genus JACMIU01. The sequence continues at coordinate 16,757 of JAYUUO010000255.1, forward strand.
ACCGCGACTTTCTGCTCGGGGTGCGCTGTCTCCTGCACCGCACGGCGGGCGAGCGCAAGGACGTGCTGTCGCGCCCGCGCCAGGAGAAGGTCGCCGCGCTAGCCGGGGAGGACCTGGAGCCGTTCCTGCACCGCTACTACGCGTGCGCCCTGCGCATCCAGCAGACCACGGACAAGATCATCGCCCGTTGCCTGGAGTCGCCTCTCCCCCTGGCGACGCCGGGCCTCGCCGCGGCGCGCCGCCAGGTGGTGATCTCCGAGCCGGAGCGCATTGAGGAAGACCCCGCTTGGCCCCTCCGCGCCGTCGGCTACTGCCAGACATACAACCTCCAACTGGCACCGGCGACGGAGGAAGCGGTAGAACGCAACCTGGCGGCCATGTCACAGGCGGGCGGGTACCCCGGTGCCCCCCTCGTGAGCGAAATGCTCGCCCGCGCCGGAGACATCGGCGCGACGGTGCGGCGTCTCCACCGCACCGGCCTTTTGCGCGCCCTGCTCCCGGAACTCGACACCTGCATGACCCTGCCCGCCTACGACTCGTCGCACTTATACACGGTGGGCGAGCATTCGCTCCGGGTGCTGGAGAATCTGGCGCGGTTGCGCCCGCGCGAGATAGTCGCGGTCGGCTACAACGCCCCCGAAACACCGCCCGAGTCCGCCGAAATCCTGCCTCTGCGAGAACTGCTCGAATCGCTCGAGTCACCGATACCGCTCTACGTCGCCGCGCTGATCCACGATGTCGGCAAGCAAACCCGCGCGCTACCGGATGGCACCCCCGTGCCCCACGAGGTCACCGGGGCCGACATGAGTCCGGCGATCTGCGAGCGGCTCGGGCTGGCCCCGGCGCACGCGGAGACGGCGACATGGCTGGTGCGCGAGCACCTGCTGATGGCGCGGGTGGCGCGCCTGCGCGACCTGAACCTGCCGGAAACGGTGCGCGCGTTCGGCGACGCGGTCGGGGGCGCGGAGCGTCTGCGGATGCTGTACCTGTTGACGTGGGCGGATACCAACGCAGTCGCGCCGGGCGTTTGGACGCCGCTCCAGGCGAGCCAGATCGCCGAACTCTTCGACCGGTCGTTCGACTATTTGCAAGCGGCGGACGAGCGCGGCGCGGGGACCACCGCCCCGGAAGACCCGGAGGACCGCCTGAAAACGGTGCGCGCGCGGGTGCGCAAACAACTAGCGCGGGAGGCGGAACTGGCCCTGCCCAAAGAAGCGCGCGAGTTCGGACAGGAGGCCCGCGGCGAGGCGGCGCGGGCGCACTCGGAGACCATGCCCGCCGCCTACCTGCTCGCGACCCCGCTCCCGGTGATGGCGCAACACGTCCACATGGTGACGCGGCTACTTGAGACCGGGGGGCGTCCCGTGGTGGACCTGCGCACGCCCGCGCCGGGAGCGGATACGACCGACATGATCGTGGTCGCGTATGACGATCCGACGCCGGGTCTGCTGGCGAAGATCACGGGCGTGCTACTCGCCTATGACGTGCGGGTGCATACCGTACAGGCATTCACGCGTGAAGAGGATGGGCGGCGGATCGTGCTGGACACGCTCTCGGTGAACTACCACGACCGCGCCCTGCCGCCGCTGAAGCGTGCCGACGTCGCGGAGGCGGTGACGCGGGTGTTGGCGGAGGAGACCACTCTCGCCGACCTGCTTAAACGCCGGGGGCGCGCGGATGCCGCCCACTCCGCGCTCCGCGCCCCGGTGCAGGTGCTGATGACGGACGAGAGCGTGGGGCAGAACCTGACGCTACTCGACATCGCCGCGCCGGACGAGATCAGCGTCGTCTATCGCCTCTGCGCGGCGTTGACCACGCTCGGCACCAACATTCGCTCCGCGCGCATCTCGCTCTGGGGCGGGAGTGCCCGGTTCGCGTTCTATGTCACCGCGGCGGACGGCGGCCCCATCCCCGCCGCGCCGCTCAAAGACGGGCTGGAAGCCGCGTTCCCCGCCGACGCGCCGTAGGCGACACCCGGCCCACCGTCCCGCTCAGGAAACTAACTCTTCGTGCCGCTTCGGGGGCAGACAGACGCGCACTTTGCGGATGCGCCGCCCGGTCATTTCGGCGACTGTGAACGTCGCCGCGCCGTAGCGTAGCGCGTCCCCGATGCGGATCGGCAGACTGGCACCGTGCCGCGCCGCGAGCAGTAGCCCGCCGACCGTTTCTATCTCCGATTCTTCTTCGGGGCCGAGGAAGTCCAGCGTGCGGCGCAACTTGTCGAGCGGCATCCGGGCGTCCACCAGGTAGCAGTCCGTGCCGACCGGCTCCAGTTCGGGCGAGGTGCGGTCGAACTCGTCCTGGATGTCGCCCACGATCTCCTCAATGATGTCTTCAACCGTGACGATACCGGCGGTGCCGCCGTACTCGTCCACCACCACCGCCATGTGCCGCTTCTCGCGCTGGAAGTCGCGGAGCAGGGCGTCAATCGGGCGCGTTTCGGGGATGCGCGGCAGGGTTCGGGCGATGCGCCGCAACTGCTCGGCGTCGTCGGCGACCGTGCGCCGGTGGGGCAGGGCGAGAAGGTCCTTGATGTGTATCATCCCCACGACGTCGTCGGGCGAGCCTTTCTCACAAAGCGGGTAGCGCGTGTAGCCGCTCTCCTCGGCGGCGAGAATGTTGTCGGCAACGCTGCGGGCGGTGGACAGAAACACGACGTCGGGGCGTGGCACCATCACCTCGTCGGCTTTGCGGTGCGCGAAGTCGAGCACCCGGTTGATCAGGCTCTGTTCGCTTTCCTTGATCTCGCCGCTCACCCGGCTCGCGGAGACGATCAGGCGGAGTTCTTCCTCGGAGTGCGCCCCGCCCTCGTGCTCGCCCGCCGCATCCAGTCCGAACGGCTTGAGCACCAGAGTCGCTAGACGGTTCATCCCCGCGATGGGCATCTTGAACAGGCGGTAAAAAAAGTCGAGGGGGTAGATGATCGCGAGCACGGTCTGCTCGGAACGCTGGATGGCGAACGACTTCGGGGCGAGTTCGCCCAGCACAATGTGTAGCACCGTGATCACGGTGAACGCGATGCCGCCCGCGATGGCGTGCCGGGCGGTCTCGAACACCCCGCCGTGGATCAGCGGCTCCAGTAGATGCGCGAAGGCGGGTTCGCCGACGAAGCCCAACCCCAGGGACGCGAGCGTGATCCCCAGTTGCGTCGCGGACAGGTAGGCGTTGAGGTGCCGCACCGCATCCAGCGACTTCTGCGCGCCGAACTGCTTTTTCGCCGCCAGTTCCTCCAGGCGAGTCGCCCGCACTTTGACGAGCGCGAACTCGGCGGCGACGAAGAAACCGTTCAGGAGTACCAGAAACAGGGCGAATAGTAAAAGGAGCGCGGAACGCACGCCGTCCGACATAAGATTTTCTCACGCCCATTGTACCCGGAAAGCGGTCGCCACTCGCGGGCTTTATGTGTCGGCGGTCACGGGGCGTGGTTCGTCGCGCGACGCCTCGCGCTCCGCACACCGCTCCGTCGTGTTCAATAACAGGATGCGCGCGGTCGCCTGCCCGACCGGCGTGAGCGGTGAAATCGTGCCACCCGCCCTGCGAAAATGTTCATCCCACACGTCGGAGCGCGGGTTAAACAGCCGCGTCACGGTGCCGCTATCGTCGAACGGTCCTACATCACTACCCTTGTTATTAGTGGCAGACGTAAGCGAGGTTGTTGGCATCGGTGGCCCCGCCATGTTTCCGCGCGACAATGTGATTAAGCCCGCGCGCCGGTTCGGCTTTCTCACCAGGCGACGTAGCGGCATCGAAAAGTAGGTATAGTACAACTTGCTCATGAAGCGATTCTACCGCGAGAACCCCGTGCGCCGTCCGGTCATTCTGTCGGGCGGGGGCGGCGGACGCCACTCCGCGCCCGTGACAATTATCGGGGGCGCGTCCGCGAGATGGCTGACATGAAGACAGGATCGGTTCTAGCGCAACAGCCCCGACTTGCGGAGCGTGGTGAGGAGTAGCTCCTCGACCGGCGCGTCGGTCGAAACGCGCAGGTATTCCATCCCGTACTTCGCCGCGACGGTCTCCAAACGCCCGCAGAACGCCGTCAGTGCCGCCTGATAGCGCGTCAGCAGTTCGGGCGTCACCGACACCTCGCGTGCGTCACCCGTCTCCGCGTCCACCAGGCGCAAATCGCCGACCAGGGTCGGGCTGATCTCCTCCGACGAGAGGACGTGGAGTAGGACCACCTGGAACCGGCGCGCGAGCAGTGCCTTGACCCCCTTCTCCCAGTTGGGATCCATGAAGTCGGAGACTACGACGCAGACGCCGGAGGACTGGGCGCGGCGCGCGTAGTCCTGGAGCGCGGCAGAGAAATCGGTACGCCCGCCGGGGCGCATAGCCTGTAAGTAGCCGAACAATTCCGGCACCGCGCGGCGCCCGCGCAGGGTCGGCGTCCGCCCTGAGGAAACTAAGCGTGAAAGCGGGTTGCCCTGGGCGAAGCCGGTCACGCCGACGCGGTCGTAGCGGAGCAAGCCGACGTAGCCGAGAGCCGCGACCGCTTTGCGGGCGAACGAGAACTTGGTGGTTTGAACAGGCGTCTCCCCATCGGGACCCCCGTAGTTCATGCTTTCGGACACGTCCAGAAGCAGGTGGATGCCCATATCCTCCTCCGCGACGAACAGTTTCACGAAAAGCCGTTCCAGCCGCGCGTATGCCTTCCAGTCTACGTAGCGAAGATCGTCGCCCGCCGTGTAGTCGCGGTAGTCCGCGAACTCGAGCGATGCCCCGCGCCGGTTGCTACGCCGCTCCCCCTGCATCCGCGCGGTTGGGGCGCGTTCCGCGCCGAGCGCGATGCGTTCCAACTTGCGCAGGAAGCCCGGCTCCAGGAGCGGCGCGTCCGTGCGCTTCTCCACTACCACCGGTTCCTTTTCCACCGCGACGCGGGCGGCGAACGCCGCGCTTACCAGATTGATCATGCGTTAATTCCGCCTGCGATCAGGCATTCCCTTCGTCGTCGAACGGGTCCGGCAACTCCTCGTCCGCCCCGCCCTCGATCATCCGCGCCGCACGGATATTTTCCAGCCGGAACATCCGGTGGTCGCGGCGCAGAGAGCACTCGCCCTCGAGATACCAACCGTTCCCCCGCTCATAGATGTTCGATATTTCGACGCGCCGCGTCGACCATTCGTTCCGGCTGGCGACGTAATATTCGATCTCCGCTACGCCGGAGGAACGCCACGCCTTTTCCAGCAGACGGCGCGTGTGCGCGACCTCCGTCATGGGGGAGAATTCGCCAACCGATTCGTCGCTCGCGCCGCCTCCGAAGTTGGCACGGGCGAGTGTTTCGGCCAGAAGCAGACGAAGTTTATCCGACGCGTTCACGAGGAAGTCGGGGATCTCCGCCTCAATGCGGGCGGCCGCGGATTCCAGCACGTCAGGCGCGACATCGGGGGCCGTCCCCTCGCGCCGGAGCAGGTCACGCACGAGGCGTAGCACCGCGAGCGTCGCGGCCGCTTCGCCCGTGGATAAAGGAACGCGATAGAAGTCGTCCATTAGAATGCGGCTCCTCTCGGTCCGCCTTACGCGGATTCGCTGGGGGTCCGGTCGTCCGCGTCCGTGAGTAGCCGCTCTACCTGCCCGCGCCACTCACTGTGCGGATAGATGCGCAAAAACTCGCGGAAGACCACGGCGGCTTCGCGCGGCTGGTTCAGTTTCGTCAGGTGCAGTTTGCCCAGACGGAAAAGGCCGTTCTCGGCCTCCTTCGTCTGCCCGTGGTTGCGGCACAGGTCCGTCAGGGCGCGGTCTGCTAACGGCAGTTTGCCGTTCTCCTCGCACGCCCCGGCGATGCGCGACAGAAGGGCGGCCGGGAGCGGGAACGTCTCGAACGCCGAGCACGCGTCGCCGTACGTGCCCGCGACCGCCGCCGAGTTTTCGCGGGACGGGGCGGCTTGCAGGTACAGGCGCAGTGCCTCCACGAAATGCCCGTGTGCGTTCCCACTCTGCCTTAACTTGACGCAGACCCGCCCCAGAGCGCGGCGCGCCCCGGCATCTTCCGGCTTCTCTGCCAGGTAGCGGTTATACAGGTTCGCCGCGTCGAGCCACCGGTCCTCGTGGCTAGCCGCTTCCGCATCCTCCAGGGTGTACTCCCGCCGCGAGTCGTCTTTGACCTTGAGCGGGATCGCGATCAGCGCACCGAACAACAGCCCACCGACATGCGCCCAATTCGCGACCGAGTTGGTGTCCCCGGCGTCCGCGAACGCGCGTACCCCGGTCATGATCTGGTACAGCGCGTAGAACCCGATCACATACACGGCGGGGATGGTGAACACCAAAAACACCCGCAACTTCGCCCGCCAGAAGCGCACCGCGAACAGCCCGAGTACCGCCGCGATGGCACCTGACGCCCCGACCAGGGGCGCGTCCGCGGCACCGGAAAGGAGCGGCGTCGCTGCCAGGGCGACATGGAGTAGCCCCGCCATGAACCCACCGCCGACGTAGAAAAGCAGGTATTCCCAGCGCCCCAACGCGTCCTCGATGTGCGGCCCGAACAGGAGCAGGAACAGCATATTGAAGAACAGGTGGTCCCAGGTACCGTGCATAAACAGGTGGGTGAACAGGGTCAGCAGACTCGGGGCGTGCGGCACCAGGCCGAACCGCTCCGCGATAGGGGCGGATACCTGCGCGCTCATCAGCCCGAAGTCGTTGCTCTTCACCGTGAGCAGGAAGACCAGAATATTCGCCAGGATTAGGCCGAGCGTGACGAACGGCAGGCTATCCCAGCCGCTCGTGTCCCGCTTCCGCAGGGGAATAGGCGGGGCGAGTAGGGGCAGGAGTATTAGGATAACAACAAGGTAAATAACCCACATCGTTGCTTGTTTCGTCGCTTGTTTCGTCTCATTAACCGCGGGGCGCATCGGTCCCGAGGCCGCCCCTGGAGCCGACGCCCGCGTGTTCGGGCGATGCTAGAGTTTCGGTAGCCCCGCGCGTTGCCAGTCACTGACGTGCGACACGATGCTTTGTACCACGTCGGTGGGGTTGACTCCTTCCGCCTCGCCCTCGAAGTTGAGCAGGATGCGGTGCCCGAGGGCGTTCGCGGCCACGGCGATGATGTCGTCAATGGCGACGTTGTAGCGGCCCGACAGCGCGGCGCGCACCTTCGCCGCAAGCACCAGAGACTGCGCCCCGCGCGGACTCGCCCCGACGCGGACGTATTTTTTGACCATATCAGGCGCGGTACTGTCCTTCGATGGGTGTGACGCGACGACAAGTCCGGAAGCGAAATCACGGACGTGCGGGGCGATCAAAATCCCGCGCACCCAGGACTGCATTTCGATCACCTCCGCCTCGGAGATGACTTTGTCCGCGCCGCTGACCCCAGTGCCGGTGGTGCGGTCCACGATCGCGGATAGCTCGGCGAGCGACGGCGAGGGGACGTTTATCTTAAACAAGAACCGGTCCATCTGCGCCTCGGGGAGCGGGTAGGTGCCTTCCATCTCGATAGGGTTCTGCGTCGCGAGCACGAAGAACGGCGCGGGCAACTGGCGGGCGGTGCCGCTCACGGTGACGCTGTGTTCGGCCATCGCTTCCAGGAGCGCGGCCTGCGTTTTGGGCGTCGCCCGGTTGATCTCGTCGGCGAGCAGGATGTTTGCGAACACGGGACCGGGCACGAAGCGGAACGCGCGGTGCCCCGCCTCGTCGTCCATGTAAAGCGTGGTGCCGGTTATGTCGGCGGGCATCAGGTCGGGCGTGAACTGGACGCGGGCGAACTGCAAGTCCATCACCTGCGCGAGGGTGCGCACGAGCAGGGTCTTGCCGAGTCCTGGCACGCCTTCGAGCAGGACGTGCCCGCCCGCGAGCACCGCGACCAGCACGCCGGTCACGATCTCGGTCTGCCCGACGATGACGCGGGCGATCTCGGATTGTATGCGGGCGGCGCGGTCACGGAACGTCTTCGCCTGTGCTTCGATGGTTTCGGGGGCGGTCGCGGGGATAGTCATTTATCTGGAGTATACGCTACCGCGGGCGTTCGCGGTATAGCGGCTCGCTCCCTCCCGCGCCCCCGGCCCGATACGGCGGGCGCGAGAGGCGGGCGCGTCGCGGCCGAGCGGTGCCCGCGGCCGGCGGGAGTTGGGTCCGCGCCTCGGGCTCCCGCCTGGCCCGAAACCGGAGGAGCCTCGCCCAAAGAGGCGCAAAACCCGCCCGCCCCTCATCCCTAAAGGTCGTAAGAGAAGTATTTCTCGTACGCGCACCCGAACTTGCTCTCCTTGTCGAAGACGATCTCGGGATTGCCCTGGACATACTTGCTGTGGCCGTCGAGGAACGTCAGGTTCGCGCCGCTCCCCTTGTGGCGGAACTGCCCCTCGCAGCCGTAGCGGGTGCGGACGTACACGCCGTCGCGCGAAACGAGCGTGTAGCCGTCGGAGATGTTCGCCGTGCGAGAGACTTCCTTGATGTCGGCGAGCGCAAGGGAGTTGAACGTCGTGTTGTCGTCACTCCACCCCGAGCCAGGGTAGTGGGCATAGAGGAAACCGGTGCCCGTCTTGTCGCAGTCAGAGGAGAGGGGGTAAAAGTCCGCGTTCCGGGCGATGCCGTAGTGGGACAGGTAGTTCGACTCGCTCGGCGCGGGCACCTCGTTCGGCGCGTATCCACCCGCCGCCTCGTGGCTACCGGGAGTGCCGTTCCCGTCGCAACGCGCATCGTCGAGTGCCTTGATTTGGCGTCCTTCGTCGTAGCTAGGGCAGAACAGCAGTTGCTGGTTCTTCAGATACGGCTGGAGGAGTTCCGTCCACGCGCCCTGCTTCTGACTCGCGATGGGGTCGGCACTCGTAGCGGAGTTACTCTTGAAGATGTTGTTCGGAACGATGGTCTCGTCGTAGTCCTGCGAGTACATCATCTGCGCGGTGCCGATCTGCTTGGTGTTCGAGAGGCAGGCGGTCGCGCGGGCGGATTCGCGGGCGGAGGCGAACACGGGAAATAGGATCGCCGCGAGGATGGCGATTA